>JAAEQF010000098.1 GCA_024231695.1 FCB group bacterium
AGGAAGTGGGGGTAAATCATGAAATTTGTTAAAGCCAATGGCCGAAAAATGGAGGGATAGTTTGTCAAACCCCAATCTCCCGAGAAAGGAGAAAAGCATGCAGACTTACGCACCCCCTCAGGTAGAAACCCCTCTGCCGAAATTTGAGCCGACCCAGGCTACTCGCGGATCGCGCCTGCAAGCGGCCATAATCGACGGCCTGCTGGTAGTGGCTATTTATTTTGTCGGCCTTCTGGCCAATTTACCGGAATTGCTTTTCGTTGGCATTATCGGGCTGGCGATTTACCAGATGTACTTGCTGGCCAAAGACGGCCAGACCATCGGCAAAAGGATTTCCAACATAAGAATCGTCATGGTTAGCGACAATTCCAACGGCGGGTTTATGCCCAATGTAGGAATGCGGACGGTACTCAATGGCATTATCGGTTTCGTGCCGTTCTATGCTCTGGTGGATATCCTGTTTATTTTCCGCGAGGATCAACGCTGTATCCATGATATGATTGCCGGGACAAAAGTGATCGAGGCTTAAGTTTTTTTGACCGTTGGCAAAAAAAAACTTGACAATTGGTGAAACAAAAGTAGATTGGTGTCGAATACCTAAAGAGATATTTTGTAAACGACCAAACCGGAAACGATTTGATGAAGTTTGTATATCACATCGGAGCATTCAAGGCCTAAAAAGCCCAGAGGAGTGTAACAGCTAATATGACTAATTTGCTTACATATCCGATTATTGGCGTATGCGCTCAGGGCGAACGGTCCTGCGGTTTGGGAGGTTTCCATAGACGGTAAGATACTGTTTATATAAAAGACCATCAACCCGCCGGATCGTATGAAGTTCCGGCGGGTTTTTTTTGTAGTTATTCCGGCCGGATTCAACCGAACCGCAGACCCCGTATGGCGGGGAACGAATTTTGGAGTAAGACATGGATTCTGCATATTATGAAGAAGATCGGCATGACGGGTTGAGTTCCCGCAAGGCGCTGGGCAGGCTTCTACCTCTGTTGGCGCCGTATAAAAAATGGCTGGGAATCTGTTTTCTACTGCTGGCGGCTTCCAAAGCGATTTATCTGATCGGACCTAATCTGATCCGGCAGGCTATCGATGTCGATATGTCCGGTGGCGATTACCAGGGACTTCTGGGGACGGTGGGTCTTTATATCCTGGTCCAGGGAATGTTTTTGATTTTCAATTATATTTTCCGCATCCGAATGGAGATGATCGGCCAGCAGGCGATGACTCGTCTGCGTAAACAGCTGTTCGACCATATCGTCAAGATGGCCGTTTCCTTTTTCGACCGCAACCCGGTTGGGCGGCTGATGGCTCGGGTGGAATCGGATACCGAAGCGATTCGGATGCTTTTTACCAATACGGTAGTGACTATGATCGGGTCGGTTCTGTTGATCGCCGGTATGTTTGTCTGGATGTTTGTCATCTCGCCGCGATTGGCGGCGGTGGTGGCTGTTTTCATCCCGGGGATATTGGTAATGCTTTATCTCTATCACCGGATTACGACTCCGCGATGGCTGATAATCCGCAAGCGGATGGCTGATATCACCGCGGCCCTGACCGAATTTTTGCAGGGGATGCAGATTATCCAGATTTTCAACCGGATGCGTGAGGTCCGGCGACGGATGTACAAGGTCAATTACCGGAAATATAGAACCGAGTTGACAGCCGAGCTGTATGTGGTGGCCATGTTCAACGCTATTTTCTTTATGGAAACGGTCATCATTGCCCTGGTGCTTTATGTCGGCGCTCGCTGGTCGGGAGCCGGAAATCTCAGTATCGGCACGCTGGTGATGTTCATTTCCTATATCCGGATGTTCATGGAGCCGGTGCATATGGCGGCCGAGGAGATCGCCGTTTTACAGAAGGCGGTTGCCGGAGCCAAGCGGGTGTTCGGTCTTTTGGATACCGGCGAGATGATTCATGAACCGACCCGCCCGGTCAGCTGGCCTCGTCTGGATTCGGGGATTACTTTTGACAATGTTTCGTTCTCATATACGAACGACGACAATTATGCTCTTCGGGATGTTTCTTTTACTATCCCCAAGGGTAAACGTTTCGCTCTGGCCGGAGTAACCGGCGGAGGGAAATCGACGGTGATCAACCTCCTTCTGCGCTATTATGATATCCAGAAGGGACGGATATTGGTGGATGGAATCGACATCCGCGATATCACCAAAGAAGAACTGCGAGCCAAGTTCGGATTGGTGCTGCAGGATATTTATCTCTTTCCGGGCAACGTGGCCACTAACGTGTCGCTGTCGGCCAACGGGTTCGACCCCAAACGTGTGGTGGATGCCTGCCGGACGGTATCGGCTGACCGGTTTATCGAACGGATGCCGGATCAGTACGAAACCGAGTTGTCGGAACGTGGCGCCAATCTCAGCCGCGGCGAAAGGCAGTTGTTGTCCTTTGCCCGGGCATTGGTGGCCGAACCGGAGGTGTTGATCCTCGATGAGGCGACCTCATCGGTGGACCCGGAAACCGAACGGTTGATTCAGGAAGGGATGGAAAAGTTGATGCAAGGGCGTACCTCGATTATCATCGCCCACCGGCTGAGTACCATCCTGAACGTCGATCGGATACTGGTTGTTCGTGATGGCGAAATTATCGAGCGGGGCACGCATGGAGAACTGGCGGCTCAGGGCGGATATTATTCCAAACTGTGTAAACTGCAGTTCGCCCCGCCCAACGGTATGGGAGTTAAAAAGGCATGTTAAAATATATAAAGTGGTTCTGGCGATACTATCGCCATCACAAGCGAGCCCTGGCGACATTGCTGACATTTTCTTTGCTGTCCAGCGCTTTTCTGGTGATCCAGCCGATTCTGCTGCGAAATATTTTCGATCTGTTGGAATCGGGCGAGACCACCACGACCAGTCTGCCGTATATCGACAACTGGATCAAGTCGCTGGGCGGAGAAAGTATCGGTATGTATGCTCTGCTTTTGATCGCTTTTGCCGCCGGATGGCTGGTGGTCTATATTATACTTGTAGGCCATCGAGCTTATATGAATATCCGGCTGGAGATGGAGTTCAGGCAGACGGTGTTCGATGATATCACCGGCAAAGGTCCTGACTTTTTCAACAAGTTCAGCACCGGTGATCTTATCACCCGGCTGACCGATGATGTGGCCGAGAAACTGTCCTGGTTTGCCTGCAGCGGTATCTTTCGCTTCTATGAAGCGTTGACCTTGATAGCATTCAGTTTGATTATGATGGTTTCCATCCATCCGGTGTTGACTTTGTGGACGGCGGTACCGCTGCCGATATTGATTGTGATCTACATGAAAAGTTCGGCCGTACTGGATCGGCGTTTTGATTTTCTGCAGAAGAAAATCTCAGAGGTCAACGACGCCATGGAAGCCTGTTTTTCCGGTATCCGGGTGATCAAGGCTTACACGCGGGAAAAAGACCAGCGCAAACGTTTTGCCGACGTAGCTGAAAATCGGCGGAAAGCTGAAATATCGGCTGTCCGAGCGCATACAATTATCGAATCGCTGTGGATGTATGTCTGGCAGTTTGGGATAGTGATTATCCTTTTGGCCGGCGGTTATTATGTCATCAACGGTTCATTGACAATCGGTGAATTTGTCGCATTCGATTCGTACGTGCTGTTTTTGATTTACCCGATGTTCGACGTCGGCAACTTTCTGGTCAAGGGTTTGCGGGCGGCCGTGTCGATCAAACGGTTGATCGAGCTGGAAGAACATCCGCCTATGGTTACCGAAGAGGAAGGTTCGAAACCTCTGACCGACTCGCCTTTGGGACGGGTGGCTTTTGAAAACGTTTCGTTCCGGTTCCCCGGTATGGATCGCGATATTTTGCATGATCTGGATTTTGAGGTCGAACCGGGACGCCGAGTGGCGCTTGTCGGCCGGGTCGGATCGGGCAAAAGCTGGGCGGCGCGGTTAATCCCCAAGCTGGTCAATCCGACCGCAGGCCGGATTGTCCTCGACGGTGTCGATTTGCGCAAGTATGATATCGGCGATTTGCGCCGGCATATCGGTTATGTACCGCAGGAACCGATTTTGTTTTCGGAATCGATTGAAAACAATATCCGTTTCCATCGCGAAGGCATAACTGACGAAACGCTGGAGTGGGCCGTGGATATATCGCAGTTGAGCGATGATCTGAACGGTTTCCCTGAGGGGATGCAGACCAAGATCGGAGTGCGCGGGATGTCGATCTCCGGCGGACAAAAACAGCGACTGGCTTTGGCCCGGGCGCTGGCGGCGAAGCCGAAGATTTTGATCCTCGATGACTGCACCTCGGCTCTCGATGCCGACACCGAGGCCGAACTGTGGGATCGTCTGCATGAGGTGATGCCGGATCTGACCTGCTTCATTATCACTCATCGGCCGGCGACTTTGGAGAAGGCCGACGAAGTGATTGTCCTTGATGACGGCCGGATCGTCGAACAGGGCACGCATATTGATCTGATTTTGCAGGAAGGTTTATACTGCAAGCTTTATCATCGGATCATGCTTCAGGAAGCGGTCGGCGAGGTGTAAATTTCTCTTTTACGGGGACGGTAGGTTTCCTGCCGTCTCCTGTAATCGCCCCTAAACTGTTGACTTCTGCGGCTGAAAAGCATATTATTGATCCGCACTATTGAAATGTTCTATTGAGCTGAATCGCCAAGGAGTATGCACATGTCCGAATCCGGCCCTATTCATATGTCCGAAGAAGGATTCGAAAAACTGAAAGCTGAACTGCATAAGCTGAAGTATGTCGATCGCCCGACTATTGTGGCTGAAATCAAACGAGCCCGGGAAATGGGCGACCTGTCCGAAAACGCCGAATATCACGCCGCCAAAGAGGCGCAGACTCATATCGAAAGAGCGGTCGCCGAAACCGAATTCAAACTTTCACGGGCTTTGGTGGTCAAAAAAGAGGATGTCGTCAAGGGTAAGGCATATCTATTCGCCAAAATCACCCTGATTGATCTGGACGACGACGAGGAAGAAGTCTATACGCTGGTTTCGGCCGAAGAAACCGACCCGGACCAGAATCATATTTCGGTAACCTCACCTATCGGCAAAGGGCTTTTGGGCAAGGAAGTCGGCGACGAAGTGGAAATCCAGGTTCCCGCCGGAGTTCTCAAGTACAAAATCACCAAAATCGAATAGAGTAATTTGCCGGCCCTGTCCTTAGGTCAGCGAAAATATCAATCTCTGGTATCATACTTTTCAAGTAATGCCTGAAAACGAGGGTGATCACGGAGCGAGTCCCATTGAGGGTGATGACGCAGATCATAGAGGCCGATGCCGGACGGTATACTCATCAAATATTCAAGTTCGTCAATAGCCAGATCATATTCACCCACCATCACATATATTTGAGTCAGTCCCCCCAGCATGCCTGCGCCATAAAGGGCATCCTCAGTAATGGGAATAAGCTCCACCGCCTTTCTTCCTTCTCGAATGGCCTCGGATGAACGTCCCAGCCCGGCATAGGCAGCCCCCAACAACAACCGGCTGAATGCCTCTTCCGGATCATTTATCAGCCATTGTTCCACGACCATTCTCGCAGAGTCATAATATATTTCGCTAATTGAATCATTGCCCCAATAATAATAGGCCTCGGCCCTGTTCAGGTAAAACGCCGCGCTGTCTGTCAGAATGTAATCTCCGGTAACCGCACGTCGGCTGACCGCGGACTTATAATCGCGGAAAAATACGTCAAAAGTCTCCTGCCAGAGTACCATGATATCCGGTTCCCCGTGCCGGGCAGCCTCATCGAGTATTGCTCGAACTTTTAAAGTGTCACCACTTAATCGTAAGATATTGTAGGCTTTAAAAATTAGAAGGTTCGCTGCATCCGGTGTCAGGGACAGGCTTTTATCAAGAATGCGTTCAAGCTCCTCATACTCACGCATGGTCTGCAGGGAAGTGGCAACGGATATCATTAGCGCACGGGAATGCGGATTGATTTCCAACGCCTTTTTGAGATTATCCGCCGACTCCCGCCAATAGCCCTGGCGTCGCTGGACATATCCAATTGCTTCCAGCACGTCTCCATTGTTTGGCTGTTGACTTAACACCTTCTTGAATTCCTTCAGAGCGCGGTCGTAATCTTTCTTGGCATAGTAGTAATAATACCCCATGGCAATATTGCCTTCAATACCGCCATCTGAAAAGCGCACCGCATTCTTAGCCGCTTCCTCGCATAAATTAGCGTGCTGATCTGTTCGATCAACGTTGAAATAGACATAGCCATAGAACCGGGCCAGCAGGCTGTGGGCTTTGACGAAACCGGAGTCGGCTTCGACAGCCCTTTCAAGCAGTTGGATGGCGAGTTGAACGCTTTGCCCTCGATCCCAATATTCCTTGCCCTGCAGGTAGAGATCGTAGGCGTCGAAATTGTCAGTGGGTTTATATTGCAGCGATCGACGCTCGTTTGCCAATAGTGTTACACCCAAGGTATCCACAATTTGAGTCGCGATATCGATCTGGACTTCAAAAATTTTGGTTATGCCTTTTTCGAAGTTGGCCGCCCAAAGATGGAGATCGTCTGCAACCCGGATCAACTGAGGGGTAATGCGAACTCGGTCAATCTCGCCCGATTTATCCCACCGGATGGTTCCCTCGAGGATATAATCAACCCCCAATTCTTTGGCAATTTCCGGCAGGGTTTTATCTGAATTTTTATAAGTATAAGCGCTGGTGCGGGAGATAACTCCTAAGCCATGCACCACAGCCAGACGTGAGGTGATTTCATCGGTCATGCCATCGGCGAAGTACTCATCATCCGGATCGCCCAGATTCTCAAACGGCAACACGGCCAGCATAATCCTCTCGGCCTTGCCGGAGGTAGAATCTATACTCCATTGCCTGCTCAAAACGATCACAACAATGACTGCGGTTATAGCCAAAGCTCCGACAATCCACCAAAATCGCCCCGGGCGTGATGCTTGCGATACAATCGATACTGTCGTTTGGCCCGACTCCAGCAGACGCTTAAGACGTACCAGATCAGACAGAAGCCCATCGGCGTGCTGATAGCGGGTCTTGACATCTTTCTCCAGTACTTTTTCAATAATGCCCTGAAGACCATCAGGCAATCCGGATTTAAAGCGAGCCAAAGGTTCGGGCAGATCATCACTCACTGCCTTGAGCGTGGCCGCTTCGTTGTCGCGTCTGAACGGATTTTGTTTGGTGATAAGTTCATATAAAACAACACCGAGTGAAAACAGATCGCTGCGATGATCGACTTCTTCGCCTCGAACTTGCTCCGGCGACATGTAACCGATGGTACCCAGAGTTGAACCGGTTTTGGTAAGTTGATCGGTGCCCGCTACTGCTGCCAAACCAAAATCAACGATCCGCACCCGACCGTGACTGTCGATCAACACATTCGACGGTTTAATATCCCGGTGAATGATCCCCTTGTCATGCGCCGCGTGCAATCCCTCACAAATCTGAATACCGATTTCAAGAATACGTTCAATCGGCAGGTCCTTCCCTACGATCACCTCTCCCAGAGACTGCCCCTCGATCAACTGCATGGCGTAGTACGGCCGACCTTGATATTCGCCGACTTCGTAAATACCGGCAATATTGGGGTGGTCAAGCTTCGCGGCCGCCTGCGCCTCGCGCGTGAAGCGGGTACGACAGTCTTTGTCCTGGCAGAGATGTTGCGGGAGAAATTTAAGCGCGACCTTGCGATTGAGTTTGGTATCCTCAGCCAGATACACCTCACCCATCCCACCGGCGCCGATTTTCTCGACAATGCGGTAGTGAGCTACTTCCGTCCCGCTGGTCAGGACTACATGCGTCTGGGTCTTGTCGTCATCGTGATTGTTGGGCGACACTGAAATTCTCCCGAATGTGCCGTTGGTAAATAAAATTAAGTCTTCCGATGTAAAAAATCAACTACGAAAAATCCAAGGGCGTAAAATACCTATTTGAACAGCGCGGAAACGCGGTTGATCGATTTTAATTGCAGGTTGCGCAGGTAGCCGCGCAGACGGTTGGGATCATCTTGGGGTCGATGGCAAAGAGGATTGTCTATATCGATGATTTGCTTGATGAAGCTGTCGATAGTCGTCCGGTCGGTAACGACCGCGAATATTTCCTGAATCAATTTATAGCTGAAATGATCGAAATTGGAGGAACCGACGATCAGGTGGCTGTCGTCGATCAACATCGCCTTCAGATGAGTCATGCGGTCGGGATACAACAGAAGATCGTAATTGCCCCTAGCTGATTCCCAGCGGATATAATCATCCATACCCGGGAAGTTGTTTTTCTCCGGGGAGGTCACAGTGACTTTCACGTTCCGCTCAGCGGCCATCCGCAGATGATCACAAAAGGGAAAGGACAGGTAGGGACTTTGTACATAGATCGAACGGCGGGCCGAACCGATCAGGCGGAACACTTCTTCAAAAGCGTTCTCGTTGCTTCTACCGTCGAGGGAAAACAGTTCAAGGTCGCCGAATTTTTGATTTCCGGCAAAATGCCCTCCTTGCCAGGAAGTCATGAAATCCTCGGTCAAATATTCCACGGCATCATCATCTTCGATGCGCAGCATCATATCGTGCCAGTCGAAATTATGGTCGCTGAAATTGATTCCACCGATATAGCCTATGCGACCGTCGATAACCAGGATTTTTTTGTGATTACGGATTGGGAAACGACAAAGAAAAGGGCCGACCGGGTTGACGAATCGTACTTTAGTGCCATCGGCGATCAACCGGGCGACCATCCGCGATGTTTCCCTCCCCTCTTCTTTCAATTCCTCATCGAAAAGATTACGCGGGGAATAGCGGAATTTATCGCTGAGCATATACTTGGTGTAATTGTCGATAATTATCCGTTTGTCTGGAGCGGCAGCGGCGGTCAGCCTTTCGGCCAGTTGCAAACCGGCCTTGTCGCCCTCAAAAGACAATGTCTGGATATAGATATTTTTCTGGGCCGAATCGATATCTTCGGCGAACCGTGTCCAGAAATTATCCGAATCGACCAGGATCTCAAGATTCACAATTACTCCGGTGCGAGTGAAGGTCATTAAAATGTAAAAAAACATTGCTCTAAAAGCAAGTTCCGTAATATTGAATTACATAGCCAAAATTAAGTAATAATCATCAAAACGAGGGCTTGGTGCTTTGATCGATTATGATTTTGGCCTATATTGGTCTATCCATGAAGCGACAGTTTGTTAAAAACCTGAGTTCCAACTGGGCGGTTTACCTCACTGCCGCTGCTCTGTCTTTTTTCCTGACTCCTTATATTATTAATCAGGTTGGTCAGGCCGCCTATGGCGTCTGGATTCTGGTCGGCTCATTTTCCGGTTATCTGGGACTTTTTGATTTTGGGATCGGCTTTGCCGTCGTCCGCTTTGTGGCCAGGTACCAGAAAACCGGAGAGCCACAACGGCGCAATGAGGTTGTGGCGACCGCTTTTTATATTGCCGCCGGTCTGGCTCTTTTGGTTCTGGCGGCCACTATATATATAATGATAGAAGCGCCGGTTCTGTTTGATTTACCCGATAACTTGATCGGGCAATCGCGGATGGTGATTCTGCTGATTGGCCTATCCATTGCCGTCGGTTTTCCATTGTCAATATTTTCAGAGGCTTTGGCTGGCGGGCTTTATCGCTTTGATTTGTTCAACACCGTTTCCCTCCTAATGGCGCTGTTACGGTCGGCCCTTACTATTATACTGTTGGAGATGGGGTATGGTTTGATCGGGCTGGGCGTGGCTGCCTTGATCGGATCGTTGCTCGGTTATTTGTGGCGGATGCGGATGCTATTTCGCTTGCTTCCCGATTTGTCGATCCATCCCCGCCTTATCAGTCGATCGGTTTTGTCTCAAATCGGAGATTATTCTTTCTTTTCATTTTTGCTGGTCTTATCGGGGCGGATAGCCTTTTATTCCGATTCTTTCATTGTCGGCTTTTACCGAGGAGTCGAGGAAGTGGCTGTTTTCGGGATTGCAGTCAAGCTTACCGAATACTTGCGCCAGATGTCTTTCACGGTTAGCCGTCTCTTCTCGCCGGTAGCGGCTCGATTTGACCCGGAGGCAGATCAGCCCACCTTGCGCCGGCTCTTATATGACGGCAGCCGAATAAATCTGTTGTTTTCCATGCCGGTCTCGCTGCTGCTGTTTTTCTGGGGGGGGCGGTTTATCGACTTGTGGGTAGGTGAGGATTTCGCCGCTTCAGCCGTAATTCTGCAAATATTGCTGATTGGGCATCTGCTCTCGTTTATGCAGGGAATCGGCGGGGAGCTTTTACTGGGCGTGGGGCGCCATCGACTGTTTTCGATTTTATCTATTGCTGGGGCGATTATTAATATTGTTTTGTCGATAATCCTGGTCAAGACCATGGGCCTGATTGGAGTGGCTTGGGGGACAACAATTCCTCTGGCGGTTTTATCGATTGGATATCTTCCGTTCGCCGCGGTCAGGCTGGTGGGTGGAGGAATATGGTCATTTGTTGTTCGGGCCATTTTCCCGGCGGTAGCCGCCTCGATTATTCCCGGAGTAGGCATAATTGTTGTCGCTCAACGAATTGATTCGTTGGGGACAATGCTTCTGGCGGGCGGGTTTATCTCTTTGCTATATTTGCCCTCGGCGTATTTTCTTGGCCTGAGTTCTTCGGAAAGAGTGATTATTAAAAGTGGAATCAACCGGTTGTTAGGCGCAAATAAAACTTGACACTTACGTCGATAAAGTCCAGATTTGAGACGATACACAGGAACTTTTTTAATTGGAAGGAGAGATTATGAAAACATGGAAGTTACTTGGGCTGGGGGTTTTGGCCCTGGCCTTGGTTTTGTTTATCGGTTGCGGCAAAGCGGAAGAAAAACCTGCGGCCGATCCGACCCCTGAGCCGGTGGAAGTGGCTGCTGCGGTTGATCATACACCGACGGCCGAAGAAATTGGGACAGAAATTACCTGCGCGGCCTGCGGAATGGCTATGACAGTGACTGAAACTATGCCGGCGGCAATGTATGAAGGACAGACTTATTTCTTCTGTAATGCCGAGGAAAAGGCAGCTTTTATTGCCGACCCGGCCAAGCTCCTGACTACTCCCGATTCGGTTAAAACTGAAGTGGAAGAAGGTAGCACGCACTAAGATCTCCGGTATTTGATCCGGATGTACAGTTTCATTAGGCATAATGCGCAATATCCTGCGCATTATGCATTTTTTTGTACTTTTAATATTCTGATAAACTAATTCACCTGCGCTAAAGGCCTGATTTTGTTTAAAATACGGGCCATAATCGTAAATTCGGCTGTTTCAGCATTCCTTGGGCGGACATATTCAGACGGGCATATCTTTTGCTTTTGAGAGATTGAATTCAAAACCGAGGAGGTTATCGTGGTAGGCAAAGCCGCGTTGTATTAAGGCAATGGCATAAAAACTTAAAGAAATCTGTTGACAACTTCCCTGCTCGCACTTATATTGCCCGTGATACCATAAGGATGGATTATCTGCAAATTGATCTTACGAACTTAAAGACGGGTGTGAGTCTTCTAAGTAAATTGTTCAAGAGCCCGAGAACCATAATAGATCGAGTTACTTCAGTTTTTTGACGGTACTGGTTCGTCGAAACGCATTACCGACCAAAGGTCGTTTCTTGGGTTAACTGAAATAGGAAGCTGCCGGTTGAGGCAGCAGGGAAAAGCGGAGGTGAGCGGCTGACTTAGCTAAGGGAATGTTGTCGATATACTGTATTTAGTAACCCTTCGGGAGGAGTACCTCATGTTCCTCAGCTGCCAGTCGCGAGTCACAAAGCTTTTCTTCATCATCGGATGCGTTCTGATGGTGTCGGCCGGTCCTTTACGGGCGGATGAGGCCGATATCCCTATTTTAACATTGCGGATCTCGGATACGACCGTGCATGTCGGGGATACCAACGCTTGGGTCAGTGTTTATATGATGAATTATTACGATTCTCTGGCCGGATTCAGTATCATGGTTGTCATGGACAGGCATGAATTGATGGAGTTCCGGACAGATACAGAGGATTCTACTATTGATACAACCTGGCAGTATTGTGACACCTGGGAGGCGGGGGAATGCACTAACTGGGTGGATACGATGATTATTGATACGGTTATTATTTCAGGGGCCGTAGATACCAGCGGTTCAGCCATTTCTTCGTGGGAATATGTAGCGGCTCGCCCGGTTGAGGGGAGTAGTCATAATATGAAAATCACGGCGCTGGCCGACAAGCTGGGCCCGCCACGAAGCCCCGCTCTTCCGCCCAATCAGTCGGAAATCCTGTTGTTCCGCCTGAAAACCCGAGTATATGAAGATTTCGGTGAGGACACGACGATAGTCATCACCGACTCAACCGTGACTATTATGATTGTCGATGATGTGGGTAAAACAAGCTTTTCCAACCCAGAGGGTAATTTGATCGGCACGATTACCCAGCACAGCGTTTGCGACACCTTTATGTGGGCTTGCGTCGATTATGATTCGGTCTTAGACAGCTGTCTTATATGGGATGACACTAATACTTTTGCCGACGCCGATTCGGTGGTTATTGATTCCTTCTGGCAATACTGGTATTGTGACGATTGGGATGGCGATACTTGCCTGAACTGGATAGATACAACCGAGATGGACGCCGAATCGATTTGGCTTTATGCTCAGCCATGGACAGTTCGAGATATGGACAATACCATTTTCGACGATGGCTCCTGTGAGATTATTGCCGGTAGTGGCTGCCTGTGTGGAGATTGCAATGGCGATGAAGCGGTCAATGTCGGCGATCCGGTCTGGTTGATTAATTATATTTTCAAAGGAGGGCCGGCCCCCGTGGATATGGTTTGTGCCGATGTCAATAGCGACACGTCGGTCAATGTCGGGGACGCGGTTTATTTGATAAACTTTATTTTCAAGAGCGGCTTAGCGCCCTCCTGCCTCTATTGAGGGGGCTGGCGCATTTGCAGTTTCGAGGATTAGGGACGAATAAAAAGAGGATAAAATAAAAAATCTCTCATTGGAGAGAAGATAACGAGGTGAAAGCGTGAAAGGAGGTGGCACGCACTTTTAAAGAAGTTATTTGTTAGCACGCGCTCAAAAGAAGAATGATTTATCATTCTTTCCTCGCAAGCCACCCTTTGTTTTGGACGGCTCAACCAAAACGCTGAATACGGTTTGCAAGAGGGGGATTATGTTGCGAGTCGTTTTTACCGACGACGACCAATAAAGACAATTAACGCTTCTGAAACACAGGTAATGAAGGAGCACAAGATGAAACGAACCATCGTTTTACTTGCAACATTACTTCTTTCTTTTGGGCTAGTAAATGCTCAGGATTCTGTTGATGTAGTTTTTAGCCCGGCACCAGGCGGCGGTGAAACCCTCTGGGTCGGAACGAATTACACAATGGAGTACTGGTATGGTTTTGATGAAGACCTCACGGCTTTTACGACAGCTTATGGGCTGTCTTCAACCGATGGGGCAACTTGGAATTTCACCGAAGGTCTTTTCAAGATCGATTGGATATATTATCCGCCTCCGGGATGTGGCTGTGTACTTCCAGAAACAACCTGGAACCATGTCGTGGCCGTTGAAACCGGCCAGATGTATCCTCCTTGGGATATTTGGGATATGGCTGGTCTCGGACTGACTATTATCGACAGTGTTAACGATTGGTCCGGCGACGGTATGGACAAATTCGGTCTTGGTGGTGTTCATAACGATCCTCCGATTTGTCCTTCCGGTGCTTTCCAGCATACCATGAGTATGTTTGTCACTTTCGGTGGTGTCACCGGTGACGACGTTGCTCATGTTTGCCTTGACACGATGAAAATCGGCACGTCATTTGACTTCCTGTTTGTAGGCTTTGTTTCCAATAACTACATTCCGGGCGCCTGGGAAGTCGGCACGAAGTGCTGGGCGGTCAAGGTCATGCCGAACATGCCTCCGCAACCGGATATCTGTCCGGGTGATGCCGAATCGACGGATCACTGCGGTTCCGGTATGCTTGACGTCACGTTCACCGATCTCGAAAGTGATCCTATCACTGTCATCGAGACTGGTAATGATGGTAATGGCACGGTAGCTATTACTTCCACTGGTCCTGGTGCCGCTACGGTTACTTATACTCCGGGTAACCCCGGCGATGTGGGTAATACCGTTACTGTAACAGTTGCCGGTCAGGATGCCTTTGGTACTGGTCCTGATTGTACGTTACAGTTTGAGGTCACCAACAACGATCCGACCGCTACTTGTCCGGATGATTTTGCCATTGGTTATGGTAACTTGGCCGAGGCTACGGTCGTTGGCGCTGATGTCGATCTGTGCGATGTTCTGGCCTATTCGGTCACCAATGGTCCCGGTACGATCGATGCCAATGGTGATTGGTCATGGACTCCGGTTATCGGTGACGCTGGCTTGAATACTGTTGAAGTCACAGTGACTGATGGCTACGAAGATGCTGTCTGCACTTTCGTGGTTGAAGTTCTGATTACTGTTCCGTTTGAAATCACGATTCAGAAAACCCATGGCACTTTGCAGGGTCACTTTGTTGACGTTACCGTTGATATGATCGCTGGTTCCGAAGATATGGGTGGTTATGACTTCCTTATTGGATATGATAACTCCGCCTTGACCTTTATCGAAGCTACTCCTGGTCAGTTGCTTGTTGACTGCGGCTGGGAATACTTCACCTATCGTTACAGCTGGAATGGCAACTGCGGCAACGCTTGCCCGTCCGGTCTGTTGCGTATAGTGGCTATCTCCGAAATCAACGACGGCCCGAACCATCCTGATTGCGGCATCACTACTGAAGACCCCAGGACCTTCCCGAAGAACCTGGCCGTCTTGAAATTCCTGGTCACCAATGACCGGACTTTCGAGTGCATGTATGTGCCGATTCGTTTCTACTGGATGGATTGTGGTGATAACGGTATCTCCTCCACTGGTGGTGATACTCTGTATATCTCCAAGGCTGTTTATGAATTCGAGGGTGGACCTGTTTATCTTCCGGGCGACTATGATCAGCTTCCGGGCTGGTTCGGCGCTCCCGATATTTGCATGGTCGGCGACAAGGTCACCCCACTTCGCTTTATCTATTTCACCCACGGTGGAGTAGATATTATTTGCAGTGGCGACATTGACGGTCGTGGCGACATTAACGCCAACGGTGTGATGAACGAAATCGCTGATGCGGTTATGTTCACCAATTACTTCATCGTAGGCCTGAGCGCCTTTGGTGAAACAGCGATGAATCACATCGAAGCTTCGATAGCTGCTTCCGACGTCAATGCTGATGGTATCACGCTTTCGGTTGCCGATCTGGTATACTTGATTCGTGTCATCATTGGTGATGCCAACGCTTATCCGAAGCCGCTTCCGGGCACCGTTTCCAACATCTCGGTTCAGGCCGGGATCGTCAGCTATGACGCTTCCTCTCCTGCCGGTGCTGGACTGTTTGTCTTTGACATCAACGGTGACTTTGACGCTCCGGTTCTGTTGGCCGAAGGTATGGATATGACCTACGGTGTCAACAACGACCAGCTTCGTGTATTGGTTTATAACATCGGCTCCAACGCCATCCAGGCCGGCGACGTTATTTCCGTCAACGGCGACGTGGAATTGGTTGAAGTCGAAGTGGCTGATTATGACGGCTTCGCTATGGAAACCGCCATTCACCACCTGCCGAGCACCTTCGCTCTGGCTCAGAACTATCCGAACCCGTTCAACCCGAAGACCAATATCTCTCTTAGCCTGCCTCAGGCTTCCGAGTGGACTTTGACCGTCTTCAACGTTGCGGGTCAGAAAGTTAAGAGCTACAGCGGTTCCGCTCAGGCTGGCGTTCTGGACATCGTCTGGGATGGTACCGATGCATATGGTAGCACCGTTGCTTCTGGTATCTATTTCTACAAGGCGACTGCCAACAACTTCTCCGAGACCAAAAAGATGGTCCTGATGAAGTAATTACGCTTTTAGTGGTAAGGGTCTTAATTGACCCTTACCGCTATAATTCTCCGACACCGGACGTCGGGACAGTTAAACAGGAGGTTGGTATCGAGTTTTGGTAATGTAAGAGTTGTACTAGCGAGGAAAAAGGACAGAAGGACATGCCCAGTAGTAAGCGTAACATATTGCCCTCACTTAGCTTACGGGCGTTTTTTTATTTAAGAATAACCTCATCTCATTCTACCGCTTTTAGATATCTGCACGAGTTTGCAGATTCTAATCACAGTAAGTTCTTTTACCTACCATTCAGATTATCTGTAAATCAATTTAAGAGTTTGAGTAGTGTTTGCAGGCCGCCGTCAGATAAGGAAATTCGATCGACCAGTCTGCTATAGTGTACTGAGTTTTAAGGAGTTGCGAAGACTCCACAGAAACCGGCGGCTGAAAGCCGGTATTGAGCGGATGATGAAGCTGAAAAAGATCCGGAATATTTCCGGCCGGTCAGATTCTGTCGAGGTTGGTAAGGGTTTTGCTCAATCATTGACTGGATTGTTATAGCCCCAAACTATGGGTAGAAGATGAAATCATTTGCGTATATATTCTTAATTTTACTTGCACTTGCCGCCACAGCGACCGCTCAGAGCGATCCCTTTGGTGAAATCGATACTATCTATCTGGATCAGCAGGTAGTCAATGTCGGGCGGGAGTTTACCGTTTCTGTCAGCCTCTGGAATGATGAAGATCTCGGAGGTTTAACCCTTCCTTTCGATTACCCTATGGATAAGATGGATTTCATATCCATTGATTATTCCGGGGGACGAGTCGATTATATCAAGACCAAAATTGTGCAGGTTGATGATTCCATCAACGGTACTATTCTTGGCGGAGTTGTGAGAGTATTTGAAGACGATATTCCTGCCGGAAACGGCCTGATTTGCACTTTAAAATTCAAACTTAAAGATGATGTTATTCCCGATGAAGTTCTTGTCATCGATTCGACCTCCATCGGACCAGCCTATCTCCTTATTACATATAAAAATGGCAACAATATATATCCTGTTTTCCGTCGCGGAGAAATTACTGTCGGCGTTGAAAACCAATCTCCCTATTTTACTCCCGTCCCGGAACTCTATGTGGCTGAGGGGGATTCACTTTATATTGATATTGAGGCCTCTGATCCTGAGGGCGATCCGCTTACGATCGCCAATCCGGTTCATCCTTATAATTCGGAATTCATTGATAATGGTGATGGTTCCGGCCGTTTTGCCTGGCGACCCGATTTTGTCGGCCCCCTGTCCTCGGATTTGAGCCCGTTTTATTTCGTTTTTTGGGCTTCGGATGGTTCGGCATCCGGTTATCAGCGGGTTAAGGTTAATGTAATCAATGTCAACCGGGCGCCGGAGATTACCGCTCCGGCAAAAATCGTGGCTGAATCCGGCGATACGCTGGCTTTCGGCGTTTCTGCGCTGGATCCCGATTTTGAACCGATAACCTGGACCATAGATGGCCTGCCTTCCGGCGCAACTTTTGATTTTAATCATCCGGGAATGATTAACTGGCCCAGCCAATATGCCGATTCTGGATTATATAAGATATCTTTGATTGCTGCTGATTCGTACGGTTTGGCGGATACGGCTGAAATTGAGATCGAAATGGTTCCGGTGACGTTTTATCGTCTTCAACTGGATACGTTGACGACGTTTTCCGGCGAAGTGGTCACTATTGATTTGTTTTTAAAGACTGAGTTTGAGCTCAAGGAATTTGATCTGTTGGTAAATCTTGATCCGGCCATTCTGACTACACTGACGATTACCACCGAAGGTGGTTTGGCTGAGGAATTTGATTACTTCCAATATCAGCTCGATTATAACGGCGTGGCTGGCGACATCCGCCTGCACGGCCGGGCCGAAACGGCCGACCCGATCGGTGAAAGCGACGGGCTTTTAATCCGGCTTACGGCTCAGGTATCATCGAATTTGACTTATGTGGGCAATCAGGTGCCCCTTCCCTTCGTCTGGCATCTATCCACGGATAATCGGCTGGTACTGAGCGATAATCAAGTAGTTTACGATGACGAAATCAATTTCTTCGACGGTTATCTGCTTATCGCTGCACCCGGGGATATACTTTTGGGCGATATCAATCTCAACGGCGTGGCTTATGAAATCTCCGACGCAGTGTACTTCTCCAATTACTTCATCATGCCGTCGCAGTATCCGATGAACCAACAGCAACTACTCAACTCAGATGCCAACCGCGACGGTTTTGTGCCGTCGGTGGCTGATCTGGTCGTATTGATCAAGGTTATCACCGGCGAGACAGCTCCCAAAATTGCGGTCAAATCCTTGCCCAATCTTCCTCGGGTGAAAGTGGAGTTGATCCGCAACAATGATGGTCTGTTTGTGCAGACCGAAGCGTCGATACCGATGGGAGCGGCCTTTTTCAGCTTTACCGGCGAGGACGCCGGGCGGTTGAACCCGGTCAATATGAGCGGGTTGGAGTTGAAGGCAGAGGGTCGGAACGACCGGTTTAATTGCCTGCTTTTCAGTTATGACGGGGAAACAATATCCTCGGGCACGACCAGTCTGATCAAGCTGTCGGACGACGGCGACCTGCACGTGAGTCTTGACCGAATTGATCTGGCCGACGCGGACGGGAATGTCCTGACGGCCAATAAAACGGAAGACGTGATTCTTCCGAAAAGTTTTGTTTTACACCAGAATTACCCTAACCCGTTCAACCCGGCCACGCAGATCAGTTTTAATCTGGAGGTTGCCGAATGGGTGAAGTTGTCGGTTTACAATATTCTCGGTCAGGAGATTATCCGCCTGGCTGACGAAGAATATCCGGCCGGAGCACATACGGTGATCTGGGATGGTGACGACGAGGACGGCCGCCGGGTCGCTTCGGGTATATACCTGTACAGGCTGGTTGCCGGTAATAACAGCGCCAGCCGCAAAATGGTGTTGATGAAATAAAATGAATATGAAAAAAAATAGTCTGAAAATAGAGGATAGCGCAATGAGGCGTTTTATAATCCTACTGTTGGTTTGTCTAACCTGGGGACTGATGGCCGGCACGGCCACCGGACAGGTAGTTGACTCTACCGATACCATCGGATTTAAGGATACGGTGGGCGTGCAGGGTACAGAGATCTGGCTTCCGATTTATATTACATTGGATTCGCTCCTCTCCGGTGCCAGTATGAATTTCAAGTTCGATACCACTATATTGAATCCCGGTATTATATATGATGATCTTTTTGTGGAAGGTCTTAATGACAGTACTGACTGGGTCTGGTATATGGACGTCCGGCTGTCACCGGTGGCGCAATCTTATCTGGGCAGCGACATCGTTGTGCTGGTACCATACAGTATGTCCACGCCGTCCAAGATGAACACCGGCCGTTTCCTGATGTATCCATTCGGTGACGAGGTTCTGACTTTGCCTGGCAAAGATGTTGTCGGATCAGATTTTGTTCTGGCGGAAATTTTGTTCATTGTTGATCCCGATGCGATGACAAATTCCAGCGGTATCCTCAATGTCTATATCGGCGGGGGGCCCGAAGAGGATTACTGGACCACGGAGCTGGCTGAAGAATGGGATAACCCGCTTCTGGCGCCGTTGCCTTTCGATTCGCTTGATACAGTCTGGGATTGTAATGATCCACCTGCCTGTGATGACACTACCATTAATAGAGTTGACACAATACACGTAATACCGAATACGGTTGTTACCCGGTCTGTTATACCGTTTATGGAGAACGCGTTTTTCACGGTTAGAGAACCAGATACCAGCGGAGTTGATCCTGACCCTGATCCTGATCCGGACGAGAACAAACTTCCGGTACTGTCTCTTTCGCCGACAACCACAATTTATAATATCAAGCAGGGAGAACTGGTCAGTATAAATGTGGCGGCCACCGACGTAGAAGGCGGCGTTGTCGAGATTTATGCCAACGGGGGTGATCTGTCGGGTATCCCCAATTCTTCGCTATATCCAAGTAATCCTATAACCGGTGGCGGAGGTTCGGCCACCGGCACTTTCTCGTTCACGCCTGATGTTAATCAACAGGGGAACTTTGTCTTTTCCTTCTATGCTCGCGACGATTCGTCCGCGAATTCGGCAACCCAGACTATTACTGTTGCGGTCGAGGAACTTGATCTGGACATTCTCTATACGACTTCGGCTGAAGGCCAAAGTCCCGAAGGCGGTATTCCGGGGTTAAATGAAGTCCTGGTGCCGATCAATATCGTCACCAAGAAAACCGTCTATGGTATTCAGTTTAACATGGTTTACGACAGCGACAATTTTGAACTTGATTCGATTGTTCCTACCGACCGTATCCCCGACTGGATCGCCGTGGAAAATATCACAACCACGCCGGGCGAATTGAGAGTGGTTACTTTTGGTCTGGCCAATGATCCGATGGTCACGGGCACGACCTCGGCGGTCATGTATTTGGCCTTCACCGTGGACGATTATGCCGTTCCGGGTTGCAGTCCCCTGGTCTTGCTGGACGCCATGCAGTCGATTGATCCCAATCCGGATGTTCAGGGTTTGGTTATGGAAGTCGAATCCGGTACTGTCTGCATTGATCTCGTCGGTGATTTAAACCTGAACTTTGAGATTGATGTCGATGATATGACTGGTACGGTCGGGTATTTGATCGGAGATATTGATCTGTCCCGGCGGCGTTTCCATATTGCCGATATCGTACCCAATGACACGGTCAACGTTGTCGACCTGATGGGTATAATCAATACTTTCTTCGGCTGGCCGATTGCGCCCAAAACGCAAAACACGCTGGATAGTTATCTTGATGAATATGCCACGCTGAATATAAGGCATGATGAAATACCATCGGCCGGAATCACTTCGGAAATGGCTATTGAAGCCGACCTTCCGACGGAAGCGGCCGGCGTTGAACTGGTCATTCGGTACAACCCCAATGCCGTTGAAATGCTTGCTCCGGAATTGACCGAAAGCAGTACCAATTTCGATCTGCGCGTTCGCGACAACGGTGAAGGGTACATGAAGGTTTTGATGGTCAACTGGCAGCCATGGAACGAGGATAAACTGATTGCCGGCGGATTGTCGAATATCATCAAATTGCCATTCGTCTCCAAATCATCGATCAGCGCCTCGGATAACAGTCAGGTGAGGATAACTCAAGCCTTTATCTCCACCGGTTCGGCCAAGGGTATTACCGTCGAGGGCGTCAACCCCGGCCCGCCCCTGCCTTCGACTTTCGAATTGTATCAGAATCGACCCAACCCGTTCAATCCGGTAACCACAATCGACTTTTATATCGATGGTTCATCTTCGGCCGCCGACCAGGTCAAGCTGGAGATTTTCAATATTATTGGTCAGTCTGTCAAGACTTTGATCGATGAAACACTTCTTCCCGGACAACATTCGATTGAATGGGACGGTACTGACAACAACGGCTCACGACTGGCCTCGGGTGTCTATCTGTATCGCCTGAAAATCGGCGAAAGCAGTCAGGCCAAAAAAATGATGCTGCTGAAGTAAACTCGGTGTGAGGACTATGAAAGTGAATACCAGAAATATCATACAGCTTTTGCTTCTGACAGTTGTCTGTGGAATATTATCCAGTTCAACATGGGCTCAGACTGCTCCGGTAGTGACTGATATCCCTGATCAGACGATCGATGAAGGTTCAACTTTCACGACGATTAATCTCGATGATTATGTCAGTGATGTTGAAGATGCCGATGCCGATATGGTCTGGACGTACACAGGCAATTCCGCTCTTACAGTAGATATCACGGCCAGAGTCGCCACGATTACGATTCCGGGTACCGACTGGAACGGAGCGGAGACGGTTACGTTCAAAGCTACCGATCCGGGAGC
>JAAEQF010000099.1 GCA_024231695.1 FCB group bacterium
AAAATCTATTGCCTGCTTCCAATTTGTGCTCAGCCAAGTTTTAATCTTTTCCATATTCTCGGTGAAATTGAAAACGAAACCGCGAACAACTTCGTAGAAATCAGCAGCCGCTTTCTTTGCCATGTTCCAAGCATTAGTAAGCCCACCTGGACCCATTAACATAGCAACAACGGCCCCATGAGCGGTAGCAACTGCCGACATCGCAGTGCCCCATACGGCAACGGCCGCAGCGACGGCAATGATAATACCTAGCGCAGGAAGTCCAATCGAAAAGATTGTCGCGAACGCGGTTACAATCGAGCCGATCATCGAACCCATAACTGCCAATGCCATGAGTGCGGGTCCAGCAGCGGCGGCAATGGCTGCGATTGCAACCACAACGCGTTTAACAGGTGCGGACAACGCAAGCCATCCCTTGGCCGCCCATTTCAAAAACGACGTCATCCTAGCGACAACAGGCTGGAGAACTTCACCGATGGACACAAAGACCGCAACCGCTGTTTGGCGCAACTGCCCGAGCGAAAACGCCATCGTGTCGGTCATTTTCTGATACGCGGTTTCTGTCGCACCTGCACGATTGCCCATTGCCTCCAAGTCAGCGGCGAGACCTTCCATGTTGCCAAGTGCGGGTAGCACACCACGCATGGCGCGAATATTCGGGAAGAGTTTCGCAATTGCATCTGGCGGTAATTTTGATATACGTTTGAAGACGTTAAATAGACCCTCCGCCTTCAACGTCGCGGCATTAAGTTCAAAGCCGCCGCCCTCTAAGCTGCTTGCAAATTCTACGGCCTCTTTCGTTGGTGCAAGGAATGTCGAGAGGATCGCAGACAAGCTAGTAATCGCGTCTTCCGTCTTTACACCTGCCCGAGTCATCGTTGCAAGGGACGCTCCCATTTCGTCGATGCTAACTCCAGACTGTGCTGCTAGAGATGCAACTTTTCCAATGTTCGGCGCTAATTCTCCGAACGTGGTTTTACCAGCTTTGACCGTCTTAAATAACGCGTCGGATACATCAAGGGCATTGTCAGCAGACATCCCGTATGAGTTGAGGATCGTTGTGATCGCGTCAGCAGCAACCCCGGTGTCTGTCATGCCAGCCTTAGCTGCCTTTGCCGATACGCCGAGAACGTCAAGTGCTTTTGCCGGGGCAATTGACGCTGAAAGAATGTCGTACAAGCCAGCGGTCAGTGTCTCAGTGCTCTCGCCGAACTCAATCGACATTTCGCGGACGCTTTCGGTGAACCCGTCCATGTGCATGCCGGTGTCGTCGACCATCGTCGAGACGTTCGCCATTTGTTGCTCGAAGTCGGCAAATGTCTTAACGCCAACGCCCGCAATTAAAGCAAGTGGGCCTGTCACAAATGCAGTCATGCTTCTCGACGCATTACGGATGTTGGAAGAAAAACCCTTTATCCTTGCCCCTGTCGCAGACAACGCCGCGCCGATTTTAACCGACGTACCTGTTATCTTTTTCGCTTGCTTTTCAAATCCGCTAACAGCCGCTTCCAGGTCAGACTGTGCCTTCTTAACAACGGCAGTATATTTAGTCGCATTTGCAACAAACGTTACAACAATTTTATCGACTTCTTGTCCCGACATTTTCGTCACCGTTTGTTACTAAGGTTTTTTGACACCACCTACAATTGCTCCCCACGCGGCTTTTTGTGATTCCACTTCTGCTTTCGTCATTCGCTTTGGCGGCCCGCCCTTGGTCTCGAATTTTATCAGCAATTGCTCCGTTTTTACCGACAGGGGTTTCTTCGAGTTTCCGCGCCTGACTTCAGCAGCAACCTGCGCCATGTAGTATCGGTCTGGATTAAACGCGTTGGCTTCCATTTCCCAATACGCGAGCCATTCGATATATTCTTTGTGCGTGTGCCGTCGCTTGCATTCCTGAACAGTCATTCCCAACGTTGCGGCCAGCTTGTGCCAGCCGCCGCCGTTGAGATTCAGTCGTTTTTTGCCTCTTCCTTGGCGTCTTTCGCGTACTCGCCAAGTCCGCTCATTTCCTGCGCTTTGTCGTAAAGGCTATCTACAACACGGCTAGGCCAGTTGCGGATTTCAGATTCTTCTACCTTCTTGCGGTTGCCGTCGCCCAGCACTTCCATGACAGCCATTGATAGCAGCCGGGTTTTAATGCCGTCGATATTCGTAGCGCGGACTTTGTCGCCCGTGCCCGTCGTTTTACTGACACAAAACGTGCCGTAAGAATCGCTCTCGGCGCCCGTGACTTCGCGCACGACAAAAGACCGGGTCAGGCCTTCCTTGCTTTTGACGTCGAAAGGATACTCTGCCATTTCCAGTGAAAAACTTTGTACGTCGGTCATCGTTGGTGGTCTCCTTTGATGATGATAAAAGTAAAAACCAGCCGCCGGTTTTATGCGGCGACTGACCTTGTCGGGTGATTACGTTGCGGCCGTCCAGTCGGGTGCAGTCTCCGCGCCTGTGCTGGAATGCACGTTCGTCGGGATGATTGTGAAATCACCAGTCGGCATTTCGCCTTCCGTCAATTCGCCCGGCGTGAATTCGTTAAGGAATCCATAAAACGCATACGTCGACGTATCGGGGAATGTGATCGTGATTAGCTGGTTCGTGCCAATCATTGCAAGCAGGTCATCATACGATTCAGTGTCGTACGCCGACGTGCCAGACGCTTCAGTCGAAGTCTTGAGCGACTTAGGCGCAAACGTGCGGTAGGTCGTGTTGCTCATTGTCGTGGTGTCAATCGAGCCCTCGCCGGAAAGCCCGGGTGGGGTGATTGATACATGATAGAGCTTAGTTGTCGTGGCCGTCGCAAACGTGATTGTTGTCTGGAAGCCATCTTCGAGTTTAGCCATTTTTAACTCTCCTTGTGATTGCCAGCCGCCAATCGACAGTGGCCTTCTCTGTTTTGTCCGCCTGCATTATTGCAACCGAACGGGAATTTCGCAATACGCTAATTTTTTGAAGCGGTCATAACTCCGTTGACGGAATGGAATTTTCGTCCACGGCCTTCTGGTTCTGCACCGATGTCCAATATCTGCCCGGTTCGTGAAAGGTTCTGTAGTGTGTAGGTCGAGCCGTCGACCGTTACTTCCGTCCTGAATACCGCGTCAATGACGTTGGCTATGTCGTTTGCTTTTGCCCTGCCAGCAGACCGATTCCGAGAACGGACCATAATTTGAAACCCTGGATGCTCGATGTGCTCGCCTGTGTCAATGACGCGGCCGTCAGTCCGCCCTGCCGTGTCGTAACAGACGATTGCGTCATCGTTGATATCGTCCGAGTCTGGTAAAAACGTCGCGTACACGGGCCATGCGTTGCCGCCTTGGACGGACGTGCCGAGACCTGCGTCAATCAGGAATTTCTGCACCAGTCTGGATTGTTCAATGTCCATTATTTCTTTCTCATCTGTTCCGCGACTTTAGCAATGTATTTCTTTCGGTTCTCGCGAGCTGGCTTTTCAAGGTATTTATATTGCTGGTTTACACCACGCGTTGCCTTGTGAACCTTGCCTTTGGCTTTAACTGCACCGGCAGAATCCTCGTCTTTCTTTTTTCCCTTCACGGGCTTTTTGCGTTTGCCTTGTGCTGTCTTTTTTTTGCCTTCTTTTAACTGGCGATTAAATTCTGCACCGTGCGCTGCGTTCGGGTTCTCATGGACGTAAACCGCATATTTTGCGCTGTACTCGACCGATGCCTCTCTATCAAACCCGCGACCTTCAAGCACAGTCTTTCCCGATGCCTTTAGCGGCCCAAGATCAACTGGTACGATCTCTTTGCTGTCGCGCTCTAATTCATTCGCCGCACGTCGCAAGCCAATCTGTGCATTCCTTGCGTGTCGTTTCTCTGCCGACTTCATGGCATTTAATACGCCGCGTAATCCAGTTACGTTTTTCTTTGCCATGTTCCGGCCTCCGCTACAGGATCGCCGTTCTCAAAGTGTTGCCGCTCGTTTTTGTCGTTACCCTTAATTTCGGCAACGTCTGAAACTGCCGAATCGGGTACGCGTCTTTGTCGTCAATCGGAAACGAAGGTGCATCGGCAAGTTCACCTTCCCATAGCAAGCCGCCGATTTCCAAGTCGCGGTCGACATAAACAATGGCTTGCGATACCTGGTTCTCGCCCTGGCCATCTATAAAGCGAACTGCGTCGGTTTCCCATCTGCACGGGATTCCGACGCCAGCCGCGAAGGATTGTTCGCCAAGCGAATCATAGCCATTCGGCGCGTAATAAACGGCCGTCTGCGTTCGCATTGAGGTAATTAAACCCATTGGTTACGATCCTACAGGGTGAAAACGCCGATTGTTACCGTGGTCGTCACTGAACACGTCACGGTTGCGATTCCGCCGGAGACGCCGCCTGTGGAATACGTCCCAACAGGGAACGGGCCAATCAGTCGAGACTCGCCGGCAGGAACCGCAACTATCCTGTCGTCTACGTCGAGCCCGTCGACGGTTTTAGGCGTTGCAATTGTCACGTTGATCGAGCCGCCGCTGCCGTTGGCGACCTCGATAAATTCACGCCCGGTATTCGCGAACGTGTCCGATGCTGCAACCGCCGACAATACAGGCGAAAGCCCGCTACTTGCGATCTGTTGCGCTGTGAGTGATGCCATTTAATCAGGTCTCCTTTTTGGTTTCTACTTGCGAAATTTCGTTTGATTCTGCCGATACTTCAATCGGCTTGAATTTCGGTTTCTGTCTCGTGATCCGTACCGCTGTTACGTCGCATGACTCCTGCTCGAAAAGGGTTGCACCTTTGAGCTTGGGAACGATGCCTCGAATCGCATCGGCCACGGCTTTGCGGTTGATTGGTCTGACGTATAGTGTTTTTTGTGCGTGGCTCATATCTATCTCGCTTCAACTAGCTTTGATGGATTTTCCCAAGTGCCGTCTTCGTCGTTCCAGCCCCATCCGTTACTTTCAAAATCTTGCGTTTCTTCCTCTGTCAGTTTCTTGCCGTGAAGACACAAGTAAAGAGCGTCGGTAACAATACGCCTGTTTTCTTCGCTCAGTGTTTTTTGTGAGTGGCTCATTATTTGTACTCCGGTGTGACGTAGGAAGTGGGTGTTCCAGCCCCGTCGTCGCTATGGGTTACCGTGTGCCCTGTGCCTACTACTGCGAAACCGCCTGTTGTTTCTGCCTCTGCTGATGTCATTACGATGTTGTACTCTGGCGAATCACCCGGCGTGTCCGCAAGGTAATCACCACCCATGTAATTCGCTCTGTCAACTGCGTCCATTGCGTATGTTTTGAATATACCGAAGTCTTTGAGTGTGCCGTCGAGATATCCACCGCTATTCCTGTCGAAACCGAGTATCAACGAGCTAGTGAATGCAATCGCATCAATAATGCCAACCGTCGTCGTTGCGGGTGTCGTGGGGTCGTCAACATAGAGGTTGAAGTCCGCCCCGTCCCGACTGAGTATTAGTGAATGCCAGTCGGTGTCGTCTACCGAATCCGAGAATAATTGCGTGTCGTGGCCATCGCCGTCCTCTATCCTGACCCTGACTTTACCGCCATTGACGCCATCGTCGCTCTCTATGACATAGCAATGTAATGAATGATTTGCCCCCGCTGCCCCAATGCTGAATAAATAACTGTGGTCTGTCCCGTGACTGTTCAATTTGAACCGAATCGCCACCGACCAGTCGCCGTCTTGCAACTGCATGTCTGTACTGGCAGTTCCAGTCGTATACGAATTCGTTCCGTCATACCCCCACCCCTGAACACAATATTCATCTCGCATCGCGGTCATCGCTTCGGAAACCTGTGCGTCGGAAAGAGCGTAGTCGTAGAAGGCAATGGTAGGGATGTTGCCGGTGAAGGGGGAAGACGGACCCGAGTCGAGCCCGCCAAAAAAAGTCACAGCAGACACCAAGTCCACATCGTAATTACTCGAATTAAATGTTGCGTCTTCGTCGGGATTGCTTGCGTTATCTACATATAGGTAAGCACTGCCCCCGGCCCCTTCATTGACGATACAAATGATAAGTTTATTGCCTTCGATATTTGCAATGCTTTTGGTGCATTGCCCGATAGTATCTCCATTGGAGTCGTATTGGCGAACGCGAATGTATCCAGAACTGCCCGCCTTACAGTAAATGTCAAACGCCGAATCATCATTCTTCGCTCGCAGAATATATGGGTACGCCTCTGTCTGCACTCCCCCCTCTACCACCATCATCACCGTACTCGCCTGTTTACCACCCAGTATCTTACCCAAATCAGCCGATGCCATGACATCACCGCCGTCAAAAGACATAGCGTCTTTGCGGTTCCATCGCATTGTGGCTTCGAGGATGGTGGGGCATTTAGCGGAAGTCGATTGCTTGAAATTATAGTCGGACATGATGCTTTAAGCTCCCTCGTTTGCCAAGTTAGTAAGTTCTGTGACTCTGGCTCCGTCGTCGCTGCCTGTTATGTTGGCGTTGGTGACTGTTAAACCGTCGATAGTGTGTGCGCCGTCTGAAGAAGTGGCGTCTGTCATTGGGATGTAAACATCGGGCGAAGCACCTGAAACGTCGTCGGGCGAACCGTTTGCAACGAGACTGGCAAGTTCTGTGCCGGAAATGGCTCTGTCGTTGAAAATAGCGAAGTCTCGGAGCGAGCCTGCGAAGTAACGCGACGCTCCATCGCAACGATTGCCAAATGTCACAACACCCTCATTGCCAGCAGACACATCAATCCCGTCCACCGCTGCGTCAGTTGCATTCCACCCTGTGCCTGCTATACCGTCTAAGTAGCCTGTAAATGTATTTCCTGACCGGATAACTGCGACATGATGCCAGTCAGTGTCCGAAGCAGGCGATTCAGTGCAAGCAATTTCGACGTAATCGCCGCCGCCGTCAGAAACCGTAAATTTCAACGTGCCGTCAACTTCAGCCCAAAGGTTAAACGAATTGGCATTTGGTGGTGCATCGCCCATCGACACGCAATAACGCAACGCCGCGCCAGTATTTCCGTTGAATCTAACCCAGGTAACAATCGACCAATCGCCATCTGGTAAATCCAATGTCGTATCACCGGGGTCGCTCACCGTCGCCACACTATTCGTCCCATTAAACTCCCAGCTTCCGCCGTCCAGTGTCGCTACTTCCGCCTTCGCATAGTAAGCGGGGAAAAGGGCTTGTATGGTGTCGCCCGGCTTGCCGAAACGTGATCCGAGGTATTTAAATAACGCGGACAATTCAGCGTCGCTCATCGCTACGCCAGTGACTCCAAGGAATGCTAGCCCGCCGCCTTCCATTTCGTAGCCCGATCCGTCCATCGAGAAAATGTAAACGTCCGCTCCACCGAGGTCAACCGTGTCCCCTGTCTTATTATACCCGGCAACAGTCTCTTTATTGGCAATATCGTTCATCACCAAGTCGGCGGAACCGCCGTCGCCGCCATGATTGCGGTAAACGAGGTATGTTGTTGGCAGGTCTGGCCCGTCGTTAGGTGCATTACTCGTGACGGTCATTGGGTAGCCGCTTGCGTCGTGGTACTGCCTTGCGCTTATTTGGTGAGTCACCGGGCCTACGCCAGAGCGGCCATTGCCAAGTCTGAAATCCGAATTGCCGTTGACCGATCGCATGATTGCATTGTATTCGTTGACGTTACCGCCGCCGTCAAGTGCGAAAACAAAAGTGCATGTTCGGAATGCGCTTAAATAGAAATCAAAGATGTCCGACTTGACGTTCGTGTTCGCTGGGAACGCGGCGAACTGCTCGCCACCGAATCGGCTGCCTGTCGTCGCCACCGGTTTGTGGCTGGAGTCGATTATAAGCGAATTTGCCCCGTCTGTGTCAGTCCATGTGGTTATGTCACCATCGGCACCGAAGCCCGTGTTGTCGTAAACACGAGCCATCGTGGGGCAGTCAAAGTCTTGGTTAATCAGCTTAGCACCCATTGCCAAACCAAGGGCTAGGTAGCCGGCGGTCGAATAATGAACGCCCGTGTCTTCCATGTCATCTGTGTTGACCCACCAACTGGCCTCAGGGAAGTCGATGCAAACTTGAATTTGTGCGGCCCTGACTACAGTCTCGTAAGCACGTCCAGAAAGCTCAACATTAGTCAGGCCTACGATAAACGGACTGGTTCCTATTGACCACGTTGAGTGGTTCGTAGTGGATCGCATGTTGGCAATGAGTGCTGTCAAGTTGGCGTAATAAGCAGCCGAATCGTCAGCTCGCTCGGCGTCTTCCTCACCCTGCATCCAGAACATGCCGTCGATGGTGTACTCAACAGGTATTGCAGCAATAGCCGCATCGGTTTTCTGCACGAAGTCGTAAATCGGGAAGCTTGGAGATGTGTTCGTAGCAATGTGGGCAATATTCCACGTTGCGTTGCCAGCAAGGTCTTGCATTAATCCCGTAGACCCAATGGCATGCTTAATCAGGTAGATGTCTTCTGCTGGGTATTCATTAGTAAGTGCGTGAGCAATCCCGACTTCCGGGCCAAAGACGGCTGAGTCGTTCGGGTCATAGCTAATCCATGCTGAACCATTCCACATCTTCACACGGCCGAGTGCTTGATCGTAAGGGGACTCCAGGTCGGCTGTCGTGCCGCTACCGACCATGTTCGACTGCCCTGCAAGCAAAAACACTTTTGCTGGGTATGCTGGGTATGCTGGTAGTTGCGTCGACAAATCGAGCGCACAAATATTCAACCCCGTTGCGTCGTCGTAAGTAACGTTAATATTCGAGTTGTCGTTATTGTACGGGCTCCGCGAGAAAGGGCCTGCTAACCTGCGGCCGAGTGCCGGAACGGTAAATTCCTGATCTTCCAATTCGAGATCGCCGTCGAAAACTTTTTCTGTTTTGATCGTGACAACAACCTCACCAGCCGTCGACTCAAAAAGAATAAAGAACTTCCGACCGAAATTTGAAAACGTATCACCGCTAGCCGCCGCCGCCGTCATTGTTGGATTGAGACCTTCAGCGGTAACAGATTGCTTGTCAACAGTCGTGGCCATTGCGCCATCAAAGCTGTCGTCGAAGCTTTCGTCAAATGATTCGTAATACATTCCGTTTCCCTCTTTAGTCGTCAACTAAAATCAAATCGAAACCGGCGACACAGCTCATCGTGTCGGACGCAGCCACAAGCTTGACTCTTACATCTGTTTTTTCGGGAATAGGACCGGCTGGTATTCCATATTCGTACTGCCAATGTGATGAACCAATATTCACTAATCCGACATGACCTTTGACTTGCCATGCACCGTTCGCTCCGTTATTGGCTCTCATTAACCATTGGAAACTGCCGTCCTCGCCGCCTTTGTTGTCGTTCATCAGGCCGACATATCCCTTGATGAAATATGCGGACTTCCCTGCTGGCACTGTATAGATCGCCTGTTGCGTCTGGCCCTCGCCGTCTGCAATAAAAATCGCAACAGTGGCCGCACCTTTTATTTCAACCGTGATATCACCCGCGTTTGTCTTTCCGCTTCCTGCCTCGGAAACAAAAGCTCGAAACATGCGAATGTATTTATTATCAAGATCAACAGCAGTCCCGCCTTTCAGTTCTTTGGTCTCCGATATTTCTTCCCAGTTTTCATCGAGACCGAAGACGGTAACAGACCTCGCACCTGTCCCCGCTGCGGTATCAGCGGCCTCCGTGGACTGGATGTCCATTGACTGCGCGGTTGCCGGATAAAACGCATAGACGCCATCTCCTGCCCATATATCATCGCCAGCGGTTGCCGTTGCGTTATGCCCGAATTTATTCATTGACGCATGGCCGGGAATATTTCCTTTGGCAACGTCGAGGTAAAATGCTGGAGAGTTTTTTGCTACTGCTTGATAGTATTTCAGCGAATCCGAATCGCTTTGCCCGAAGATAAACGGGAGTTGAATCGCTGCCAAAAATGCAATGGCGAAAATTACTAAGTAGTGTTTGGTTTTCATCGTAAAGCCCTTTCGTTGTTATGCTGTCGGCCAAGAAACTTCTGTTAATTCGATTCTTGCGACCCACCGAACGGTATCGCCGCCAGATGTCGAGTCTTTAACTTGAATCAGGAATGCGTCTAGGTCAGCCCCGTCGACGGCAACCTGTGCATCAAAATCGGTATCGTCGGTGTCATAGACGGTCGTCACCGTACTTGCGGGAATTGATACCGTACCGCTGTCGTTTTTGGCGATTCCAGAGATGTTGAAAGCGAATACTTTCCCGACGTTGGCGGTTGTCCCTGTGATGTTGATGTTGAAATTCCAAACGGTATCATTGACAAGCATGTTGATTCGCTGCGTTTGCAATAAGAGCAAGTCATGCCAGGATGAATCGCTGTGTGTAATCGACTCGCTTGCAACCAGCACACTTGTCTGTGCGTCGCCTCTATTTGTAAATGACCTACACGCATGAGCATGCTGGGCATATTTGTCTGCCAGTGAGTTGCGTCCAATTGCAATGCAATAATCACCAGTAGCGGAGCTTCCGTAGCCGCCAACAACGGCCGAGTAATCACCAGAAATGTCGTTCGACGTACCGCCAATAATGGCCGAAAAATCACCACTTACTTCGTTAAATTCACCACCAGTAACCCCGGACGAACGGCCCGTGACTGTATTGTCGTTTCCGCCGAGGCAAGAAGATTTCGTGCCAGACACTACGTTGTCGTAACCTCCGAGAACAGTAGCGTAACTTCCTGACAGCGTCTGCCTAGTGCCAGCCTTAATCACCCCCGTAATCTCTACATTGCCGGAAAAATATCCATCCTTCCACCTGGCCGCATCCGTGCCGAGGTCGTGAGTGTCCGTCGCAACTGGAGTCAGGTTACCGGTCACTTCTCCCGTTATAATTATGTCGTCAACGTAAAGTGCCGACCATTCATAACTCGCGGACCCGAGATCATAAGTGTCGTTCATTGTCGGCACATTGTTTGCACCGCCCGTGACAACAACCATCGTTGCAGGATCGAACATTGTGACGATCCAGTCACGGCATTTCTGCGCGGTAATGCCCTTGCGTGGAAGCTCTGCAAATGCGGTCGTAAGATATGACTGACTGCGAACTGTATCGGCCATCGGTAAATCCCTTTCTTATAAGTCTTCTGTCGAAGTGCCCAACCACGAGACGCTTGCCGTTTTCGACACTCCGTCAATGATCTTTTTATTGTGGCGAGCAAGTGCGCCTGTTGTATCGAGGCTCAATGCCATCTGGCCATATCGAGTTTGATTCAGTGCGAGGTCAATTTTATAGTCAAACGATTCAGAAACAGAACCCGCTTTTTCGGCAGACGCACGAGGTTTGTAAATGGCATAAAAGTGAGCCGCAAGCCATGTTTCGATAACGGCCAATGTCGCTGTTGCCGTTCCTGATTCGCCAAGGATATCCGTTACCAAAATGTTTGCAGCATCAATAAACGCGTCCAGGTCGTCGCCTGAATCCACGTCAATAATCTTGCCGATTTCGGTTGCGTCTGTTCGTGCCATTTTCAATACCCTTGTTTACTTTTTGCGGGGTCTGCCACGTCTTTTTTTTACGGGAGCTTCCACTTCTGGGATTGCTTCCTGTATTAGTTCTACAACAGGTTCTTGCGCGTCGTCCTTGACCTCTTCGGCCGATTCGACCGATTCTATTTCTACAATTGGTTCAGATTCTTCGACCACCTCGGCAAAATAACCAGGGAACATTGAAGTCAGATTGTCCGTTGTGGTGACGACGTCACCTCGCTGGTATACATTGCCAACCCTGTCGCTATAGGACCTGCCCGTCAACTTGAATTGTCTTTCTTTTTCTGTCATCATGGTCTCCAATTTTGCATATCAAAAAGAAGCCGCCGGACGCTGCGAGGCAGGGGAGATCGTCCGGCGGCATCTGGGGATTATGTGTAAGTTCCGAGTACGATTCCGGACTTTCCACCAAATTCAGACCGGACGCGTGGAACCTTCAAAGCCATGACCTTGAAGTTCTTTTGCATGCCGCCAAGTGTATCCCACTGGACGGTCATAAAATCGATGCCGTTGACGACCTGAACAACGTTGGAGGTCGTCTGGACAAGCAACATAGTCTTGGTTGTCATGTGGTCGGCAATAATAACATCCTGAACGCTCGAAATCTTTTTAATCCGTTCGAGAAGGGTTCCGTCGCCCTTGGATGTCGAATAATCAGAATCAAGGAACGGCGCCCAACTTGGTGCGGCGTAAATTACGAACGGGCCGTAATGATTGTCCGCTTGGGCTTTCGTTATCATATCGAGGATTTCAGTAATGGTCGTTTCACCATTCGATCCGGTTGGCGTCGTCATATTCTTGGTGTTGTTGTCCGTATGGTTTGCCAACCCGTAGACGTTGCCGCCACCGAACTGGTAAGTGCCATAAACACCAAGAACCAACTTTTCAACAGTCTCTGCAACTTTGCGACCGGCAAGTTCAATCATGCCGGAATCAATCGGAAGGCCGCCGTTGTTAACCGCGTTGATTTCGCGGATGTTAAAGTGGAAGTCCTTGTGAGCAATCGGCAGCGGCAGAGTTGTGGTATCGAACTCTTGCCGATCCGCAGCCGTTGATCGTCTGGCATCCATGCTCAGGTCAGCATCGCTAATATCCGATGCAGTCTGTGAAATTAACACTGGTGTCCCGAGTGCGTTTTGGATGTTGTAAACCAATCCGCGAGACTCCAGATCGGATACGACCCTCAGCCTTTCCTGTGCCGCCTGAATGACGATATTGTCAATCGATTTCCAAGCATCGTAAGTCAGTGTCGCGGCATTGTGTGTCGGAACTGTTTCAACGTTGAAAGTTCCTTCCGTTGAATTGAACGTCGAGATACGGTTAATGTACGACTGACCGCCGGGAATGTCCATGTACGGCCGCAACGAAAGCGGGTCCATGTTATTCGCGGCGAGCAAGTCGGCAACCGCACAGTTGCCTTGCGGCTGTCCGTTAATAATGAAGTCTGTTTCCATCATAAAAGTCCTTTGTGTTCGAGAAAAATTCTCTTCCCTGTCCTGGGTTTTTGTTAAGCGACGATGCCTTCGATGAAGGAAACAGCCGATGTGGTTGTAACTGCCTCGGAAGCTTCCAAGACAACGGTGGTCGGATCGGTGCGGAGCAACTCGACAGACAGGTCATCAAGTGCGACCTGGTTGTCTGCGTGTGACACGGATGCGGTTGCAGCAACGTCAACAGTAAGGTCTGCTGTCGTCGTGTCGATCGCGGTGGAAGGAAGTGCAAAGACAACTGCCGTTGCAGTACCGTCAACACCAAATGCGGTAGTACCGCCAGCAACCATCGTGCCAGAAGCACCAACGGTTCGGATTGTGATCTCGGCCTCGATCAGACCGGTATCATTGTCCGTGATGTTGAGAGCTGCCGTTGCGATAATGGTCGTGCCACCGAGTCGCAACGTCAATGCGACGGTGTCCGTGCTGTTCGCTTTAATGACATTCACGCGGGCTTTGATTCGCAGCTTGTCGCCAGCTTTTAGGAATCCTTTCGGAATGTCATAGTCAACATCAAACGCGGCAATTGTCGTCCAGGTGTGCATGGTCGTCGAAGATGCAACGTTCTGAAAAAGCAACTCAGCCGCCTGGTCCGCAACGATCAAAGTACCGTCGCCACCGGAAATAAGGTTCGATCCAATAACGGCCGTTTGATTCAGGCCGAGGACCGATTGCACTCGGTTACCTGGCGGGATGTACGCAAGTGACACAATGTCGTCGGCTGCGTATGCAGTGTCAACATTATCGCCTTGCAGTGAATCTTCACGGGCAAACAAACGCATGTGAGCGCCGCCTGTGGAGCTATGTGCTTGCACTTTTCCGGCTGAAGTCTTTTCGCAAAGATAGCCGGGCGAGATCGCAGCAACGGCAAGGAGCTCTTCCGTCCTGCTGTTATTATCGAGGTCAATTGTGTTATAACTACTCATTTTTATGCCTCCGGGCAAAGTATATTATTGGTTAAAAAAAGTGTCGCGACGTTGGCCTACGCCTTCGGCTTGAGTGTCGTCGGAATCCCGAGCGTTCTCGGTTGCGATCCGGACTGGTTGCCAGTTGGAGCCGTTGCGCTGCCGTAGTAATTCGGCTTGGCTGCCTTTACTGGTTCTGCGTTGGTGGCAAAGTCAGCCATCGTCTGCAAAACGCCATCTTCAAGAGTTGCAAGGTATTCGGCCGATGCCTTATTGCCTTTGTTCGCAACAATCGCGTCAATCATCGACTGCCGATTTGCCTCATTTGCGGCAATGCCGTTGCGAATAACAGCTTGCATTTTCGGATCCGCTTTTGCAAGCAATTCCTCGAATGTCGGCTGCGATTCATTTGATACCGGCAGCTCTTCTTTTTGCACTGGCGGTACTGCTGGTGGCGTCTCTTTGTTGGAAACGACCTCTGTTGCGACGGGTGTGAATTTCTTCAGTTGACCGTCTTCCATGTTCGTGAGGAAATCTCGATCTTCCTCTGTCCAGGCAGTCGCTTCATTGGCGATTAAGGCCGAGACAATTTCGGTTTTTTCGGTTGCTTTTCCCATTTGTTCTTGTTCCTTTTCTTGGGTAACATTATCGACCATATCGCCGAGAGGCCGGTATTCAACGACCTTTTCAACTTCAGTTGATTCGCCTTTTAGTGTGGCATCATTTTCGCCGATGGTATAATTCATCTTGAAATAATCGCCGTCCACTTCGTAAATTAAGTAGTCGTCGAAAACCTCACTGATCCAAGCACGTTCGCCGTAACGATCAAAAACGGATTGCCTCAACTTGTCGCGGATGCCGTCATGTGAAAGCTGGTTTGCCTGCATGAGGCCAGCACCATCTGCAATCGAGCAACTGCCTTTTTGATCCGGCAAGATTGCCAAGTGATCCGGGCGGAAGTTCGTTGCGACGTGGCTGTATTTCTTGCCGTTCCATGTTCCGGGGGATTGTAGTGCGTCCGTAAAAAGACCAGTTGATACCTCCATGAGCTTATTGCTGTTGACCGCAAGTAAGACGCGATCATCGACTGCTTCAAGCTTTTCAGGATCGAGCCAAGCCTCTGCGCGAAGCTTGCCCGCTTTCTTGTCGTACTTGGTGTTTAGAATGACGCCGACCTGCTGCGTCTCGATTATTTCTTTCGAGCAAGCAGACACACCTAATCCGTTTTTCGTTGGGTGATAAACGACAATTGGCTTGGCATCCCATGACTGTGGCGTCTTCTTTAATTCAGACGGAGAGTAGTACAAAGGACCGTTCGATCCATTGTGTACACCCTCGGTAATCATAACCATAGGCACTACTAAATACGGCTTGCCGTCAAGCGTATCGTGTCGCACTTTTTGCGTACTTGCGTTGAGCGAAATTCTGCAAAATAACATAAAGCCTCTTCTCCGTATTTGTCAAATTACGTTTTTTTCAGGTTTTTGTAAATACGCGCGGGTTATTTTCTCAATAATAAACGGTTACGCTGCCACCTTCGCAATATGCGTCGCCCGGAGTAATGCCTTGCGATCTTTGCCAATGCGCCTTTCTCAAATCGCATTCCGACCGCGAGCTTGCCCGCCTTTTGCTTCGACTCGATCAACATTGCAACCTTCGCGCCGCCAATCGTTAACTCGAGTCTTTCACTAAATCGCATATCCGTCCTTGTGTATTAAAAGCCGCCGACTTTCACTTTCACTGTCGCAACATGACGGACCAGAGCGTGTCGGCGGCTGCCGTGATGGTAAACCTATCCACGGATTCATTTATGCCGCTCGTCGCCATCAAGTTGTATTGTCATGTCAACCATTCCCAAACCACGATTGACATAGCTCCCGTTGCAACGGCAATAACAATTACAATTCCCATTGCAACTGTGATTAAACAGCCTTTTATTACTTCGTCAAGTGGTCGCATGTCTGGCATGTCCCTAACCTCCATGTCACCTTCTTGTTTTCCACTGACCGATGAATACCCACCAAATGGCGTTGAATGTTACCAGTGCGACCAACCCTACGCCAGCACCGCAACTTTGCAAGAAGTCTATCCACCAATCCAATCCCTTTTTCTCTGGAGGGTCAATCCAATTCCCTTCTTTGTCGTAAGGCATGTTACCCTCCCGCCGCGTTGTTAAAAGTAAACCACGCCCATGCAGCCGCGGCGCCAATAGCAGCCATAATGCCATACTTTCCAAAGTTCAACGCAAATAAAATAACTCTACCTGCTTCCGGGCCGAAAATTTCAGCCTTGTCTTTCTTTTGGACCTGCGTTGATTCCGTTTCATGGTCCGACCTATAAGGATCGAACGTTGCACGGTATTCAGGTTCAATCATGTCTTCACCCTTTGGATTGCTGTTTGTAACCCCTGTATACCGACTTGAGTTGCATCGTGTTTGCGGTCGCACTTGTCGGCAATGTTCGTTGTTATCGTGTCAATCACCGCTATAAAATCTTTTCGGTCTTGCTCGCGAGCCGTTGCATTTTCGGCCCTCTCTATCCTTGCCACTTCACGATCTTCTTTTGCCGATTTATTAAGCTGGGGAATATGATAAAAGAAAGCGTAAAGCGTCAACGCAGCAAAACAACCGAAAGAGCCGTATTGAATTATCGGCCCGAAAGCAGCGGAATCAATCGCTTGCAACGGAGCGGCAACCGGCTGCGACTGCGCTACCATGTACGAAACAATGCCCGATGCCGACCAGCTAATTCCTAAAATTGATTCTTTCAACACGATTCCATTCTCCTGTCCCTCAAGGGGCTGTTATCACCTAAAAAATAGGCTTTGGGGGTTCCATCCAAGTTGGTGTAATTACCGTTCTTTGCGCCCACGCCCCGAAACTTCTAATGCCGGACGAACAGAAACTTTCGGAATCATGTCCGTATCCGTTATCACCCCAATCACCCCACGAATTAAGATACTTGACGTACCACTTGCGATTTTCGTAAACGAGTTTCATGCCGACAATAGCGTGCATAGATCGGGCATACGAAACAACGAACCCGCGAAGTAATGCAACTGCCAACCCGTCGAAAGATTGCACGTCGAACCATTCATCGGCCCGCAAAAATCCGGCGGTTTCCTGCCAGTCTTTCGGGAATCCGTCTCGCCATGCGTTGGCTTCCATGAAGTGCTTTAGGTTCGGGTTCGCTTTATTCTCTTTCGTCGGCGTCGGTAATGCTCCAACTTCTTTAAGCTGGTTGATGTTGTCGTACATATTCGAGCCGTTATCGCGTGAAACGATTTGCTCGTAGACTGAATTTGGAGAAAGCTGGATTGCTTTTTTCATGCCGAACGCTTTGTTCCAAGTGATCTCCTGGCATGTCGTCGAACTATTTGACGCGCACGAATTATAACCGTTTTGGCTTTTCACCGGCCCCGCGAATTGCTCAAGGCCGACGTGTTCGCCGATGTGGTCGCCCCATTCAGAACGGGGTATCCATGTCTCGGCTGCTGGTTTGAAAACGTCTTCAAAGACAGGTAGAATCCCGCCAACCCTGCGACGCCCTTTGTCGTCGTATCCAGTTCCTTGATTCAAGCATCCTGTTTTGCGACCAGGAGGTGGCGTGGTTACGTTTAGAAATGAAATAGGCACGATCACCCTCCCTTTCTTTTGATAAGCGACAATGTAGCCTCTGCCGTCAGGGGAAGTTCTCCCTTGAACAAGAGCTTGTTTGTCTTGAAATCCGTTAATATCAACGCGGGAAGTTTAACGTTGTCGTCGTCGCGTGAAGGGTCGCCATCGAGTATTTCTGTAAACGGATCGCACGATTTTTGCGACGGGTCCATTATCCATAATTCGTGATCCTCTATTGCATTCGCCGAGCGAATCGCCGCTATCTGCTGGGCAAGTGCCGGAGTCTGATCCTCTGTTTCTCGAATCAAAACTATATTGCGCTTGCCCGGTTGCGGCAAAGGGTCAGGGGTCGGTGTCGGGTCTGGATTTGGATAAGGCGTCGGAATTGGCGGGACAGGACCGTCTTCTGCATTGTCGAAATCAAAGACAAACGTCTTTACGCCGTCAGACGTCTTTGATAAGAGGATGATCCAGACGCGGCATGTCTCGCGGCTTGCAAAGATTATTTCGTTCCCGCACCGATGAAAGCAGTTGCGAGATGCAACAGGAAAATAAACCACATCATGCTCGGCCGGTGCATTGACGATTTGGAAGACGGCTAAATTGCCGGATCGCGTGACGTTCGGCCCTGTGACAGAAGCATCGGCCCCCGACGCACTGGCAACCATCGTTACCAGTGCAATAAGTGCTATCGGGAATAGCTTTTTAGGCCATGCCATCATGCACCGCCTCTCGCTTGCCGCCGCTGTCGCCATGACTTGATAAGCGAGATCACTTCGCGAACGGCGCCGATGATTGCAAAGATCGTGACAGGATCAATACCGACAACCAGTGCAGTGTCGCCATCAATTGCACCGACAACCGGCTTGTAATCATCGCCACTATTCGAGAAGTCCGCTATGTCGAACAAGCGATCGTAAACGTCGTCGCTTTCGACCATCGCGGTCAAAAGAGCGGCCGCCTTGTCGTCGATTTCGGTAGGCGTGAACGCAGCCAACTGTCCACCGCCCGCAGCAAGCGTTGCCAGCCATTCTCGCACGGCGGCTTTGTCGTCGAGATCGGGCAGGTCCATCAATGACCAAAGATCAGTGAAATCAACCTCCTTGATAACTGCCCATAGATCGGGCAGGTCGAAAAGCGATTGAAGATTAAGCGACTTCACTTCTTTCAACATTCGCAAGACTTGTAGCGGCTTCCAATCCCTGATACCGCTCACATTTAATTCTTCTGACATTTTTTATACTCCCAAAATTACGACGATCAAAAGCCGGATCGCCTTCGGCCTTCTATTCGATATTTTGCCAACTTGCTAAAAAAACGCAATACGCGCCTTTACTTTTTTGGCTGTAATGTCACTACATCAAATGAACCAGAGAGAATTTGACGCAAGCATTTTGCTTTTAATTTACGCTCGCCACCGCTGTAAACCTGCCCGTTTACTGTGATTTTTGGATTCTCCCTGTATAAGTAATCAACCATTTTTTTCATCGAGCTATTGGTAGTAATCACGCCATGCCGAAATTCTATCTCTTCGGTCGATCCTCCCATTTGCACAGTTAGGATATAGCTGCGATCATCAACATTTGCGTTTTCCGTTGGCCGTTTTTTTGCGACTTTTACATCGGCGCCAACCCATTGTGTATCCGCAATCGCTTCCTTTTTGGATTTCCCGGGCCGCTCGGCTCGTATTGATTTGGATATTGCCGAGTCGATTTCTTTCTTCGTTGTCTTCTGCCCTTTTCGCTTGTCGTCCGGGTAAGTTGGCAAAAAATTGCATCGGCAATTTGGATGTCTTGGTATCAGCCCCCTTGCCTCTTTTACCGTCATTACAACGCCTTCAAGAGGCTGGCAAAGAGGACACACACGATCATCCTGAGCATTAGAAATTTCCGCGAGCACCTCAATGTCGTCGATATCCTGCGCCTCAAATGAATCAAGCTGTCCTTCGGCGTGCGCGTGAATAATTTCCGTTCTGGCCATCGCTAAAGCCCGCTTGCGTTCAATGGATTCAATCTGACTAGTGATCCTTTTCGCAACTTCTCGCGGCCCGTCGCCATGTGCAATTGCGGCTGATAGTTCGCGGGAGATTGTCTGCGACATTGCGTCCGTTATGCCTTGCAGTTGATCGAAAGCCCGGGTTGAAATCAGCTTTATTTTCGACACGGGAACACGGGCATTGAATGCACCTGAAAGAAATTCTTCTGCCGTGCCATCGTAGAAAGACAGGTTGCCGAGACCTGCCCTCTTTGCCGCCAGATACGAATTGACAGCACCTTTGCGATATGCGGATTCAATATAACCAGAAGTCCAGAAGTCAGGAGCCGATACTGGCAGGCCACCAGGGCGGACGCTAAGAATTTCATCGTTCATTGCCTCTCGCATCCATGCCTTGAAGTTCGCAACCTTTGCTTCGTCCGTCTCGAATCGCCAGCGGCTATTACCTGTCAAGCCTTCTGTGTTTAACCCAAATGATACAGGGTCTTTTAATCCGAAAACATCATCCCGGACGATCAGATCATTGACACGCTTGCGAAGTTTACGAAACCGCCGCTTGACTTCAGCAACAAAATTCCGCCGCAGTGTCAACGTTCGAGTTGGATCGACTTTGAATGGGTTAACCATCTTCACCCTCGGCTATGCCGTAATCATCGCCCTCGGTATCTTCGATGATCGCATTGTCAACCTTTTCGATGATTGCCTCCGCTTCTTCAGAACTGTAGCCCATAACCTTAGTCAAGAAGTCCATGCGGTCCATAATGTTCTCGGCACCGCCCTTGACGTATTCGACCATCATTTTAACAAGCTTAACTCCTCGCTCTGCGATTGCGTCGGGCGTGTCTTCGTTCATGTCCGGCCACGTTACCACATACTTTTCCGGTTCGGGCAATATGCCAAATGCAATGAAGCGATCAATCACTGGACGAATTACCATCGGCGCGAGATATTTATTTTGACGATAGGCAAGTGTGCCGTTGAAATTCTTTTCATCTTGGCTCGACGCGAGCTCGCCCGCCTCGTTACCCGCAAATATCCGCAATGGAATGCCGCAGGTAATCGCAAGTGCTTTCAACTGCGTCTCGAATTGATCTTTAGGTGATACCACTTGCGGAGAGATCGAACTTGCTTTGACGTTGCGAAGTGCGAGCGTCCTTTGCAGGTCGTTCGTGTAGTTGAGAATTTCCTCTTTGAGTGCTTCTTTTTCAGCAGTCGTTAATTCGTCGGTGTCATTCATTTCAAGGAACACACCCGGGAAAGCCCCCTTCCAATACATCTCGGCCGATCCGCCTAGCGTCTTGCGAAGGTCCAGCAGGCGATTAAAGCCGGATTCCATTCTCGGCGTTCCAAATGTCTCACTTGTGTGTCGATTGTCGGCAATGTGAATACAACGCGACCAATGCACCTTGAGCACCTTTACCTTTGGGTTAGCATTAACGCTAGCCGATGATTGACCTGGCTTGAAAAATTCTATTTCATAAAGCGTCGGCTGTCCAAATCTCGGGCTAGTTGCATCGTCGTTATATTCAAGAATCTTCGCTTGAGTCTGGTCGAACGTGCGGAGGTAAAGAAGATTGTGTTCTGCATCCCCCTCTTTCATGCCATCTTCGTTGATCCCATCGACCGGCTGGCCTATGTCTTTGCCGTCGTCAATGCCAAGTAGCAATACGCCATAATTCGCGATACCTGAAAGCCCGTCGATCCTTGCGAGATAATGCCAGATGTTTTTTTCGTTCACCAAGTCAAGAACAGCAGTCTCAAATTCCGTCGCGTCACCTTCCGCATTTTCCTCAACTGAAGGATCAACCTGCCAGCACTTTTCGGGAAAGATATTTACAACACGGGCGCCGATACCTTCGCGTTTGTACATCTCGCGATACATCGTATCCGTAATCTCTTCGGGATAATGACAAGACGTGTTTAAGTTGCGATTGTCATCGTAGACGCTGTTCATTAGTCTAGCAAGCGACGCTCTGGATGCTATGTATTCATTGAGCACAAGCGGGTCGACATTGGTCGTTGGTTTCGGTGCTACCTTTTTTTTAGCCACGGCAGGGCTCCTAGAAACGGCTGTCCGTCGATGTTAACGGATACCCGCGATTTTACGCATGGATTGCTTTTTTGTCCATACGCGCCGAATAGAGAGGCTTATTTTCGGTTAGATTTGCAGTAGATTTCGCCGTCGTGCTTTAGAAATTCAAGAACCTCGTACCGTTTGAGGGTTACGTTGTAAGCAAAATAAGTCATGCCGTCGAACGTTGAATCAAGAGCGTATGTGCAATGTCTTTGCGTTTCAATATCCATCATCTTAACGCTTGGCTGCGACGGATCGAGCTTGTAATCACTGACGGCCATTTTCCGATCTTCCATGTTTACTTGATCCGTCCTGTCTAATCAAAAAGGGTTAATTGCCTTGGCTTGTCACGTTCTTTTTCAATCCGCTTTTTGGCGATGTTCACTGCGTAGGACTCCGCGTTCACCTGGTTTCATTGCTTTTGATTTTCTGAAGTATTGCATCAAGTGCTTCAGTTCCCATTTCTACACTGGCTACGGCTGCTTCAAACACGCCGCAACACATTACTATACCGGCCGAATCTTCGGATGTCATGTCTTCCTGTGTCATTTCCTGGTAAATGCCGTGCGATATGGCGTGAAGGTGCTTACTAATGGTAGTTAACGCTTCGATCTGTAATTGCCGTCTATCATTCATTTTGGCTTCTCCTTTCTTAATTATACGTCGCCTTTCGGCCTTCCTTTGACAATAGATGCTATTTCCTGACAGTTTTCCTCTGGCAATTGGCACTGAACCAGGGTCGGCCCGTCCTTGGTGTCGACCACCGCTGGCCGCATCAATTCCTTTAGTCGATCAAAGCATTTTGCCTTTTCGATGGTCAATAAACCCTGTTTCAGCGCCTGTGCTGATTCCGTCATGTTGACGTCACCTTCGAGCATGTATTCCTCTTTGAGAAAAATAAAATGCTGTCGTAGCATCGCATAATCTTCGAGCATTGAAATAGCCTCGCGATACATGGCAATGTCGGACTTCTCTTCTTGCAATCCAACGCTTTCTCGCAATGAATCAAGGAGGTTCGTCTTTGCCCTGAGTTGCTCAATCAGCACGTTAACCATCTTTGTCCTCGCTTCCTTTACAAAGATCAATCATTTCAACCCATTTTTTTAGCGGGACGGTAGGGGGCCGCTTCCCCAAAGAAACAATCAGTTCCTTCAGCCGCTCGAACTTCGTTTCCATTAGAGCAATTTCCATGTCCTTCAATGACAACTGCATCTTGACATTGCTTTTCATCTGGTCGGACAGGCTGCGCATTTCCTGTAGTGCCTCTAATGCTTGTTCAGGTGTCATCTTTGTCCTCGCTTTCTTTACAGATTCTATCCGCCTCAAACTTGCCAGCAAGCGTGAGCCGCCCCTTGCCATGAAGTCTCCATAGTTCCTTTAGCCGCTCGAAGTCGGCTAATTCATCAAGTAGGTCGCGATTCATATCTCGCGCTGATTCGGCATCTTCCAACGCTTTTTGAACGATATTAGCCGGGCACATCTTGTTATCCTCCGCCCAATCACAAGGGCAACCTCCGCCATTAATGTCACACTCACCGGGCGGGGTAACTTGGCCAATAAGCACCTCGTATGCTTCCCATTCAGGTGTCATAATCCAGCCTCCCTTAGCGACTTTTTCCAGTCGCAGGTTTCAGTTATTGTTATTTTGCAGTTAAGAAGTCGCTCCATGTCTTTTGGCCTCATTATCACCCCAGTGCATGTCTCCCAGTAAACTGGGGCTCGGGGGGAATGCTTGTCTTGCTTATAGGGCCGGTCTGTGCAAAAAATAATATGAGTGGTAGCAGGGAGGCTTTGATTCCTCGCTATAAAACGAAACGTCTTGTTCGTCCTTTGGCACACTTCGTTGATGACCTCCTGGTAAGTTCCAGTAATATCGCCCGTGCGGGCTTCGAGTATGTGCGCCGCAACGCTTACACTGTCGTGCGCCTCGTTCAACTGGCTGACGCTCCACTTGTAGCCACCGCCTTCCAAAACGGCCTCTCTATGTATGTCGTACAGGACTCCCTCGGCCACTCCGAGATCGTAGATTAACTTTCGTTGCTCAGCGTCGTTCATATCTTCACCCTCACTTTCCATGTTTCGTCCATATCGGGGGACCAGTACATTTCTATAGTTCCAGTTGGGCTGACGTAGCCAAGGAATGCCTCGTAATTAATGGCGTTGGAAGCGATTTGCACGAATTCGACTGGGTCTTTGAAGTAGTATCGCCCAAAGCTCACGTAGATATCCAAGTCCCTGTACGCAGGCTCAGATGATTCGACAGGTCCTTGCGGTTCGCCGAGACGAACAACCACGGTATCGTTGCTTGCCATGCTTGGGCCACTACATGGAAACCACTCGTAAGTCTCCCTCACGAAGCACCGCTCCGGCTCGGTGTCGAGGATGTGGTTGAAGTAATTCTGAGATGCTTCACTGAACCTGTTGAACGGCTTACTGTTATTAATGAACGCCTTATCAATAATCCTTCTCAGTTCAGGGGTAATATAATCAGGGTTCTCTACGCGGACTTTATCGGCCATCTGGTAGCCACCGTTTTCATTCATGATGTACCACTGATACGGCTTCCCGTCGTCTCTTCTTCCACATAAAGTGCCAAGCATCCAATTGACGTCATCGCCGTCAATCCATTCAATAGGCTTGTTCCAGTGCTCGCCCATGTTCGGTACGATATGCTCGTCGGTAATGTTAATTTTCATTTTTCGATCTCCTTAAAAAAGCATTAACTGTTTGTCTTTTTCTGGTTCATCTACTACCGGCTCCCACGGGTCACCCGGCTTGCGTAGAATCATTTTAACCGCACCTGGAAAGCAGTCATATACACACGACATATCGCTCGCGAGTTCACAAGGTCCGCAACCGCTACCACTGCCGGTTGGGCCTTCTTGTGCGATTAGCTTTTGACCTTTGTGGATTATTGTGTCACCGGGTTTCATTGGTTCGTTCATTATCACATCCCCTTTGGTGGTTCAACTTTCGGCATTGGACAATTGACTTCTATGTACGGCAGGTTGCCTCCGTCGCTTGGATGCCGCAGCGAGGCCAGTTGAATGATTCGGGCAGCCCGTGTGTCTTTAATGCGCCACCGACAAAATCAACGAGCACACCATCCATGTCGAGTAAAATTTGATTTATTGTCATTTAGTCACCCTCACCTTTTTTGAATAATCAATCTCGTGCAATTCACAACCAATGCTGGCATTCACCTTCTCGCAAGCGGCGACGAGTTCCGCATATCCGTCGACTTCATTTACATCTGGAGGGTCAAGGTCTTCGCAGTTCCAGTTGTTTGCGAATTCACATTCGATGATGTCCTGCGCGTCAATGGAAAGCGTTCGGTATGGCTTTGTGCCGAAAAGGTACTCGGCAGGCGTAACCGGAACACCACACTCGCAACCATATTCGCACCACTCAAGATATTCGCAGACCGACCCAAAGTATTTATTGTATTCTTCATCATAAACCATTACGCCAGCGTCCGACTCCGCCACGGTTTCGGCTGCGTTGTATCGCCGCAGAATCCTTTCTACTGCTTTTTTTTCTTTGCATGATTCACAAACGGGATTGTCATACTTTGACTCAACCAACTCGCCGCACTTACACCGCGCATGTGTCGAGCAACATCCGTTTGCCGCATATCTGGTAAAGTGCGAATTCCCGCAGCTTTCGCATTTAAAACCACCGATCGTCATAGATTTTACTCCGGTTTCGCCCCAAATTTTCTTGGTCTGTTTTTTGTCTGTCATTATTCGGTCTCCGTAAGAAGTAGTTTAGCGGACGCCAAGCAGCCAGCCGCAAGTTCGATATCTTCGAGTGCGTGGTACATGTCGTGCGGGTCAATCCTAGTGGGTGATTCCTCAAGGATGCAGGCAACCTCCGTCGCGATGTCTGTAATGGTTTCAACCTGCCTGATTATAGATTCTTTTGTGATACTCATTTGACTTGTTCATCCCATGTTTGGCCGTCGAGAATACGCCCTGCTTTTTTCTTGCCGACGCGGTACAGCTGCTTGCTACTGCCGTCGCCCATCATGGCCCATGCCGTTGGTTTGCCGTGGTCGCGGCCGCCAATCTCAATGCCGGTTAGAATGGTCCCCGGCTCGCCGTGTTGCGGCAACGGGCCGCCTGTGGACCATTGGACACCTGCCTTTTCTCTGTCTGCCGACCACTCGCCCCACTGCTTGAAGAAAAAGGGGACGCCAGCGGCTACACATTGATCGCGGATTGAGCGGACCCAATCGGGGTGCATCGGACGGGCGTTCGGACCGCTTTCACCGCCGACAATGATTTGATCGATGCAAGGGAGCTCTGACGATTTCATAAAGCTGCCACACTCTGGGCATCTGTAACAAAAGCAATGATCGTCGTAGGTGCTTTCTGGCGGCATTCCCGACCAGCCACAGCCCTTTGCTGGCATTTTTACGCACGTCCACCTCTCTTGGTGATATTCAGCACCACTGAAATCAATCGGCCCAAGCAAAGGTTCGGCACTAATAAACCGAACGGCGGCTGGACACTCCAGTAAAAGAGGTATGCGTTCGTCCGCTGTCGCTTGGTCCTCGACACTGACGCCGATGTGGACGTTGGGAAGTGGCCAGTGTCTCCTAAAACACTCACCAGTCTTTTTCCTGAAGTCTCCTATAGTCAGTCGCTCGTGACGCGGCAGTTCTATCATTCCTTGATCCAATGCTGGCGACAGTCTTTTGTAGTATTCGAGCATCCGCCCTGGTCGCTTGGTCAAAACCTTAATGGTGTGTTGCGGACACTGCGCCATTATCGTAAAGACCCGGTCTATCAACTCGAACGGCACAGACTCGTGGAACAAATCTCCCATTGGGCAGACAAAGATGATTCGCGGCTTTTTCCAGTGAAGAGGTTTTTCCATGTTCGCCGAAACGATAGCTGTCTTGCCGTTCCAGCCAAGTGCTTTCGCTTCTGGTTCATCGCCCCCCCAATTGAGAACCGAAGAATATTCAGCCCATGTGCCGCCGCTTTGATCGCCTTGCGTGACCGAGAGACAGTGGCATACCCTCACCGCCTGCTTTTCTGCGTAGCAATTGTCGCAACCAGCCGAGACTTTCGAGCAACCAATAATCGGCGACCAGGTTTCGTCACACCATTCAATTTTTGTCGGCATCGTCATCCCCTTGTGCTTTTTCACGGAAAATGTCAGCGTAAGCATCATGCCTTGATCGGTAAAAAGCACCCACGCCAATCCATATTGCAAAGTGAATAAAAGCCAGTGTAGCAAGTATCACAGCTATAATCTTTACAAGCAAAACCAATGTCATTTATTCTCCAGTGCCGTAATTATAATTTCAGTTCGCGGGTTTTCCGACCATGCTTTCCACGTTGGCCCACCTGCAATCTGCCGATCGTCTTTCCAGTAGAGCCCGTTGATTGCATCGCAAACGAACTTAATTAGGTTGTCGTAATCGGGCGTCACTTGATGATACGTCGGCGCGTCGTCTCTGAGTCTGTTATTTCTGTTTTTATTTACAAAATGATTCTTTGGCCGCTCGAAATAAAACCGGAGATCGACCATTACCGGGCCTTCCATCGGCTCGTTTGGCCAGTGGTCATTGCGTCTGTCCGCACATAAAAACCGGAACGTCTTTTTTGATTCTGAAGATGGATCGTAAGTAGCCCGCTTGCCGCCTCGTTTTGTCGGTGCGTATCGCTTTTGAGGAATCGGATTGCCAGGGACGACGATTCGCCATTGTTTCAGGCCGGTTAAGTCAGTCGGCTGTCCCGCTTCATTTCTTGGTTCTGTGGCCATGTTACTCCACTCCGTCCAGCCATGTTTTGAATGCATCTACACAGCCCCTGCTTGACATAAATAGCATCATTTCGATTTCCCCTATTAATCGGGCGTCACCATTTCGCCACAGACTCCGCAACATACATGCCGCTATCTTCAGCTTTTTAATGTCGCCGCTTCCTGTCTCGATGGCATCCCGCAACCCTTCCTCTATATACAACCCCGGGAGCGAAAATTCGCTCACTTGGTAAAATTCCCTATACGAATCACCAAGGCCTGCACCTTGACTTGGTAATCTAAAAACGTGGGGGCGATCACCCTCTACGTCATAAAGCATTTCGTCAAGGTTATTCGCAATAAGCTTTATACGCACGATTCTTTCTCCTTTTAAATTCAGCGACGACGCCGGATAAACTCAACTAAACCCGACGCCGCCGCTTCTCACGGTTTTTTTCTTCAGCCGCCCAAGTCTTCCAGTGCTTTACGCAAGATTACTATGGGGCAACCGTCTGCGTGGGCGCGGACCCCGGTTTCTTGCGGATGGTGAAACTTCGGCCCTCTTGTCTCACATGCTTCGCAAAAATATGTATCATGCCCATGAGAAAGGCTCACTCGCAGTGTTGACGATGCTATTTCTACGTTTTCCAATGCCTCTGGGATTGTCATTGGCTTGTCATTGCATTCGCTTGCTGTTGCATCGCCGACATCCCTTAGCTTCACACCCTCGGGTAATTTCATACCGGGGTAGAACTCTGTTTTTTTTCGCGGGCGTTCATCTGTTGGCAAGTAGTGTCTACAGTTGCCGTCTTTGTCTGGTCGAAAGCCTGCATAGCTTTGGTTGTACAAATCAGGTGGAGCGTTTAACCTCCAACATGAATCTTGCATCGGGCAATCGTTAAAGTCGCACATTGTTATGTCTGTCATTGTTTTATATCCAGTCTTAAAATTACCGTCATCTTCCTTCTTAAAATAGCAACGCGAGTAACACACCAATCAAGACGACAGGAACTCCTATCGCTGGCTCGATAGGCCCGTCGATCATTCTCATGCCGACGTAAACAAAAGACGTCGCAACCAATAGTTTTATTGCCGTGTACATTGATTTTTCCTTCTGGTTGAATGGTTCTATTCTTCCTCGGTAAAAACTAAATATTTCATTCCGTTCTCGGCTGTCTCTGTGCCCTCATATGTAAATGTCGCCGTGTGTGTGTCGCCATCATCGCAATCTGCAATCATTGATCGAACGACACCAAAAGACGCTTTTTCTGGGATACACTCGCAAGGGTATTCTCCGAAATAAACAGCCCCGTTCTTTAACCGGAAAACCGCCTTCATGTCTTCACCCTTTGCGAAATTTGAACCATTAAGAATTACTTAACACTTGGATTCGCCAGCCAACTGTTGACATAATCCATTGTGTAAAAAACCCTGTCCCCACCTTCTCGCCAGTACACCGCCAACGCAAACGACCCTCCCTTTGCGGGTTTAATGTCGATCTTTTTTGCGAGTGGGTAAAGTTTTTTCATGGCGACTTTGATTTCTTGGCTGGTCATCCTGTTTTTCCTTCCTGCTTGATTATACGTTTATTTTCGGCAACGGGTCGTGGAAAAATTGTTTTCGTGGTGGTATCATATAAACAATCGATTCTGTCGTTGCGAAATCCTCTTTTGCGCTATCTTGAAATACTTTTCGTCGAGTTCGATGCCGATAAAGTTCCGCCCGAGTTCGAGTGCGGCAACGCCTGTGGTACCAGACCCCATGAACGGATCGCAGATCGTCATTCCTGGCTGCGTGTGAATATGAACCAGCCGCTCCATTAGCCTCTGTGGCTTCACGGTCGGGTGGTCGCCGTTCTGTGGTATCTCTTGGTTGATCCCTTCGATGACGTTACTACATTTTTTTGTTTCATCAAAGAAGTTATAGTCGTTTTTATCTTTGCACAGGACTACGATATTCTCATACGACGGCCGGTACCTCCAGCCGAGCCCGATAAACTTACGCCAGACAAGCGTTTGGATTAAATTGAAATGTTTAATGGCTTCTATTGTAAACAACGCAGTAACTGGCGTCTTGCCGCCGCCGCCGCCGCCGCCGCAGCAGCAGCAGCAGCAGCCCTGTGGTGTTAGAACCCTCCGCATCTCTGCAAGCCACAAGGGGAGCAGTTCAAGCCATTCATCGAAACCGTCATTTGCAATTTTTGCTTGGTGTGTCGTCCAGTTGCTTAGGAATCCGATTCCATAGGGCGGATCGGTGAGAATCATATCCACCGACCCACTCGCTATCGTTGGTAAAACATCCAGGCAGTCCCCGAGGTGAAGTTTGTATTCTTCCATGTCACGTTCTTTTTCCTTTCGTTAAATTAACCCATTCGTTCAAGTGCTTCCAACACACATCGGTCGACGGTAATAAACCCTCTTTTCACAACAGACCCTTGCTCGAATCCGGACAACGCCCAGTATTCCGCATCTGCCAATTCGTCCATAGCATCGCCGTAGGTCTCCACAAGTTCCTCATGGCGGCTCTTTGCCTTGTCGGCGTTCGCGTGATCCTGTCGGGATTGTTCACGTCGTTCGATGCGTTCTGTTTCTGCGCTGGTTTTTTTTGATGCGTTCATTGCTTCACCTTTTAATTATACGCTTCTTGATTCGCATTAACCGCTGTTTTTATTTTTCCCAAAAGTATTTTCTCGGTTCGGGGTCCACCCCGATGAATTTCAGCACTTCTCGCAGCCCCAAAACGTCCATGCAGTACTTCCACTGCTTTGGGTGTGTCTCTTTCATTCGCTGGAATCGGTTGGGCGATCCTTCGAGGTGACAGCCGAACATGCAAAACATGCAGCCAGTTCGTTTGTAGCCCATGTCGTAGACCTTGGCCCACGGGATAACTTTTTCTTTGAAGTAGTCATTGATGTCTTTATCAAGCCAGAACGCAAGAGGGGTTGAACGGGGCTCATTCAGGCCGAACGCATTACATCCGTAAGTGCAATATGTTTGCTGCCGCCTTTCCCCTTCTTCTGCTCGCACACCGTTTATGGGATATCGCCCAGACTCTTTGACAAAACGGCCAAAGGGCTCTTTTTTCATCACATCACAGCACTTGTCGGACGTGTCAAATGGTGCTTTAATGAGCCCTAGCCATTTCTGGGATATTCTGCTGGAGGGGGACATTTTACGCCCGCCGTCGCGGTACCCCGTCAGCCTCAGCACGACCGTTGCTGTTACGCTTTTTGAATGCCGAACCTCATGGACATACTGGGCGATTCTCTTGCTCACCACTGGATACCCATACTTCTCGATCACTGCCTTAAAATTCATCTTTGGCTTCAGCCATGTCACGTTATCGAACGTCTTCACGAAATCCCTGATCTCAGGATATTCCAGCCCTGTATCAACAAAGACCGCTGGAACGTCGGGGTAAAGCTCTCTGACGAGGTGCAGCAGGACGGTTGAATCTTTCCCGCCGCTGAAGCTGACGTAGACCTGGCCGCACCAGTAGTTGTACCATTCGCGGATTTTCTGCTGCGACATCGTGATTTTCATGTCGAGATCGTACGCTTGTCTTATTTTCAGTTGTGCATAAGAGATTGTCATTTTTCTTTCCTTCCTTCTCTTCGATAATCGCCCCAGTTGCAACCAATCTTGATAGCTCCCTCTATTAGCCGTGACCACGCTTGCACCCCGAGTAATTCAGCCGCGTTATCACCGTCCTTGGCATTGAGTGTTACCACGGTAGCGCGGCAGGCACGATACCTCTCATCGATAAGCCGGTACAGGAACTTCACGTTGGCATCACTTAGACCGCCTGGCAGTGAAGGATCCGAGATACAAAGAACTCTTGGCACCGAATACTCTTTGTGGATTGCAAGGTCCGATCCTCCCTCACGTCGCCATGCGTCCGCTACATCCGCGAAAAGCTGAGGGCCACTGACATAGCCGCATCCGATCAATCGCCGCGTGAACCGCCGTAGCAAGCCTACCGCGAGGTGATCCTTGCCGGTTCCCGTCGGCCCTAGAAAAATCACATTCCTTGTCGGCTCACCTGCCGCATATTCCTTGAGTAATTTAATTGCATCTGTTTGCCGTTTGTCCGTACATTCGTAATTTTCAAACTCGCAGTCCTTGTAGCGAAATCCAGCGGCTCGTATCCACTTGTCGGAATATTTTTTATTAAACTCCGCCCTTGCTGTATCTTTTTCAGCGTCGATAATCGCAAGCTGCTCTTTTTTGTCTGCAACCTTGAATGTGCGGCTGGAGAGGATTTCGGCTAAACTCCGTTCTGGCATCTTGATTCCTTCCGTTAAAATGTGATGACGTGATTCGGATCGTAGGTAGTGGCCGGATCGTGGATGTCTTGTTTGTTGCGGTTCTGGTCTCGCTGGTTTGTCTGGTCCTGCCACGTTTCGGGGTCGTCGTTGTAGTTCTTCGCCTTCAGCCATCGGTGGGCTGCCTTGATAAATCCATTCTTCACACGATCACATGTGGCGTACACGGCGACGACCTCTGCCGCTTTTTCCTGATCTTCAGCGGGGAGCTTTTGCCACTCGCGGAACGCGTCGACCTTTCCTTCGTTTTTTGGATAGATTTTCCAGAACCGCTCGAAAGCATCGGTGTATTCGTTCCTGGTTCGATCTTCTGCCGGTTTTTGCAGTTTCGATGAATTACCGGCGATGGAATAATCAACCGCTGCCCGCATGTCCTCGACGGAAGGAAACCTCCTTAGAATCGCCCGTATGCGTTGCTTAGGCGATTTCAGCGGATTGTTGGTTCGTTCTAGGTATTCACACCAATCGGTCAACACGGGCGAAACCTGTGCCTTGTCCATTGACGAAGGAAAAACGATTTCTTCGAGTATCGATTCCCAACATTCCCCCTTGGGGGTTAGGGGGGTATTATTATTCTTTCCTTCTTTTAGTTCTTTCTTTCTTTCCTTCTTTACTTCTTCTTTAATAAGGGTTGTTCCGTTGATGTTCCGTTGTTGTTCTATTGATGTTCCGTGGTTGTTCCGTGGTTGTTCCGTTGATGTTCCGTCACCATCTCCGCCAGATTGGTAAGTCCCCCAATTGCAGATAGTTACGACGGTTCTTTTATTGTTCCCTTTTACCGTTATTGCGCCAAACTTCACGAGCCGGTTCAAAACAGTTTGAACTTTTTTTCGACTTTTGAATTCCCATTTTTTTCGTAGTTCTTCTTGTGTTACTATAAGCTGTCCTGGTTCTAATTCGACGCCGTATTCATTCCACTTCTTCCACTTTGCGAGTGCAAGTAGAGTGGCGAAAGCATATTGAGTATCTTTTCCGCTCCCCCCGATCTTGCTATTGCCAGTAAAAAGGGTTCTGTACATTTTAAACCATCCGCTATCGTCCATTGTTTACGCCTCTTTTTGTTGGTAATCAGACCAGTTGCAGATAGTTACGACCGAATACTTGTTTGTGCTCTCGATCTCAATTGCCCCACATTTCACCAGCTTCTTTAATATTGTGCGAGTAGACTGATCTGTCTCGCCAAACAGGCTTCCAATCTTAGCTCCTGATGTAGCTATTTGTCCGGGGCTGAGTTGCCTTCCCATGTGGTATTCCTTGCCTTCTCCCGCTTTTATTAGTAAACAAATGTACGCACCGAATACCTTGCAACCATAACTGAGGACGACAGGGAATCCGTCAGAAGATTTAATAAACAATTCAAAATCGGCAGTGTCAACAGAACATTGAAATCGCATAATTAGAAGCTCCAAATAAACGAGCCCCGTAACTCACTATCCGCTTGAATCGGTAAGCGTGGCGGGCTTGAATAGCTAAGCTAGACTTGCGGACGCCAATAAGCTACGGGGCTCAGTCCAAATTTGAATTGATTGGTAGAGCCGATTCTTTTGATACCCCCATCCTACACACAATTATACGTTTGTCAATACTTTTCTTCAGGATTTTCCTCACTCCTTTTCAGCCAACCATTCGGCATGCTCTTTTCTCGTGCGATACCGAACAAACGGCGTTGTCGTCGCACTGGGTTCGCCCCTAATTGTACG
>JAAEQF010000100.1 GCA_024231695.1 FCB group bacterium
CCCAGTTCGCTGAGATACAAAGTAATGAGTATGGCCGCGTGCGAATCGACGCCGGTCGATATAATAAAGCAGTCGAATTTATCGACCTCAAGATTTTCCAGAAAAGCCCGTTCGGTAGCATCGGACAGGATCGCCAGATCGACCAGGTCCTGCACCTGCCCCACGCGGCCTTTGTCGATATCGATGGCCGTGACTCGGCATCTGAGTCCAGCCAGTTCTTCGGCTACGGTGGCCCCAAAATTACCCAGACCGATTATGGCAAATTCTTTCATATGAAAATCCTCATCCTATCATGACCGATTCTTCGGCATATACGATTTCGCCTCGCGAAGGCGGACGGGCCAGGGCAAAAGCCAGAGTCAAAAGCCCTACCCGGCCGATAAACATGGTCGCGATCAAGACGATTTTTCCGAAATTATCCGCTTGTCCGGTTGTCCCCAGAGATAAACCGACCGTGGAAAAAGCCGAAACCACTTCGAACAGATTATCCACAAACCATCCGTGGCTCAATTCATGAGCCACCCGCCGTTCCCCCAGAGACATCAACAGCGCCAGGACGGCGAGAATCACCAGGGCCGCCAGAAGGACCACGGTCAGGGCACGGATGATCGATTCGCCGCTGATCGAACGTTTGAAAGCGGCCGTCGAGCGGCGACCCATGAAACGGCTATAGATCAAAAGCAATATCACCGCAGCGGTGGTGGTTTTAATCCCTCCGCCGGTGGAACCGGGGCAGGCGCCTATAAACATCAAGATCATAGTCACCAGCAAACCGACTTCAGTCAACCCGGTTTGAGCAAACGTATTGAATCCGGCCGTTCGAGCGGTCACTGCCTGAAAAAACGAATTAGCCAGACTCTCCCCGGCTGACATCCCAGCCAAGGCGTTGTTTTGTTCGACCGCAAAAATCAGGATCGTCCCCAGCGCCAGCAAAAGAGCCGAAACGCTGAGACATATTTTTGAATGCAACGATAAGCGATTCTTCCTGTTTCTGGCTCTTTCCACCAATTCACGAATGACTATAAATCCCAATCCGCCCAAAATTATCAGACCCGAAAAAATACCGATTACCGGAATATTTCCCCTGTAACCCTCCAAACCACCGGGAAAAGTCGAAAAGCCGGCGTTGCAGAAAGCAGACACGGAATGAAAAACCGATTGAAAAACAGCCTGTCCGAAAGGATAATCACCTCGAAAATCAACAAACAACGCCGCTGCTCCCAAAAACTCGCAGACAAAAGTGGTTACCATAACCGCCGCCAGAAGCGAGGTTGATTTCGTTCCGCCACCAACGGCAAAACTCCGGGTCAGACCCAATCGGTCCAGAAAAGGAAGACGTGATCCGGCCATCATAATCAAAACGGTGGCGAAAGTCATGATCCCCAGCCCGCCGAGTTGAATCAATAGCATTATCACCGCCTGGCCGAAAAGCGAAAAATCAGAGGCGGTGTCGACGACGGTCAGGCCGGTGACACAGACGGCCGAAGTGGCGGTGAATAAGGCATCGACAAACGAAAGCGGTGAACCGACGGTGCTGACAGGCAAAAGAAGCAAAACCGTACCGACGGCAATGGCCATTACAAAATAGCCAATCAATTTGCGCCCCGGTTGTATGCCCAGCAGTATCATCATCACTATCCATTGTCATAGTCTATACTTCAAAAAACAACAGTTCTTGGCCGTTTGTCAACTGTTGATCGGTGAAGTTACCGGGCTGGGTGATGATGATTTTTTAACCAAAAAAAAACGGCTCCAGGCGGAGCCGTTTTTTTTATAGGAAGATTCTCGACCTACCATTTGGTGCGACGATTGTTGCGACGGGTCTTGGCCCAGCGAACATTCTTCTTGGTGGTCTTGTTGACGCGCCGAGTCGTCGGCTTCGGGAAGCTGACTTTCTTCTTCGGCGGAGTCTTCCAATTCGAAGGATTGGCTTTGCGGATGCTCAGGTCGCTGGCTTTGTAGCGGACCGAATACACTGTCCGGCCGAGCTGACGGGCACACCATGTGGTTTCGTGATTACGATAAAACTTGCGCAGGAAGGAAATTTCCTCGCGGCTCCAAACCCGAGCAATCTTCGTGATCCGGGTCCGGCGCGTGGTCGGACGAGCTTTTCTCGGTTTACGCCGTGTCGCCATTTGTAACTCCTTTCAAAGAGTTCATTTGAATTCGGGTTCTCATAATTCGAAATGGAACCCTTTGATTAACAAACAATCTTGTTAGAATATCGGAGAAATTCTATTTTCCTTAATGTCGATTGACAAATTATTTTCAGATCGCGATACGTTTATGTCCTTTTTTTGAACAGGCCGCTATCGCGCTACATTCTTATTTTCGGCAGAAATTCCCAAAACTTTCGGATGTGAAACGAAAAGTCATCCATGGGTTGATACCTTTAGTGTGGAATTGTTGTAAGGATTACGTTTTTGCCTTGCCCCAAAGCCACTGATCGCCGTTAATCATGGAAGAAGGAGAAGGCAATGTCAACCTATCAGCGTTTTGCTTACGTTTATGACCAAATGGGGTCGGACGAGTTTTCGATCAAGATGTACCGATATACCCAGAAAATCCTGAACCGTCTGCGCTATCATCCCAAATCGGTCGCCGACCTGGCTTGCGGCACTGGTACCGCGGCCCTCCTCTGGGCCAAAAACAATATTGAAGTTTTTGGGCTGGACAATTCTGCGCATATGCTCGACATGGCTCGCAAAAAAGCCAAAAAAGATCGTTTGAAGATTGACTTCTCCCAACAATCGTTAACGTCGTTTACTTTGCCTCAACAAGTTGACTTGGCCACCTGCTACTTCGATTCGCTCAATTATCTTCTGACCCTCGAAGAGGTGACCGAATGTTTCAAATCGGCACATCGAGCCCTTTATCCGAACGGGTATTTTATCTTTGACGTCAACACGCCGGAAGCCATGAAAGTCCTTTGGGGCTCTCAAGTGTATGCCGATGAAACCGACGACATGGCCTGGATTTGGAAAAATTGCTATTACCCCAAAATAAAACAGGCCGAAGTACGGGCTACATTTTTCGTGCGCAAAGGCAAAATGTGGGAAAGATTCGATGAGATTCATGCCGAACGAGGATACACGGCCACCGAAATGAAAAAGGCACTGGCGGCAGCGAATTTTAAAATTGTCAATATGTATGATTGTCTCCGCTTCGTCAAACCGGATCGTCAGACATTGCGATTGGCCGTCGTTGCCCGTAAGATAAAATAGCCCGACAAATTGCATCTCCTTACAAAGCGCTCGCGTTTTTAGTTGCTGGCCGAAAGCAAAAAACATTTGATTAAATCCATAAGTATTAGTCCTGATCGCAATGTACGGGTACAATTGATAATGTTTCTAAAATCTTAATCCGGGATTATTTAACATGTCTATACGTTCCAACCCAACTCATCCACTAAGTTCCGGCAACATCCGCTTCATTGCTCTGTTGACGGCGGCCATATCATTTGTCTTTTATTATCTGACCTGTCATCCGTCCATCACCTGGTGGACCAATCCTGTCTTGTCCTTATCCGCCAATACACTCGGCATCACCCATCCCCCCGGCGCCCTGCTGCCGACAATCACCGGTTTTATAGTGACCCGGTTGGCCGCAACCGGTTCAGAGGCTTATCTGCTCAATCTATTTTCAGGTTTGATGGGTGCAGCCACAGTCGCTCTCGTGCTGGTCATAGCAACCAGTTTGTTCAGATCGGATGATTTCGATACCGATTCAAAGTCAACTCGGTCCCGCCCGGCGATAATCATCGGGATTGCCGTTGGAGCATTGACCCTCGCCTTCTGTCAGACTTTCTGGCTGTATGCCGTGAAATTGACGCCGTATATGATGACTGCTTTGTTCACGGCCCTGCTTCTCTGGGCCATGATCGGCTGGTGGAACCGAGCCGATTCCGGTCATAATTTAAAATGGCTGCTTCTGATCGCCTTCCTGTTCGGTCTCGATATCAGCGTCCATCGGACCAATCTGCTTATGGCCCCCGGTCTGGCCGTCTGGATCATGATCAAACGCCCCCGAACATTTCTTTCGGTCAAAGCCTGGCTGGCAGGAATCATCGGTTTTGCCGCCGGTTTTTCTTTTCACTTACTTATAATTCCAATGGCCGCAGCCGAACCGTTCATGAATTCCGGCAGTCCCGATACCCTTTCCAGCTGGTGGAATTATGTCACTCTGAAACAGTACGGCGGCGGTTTCCTTGTCAATCTGTGGCCGCGCAAGGGCCCCTTCATGGGCGTGCAACTGGCCGATTATCTCCGGGCTTTCGGTCTCAATTTCATGCAGTGGCGCGGTGAGATTTCAATCCTGGGCGTATTGCCGGTTATCTGCGGCCTCTTTGGATTGATCCGACTCTGGTTAAAAAACAGTCGTCTCGCTATCGGTCTATTGGTTTTGTTTCTGGCAACGAGTCTGGGCGCAGTGATCTATTTCAATGTCCCGGAAAACTTCATCCGGGCCATGTATCGTCATTACCTGCCATCGTTTGTAATCTTCGCCGTCCTGATCGGCTATGGCGCCGGCAGCGTCATTCTAATTTTATCGAAATACTATCGCCGGCGATGGATGATCTACTGCCCGGCCGCGATCCTGTTACTGGTTCTTCCGGGAACACAGGTATCGGCCAATTACTCCCAGCGTGATTTCTCGCAGAATTATTTTGCCCATGATTATGCCCTCAACTATCTGACTGCTCTCGAAGAAAACGCCATCCTCTTCACCTACGGCGACAACGACACTCATCCGCTCTGGTATTTGCAGGTGGTCGAGGACATTCGGCCGGATGTTACCATCTTGAATATCAACCTGCTTAACACCCCGTGGTATGTAAAGCAGGTTTTAGACCGCGAGACAAACCTGCCGTTGACTCTCACCCCCGAACAGGCTGCCAAAATCAACGCTAAACCATGGTCGGATACGCTGATCACTTTGTCGGTAACCGGCGAAGCATCCGATTTTCGAATGGATGATTCGATTGAATTGCCCGATTCGATTCATTTACAGGTCCCCCCCGGCCTCGCCGATAAATATCTTCTTGCTCAGGATTGGCTGCTACTGCAAATGCTGGAGGAAAACAACTGGCAGCGGCCGTTCTACTTCTCCTCTGCCGGTGGGGGCCGAATCCCCGGTTGGCTAACGCCCTATTTACGCATGGAAGGATTGGTGTTCAGGTTGGTTCCGGTGGAATCCCCGCCCGTGAATCTCGACATCCTCTATGAGAATCTGACCGATAAGTACGCTTTCCGCGGATACAATGATTTCAATCTTACGCTGGATAATGTCACCATAAGTACCGGCAAGTCTTATCTGACCATTTTTTTACAACTGGCCGGGTTGGCCTATGAAAAAGGGGACGAAGAGAAACTGGCAATGATTAAACAAAAACTGCGCACAGCTCTTCCCATTAAACGCCTGCAACCCCTTCAACCGGGTATGGAAGAGTATATAAATGCTTTACTGGATGAGAATAAGGAAAATTCGGCCGATTCGACAGAAACCAAAAAAGAATAGATTTCGCCTAAGCCGAAAAACTTGATCTGAAAAATGAAAGAGAAAAAGGGGACGAGTCCCCCCCTATGGCCGCTGATCCTCGGGTAATGCCAAATAATCTTCAAAGTCCATACTTTTATAAGCCCCGGTTCCGATAAACCCGGCTGAATCGGCAAACCGCTCAGCAGCCCTGATTCCCCACATTTGCGCCACTTCTTCGAGATTCGCCGAGAGAAAAACAGAGGTCGGGTACTGCTTGACATCATACCGTTCGGCCAATTCCTCGCTGGTAAGGTTTTCGCCCAAAAAAGTTATTATCCGATCAAAATCAGCATTGACTTCAATATTGACGAAATAATCATTCATTAAATGGCGAACCCGATATACCGGGAACGTCTCTCTTTTCATCTGATCACAGTAGGAACATTGATTGGCCGTAATATATAGAAACACCGGTCTGCCGAAATCAAGAAGATCCGCGTTGGTGATCGAATCAGGTGTCCAGGTCATCGCCGACCGGTCATCGGATTCTTCCGGCATAGTCGGTTCATCCTCGCAACCGAGTCCCACGATCATCAATGCGGCCATCAGGCAGACTGCGGCTACTAAAGGATATATCCTGGAAATCATAATAGAACCCCTGTCTAATAAATTGATCGTCTATTCCCTTATACCAGGATAGTCAAGGAAATGTCGATTTACAATATTTTTATCTCTGGTCGGATGATTCTGGTATCGGATAATAGTAAGTTATAAACGCTCTGTTTCCGGCAGTTTCATAAACTCGTTGAATTTGTAATCTTTGTAAAACCCGCCGCCGACATATTCGGCCAGATCGGAAAACATATCCACGTCCAAATAACCGGGCTGGCCACCGATCAACTGTCCTTCAGGCGAAAAGAAAAACGTAGCCGGGTATCCGGAAACACCTAGTTTTATGGCTAGATCGGCATATGACAAATCGCCTTCAACGAATCGAGCCGTTCCTTCCGTTTCCGGATTCATGATGATATTGACAAATCGGTCATTGAGTAGTTCCTGCACGCCGGGATCAAGAAAAGTCGATCCTTTCATTTTCTTGCAGAAAGTGCACCATTCGGTGCTGACGAATAAAAATACCGGTTTGCCCCCGGTGGCAATCTGGTTGCCGGTTATCGAGGGTTCGGTCCAGGTTATTTTTTCGCGCCATTCATCAAGTCCTTCGGCGGCGCCGTTATCCTGTCCTTTAAAACCATAGATGGCCAACATGCCAACGATAATGATTATCAAAACGGTAAATGTCTGCTTGTTCATCCGCTTGTCACTCCTCCGCTCACGGCGGTCAGGTTGTCATTAAGCTCACGTAAATCCCCCGCCGCCACCCCCGGCTCCGGCGCAACCTTTTCCGGCTGCCGGACATGAGGGCATCGAAGATTTTCCACCGACCGCAGTAGCAAATGTCGAAAACAGCTTTTGGCAGTTATCCGAGCCGCATTTGGGGCAAAGCGGCATGTTATCCGGAACGGTTTTACCGACCAGCTCCTCAAAAACGTTTCCGCAATCGCCACACTTGTACTCATATAACGGCATATCTATTCTCCTCGTTCCCTCTATTTTACCCCTGAGCCGCTCGATCGGTTATTTCCAAAACAATTTTATCCACATCCGCCGCCAGATCATTCAACCCGGCTTCGGGGAAAAATTCGGCGATGGCCGCCGGCCGCATCGCTTTCAATCTGGTTTTACCGCCTTCGGTATAAACGATGATCTTGCAGGGCATGAAAAGCGATACACTGGCGTCTTTACCCAGCGCCTCATGAGCGAATTTGGCGTTGCACAGTTCGATGATTTTCAATGGCTTTCGCTCAAGCCCCTTCTCTTTCAATGTCGCCTGCACGTCATGAATATGCAAAATCCGAAACATCTTCTCGGCCGTCAGCTTTTCCACGTCGGCCACGACCTCGTCGAAACTCCGTTCCGACTCCAGGCTATACTCAAAATTCATTTTCTACGCCTCCAGAATTTCAAAACTATGCGTGATCCTGGTCACACCGGCAAGGGTTGCGCTAGCGCTGCAATACTTTTCCTCGGACAGCTCGATAATCCGTTCCAGCTTTTTGGGGTCAAGGTTTTCGCCGGTGAACAAATACTCGATATGCGCTTTAGCAAAAGCCCGTGGATGCTCCTCGCGTTGATCGGCCTTGATCTTGATCTTCAAATCGGTGATCTTTTGCTTCATCTTCTCGGCAATCATAACCACGTCGATTCCGGTGCATCCGGCCAACCCGAAAATCAGAAGTTCCAGCGGTTGATAGCCGTCTTCCGCTCCACCGACCTTTTTCGAGGCATCAGTTGAAATAGTATGCCCATAAAGCGTGTTTCCGCTGAATTTAAATCCGCCTTGCCAGTCCATGTTGATTTCCAAGATCGCCGCTCCTTTCTTTCCCCTTTAGATAATATAAACCATAAAACGATTCATAGGTTTGGATGTTTTTTATAAAATATTCAATTCCCGGTTCTAAATACAGTGCAAATCCTCTCTTTTTTGCTTTTAGATGCGGGTATTAGAAGCAATGGTGGAACCTTTTTTTGATATAGACGTAAATAGAGGTGAGGAACAAAGAACTGCTAAGGTTTTCGAAATAGATAGACGAATTCTCCTTCCGATATCGGGCGGGGCCATGAAGGTCTCGCCCGTGTCTTATTAGAGACAAAAAAAACCGACCGGTAAATGCCGATCGGCTTTTGAATGATTTGGTTTAGGGTGAACTTATATTCTCCTTGTCGGCTCCTGTTTTCCTTTCCAAATCAATACTGAAAGTTATTGTGTGGACGGTACCGTCTGTATCCCTGATCACAGCCTTAAAATCACCTTTCATAGTAGAGCCAATGCCGCCTCTTATCATCCCGGGTACATCATACCAGATTATTTTCTTGTCGGGATGCGTCTTATATGTAGATGTGGTTGTATAGTTATCCAAATTGTAATCCGCTCCGCTTTGCGGAAATTCCACGGTGCAGTTGTTCGTAGCGACATTCCACGTCCCGCCTTTTGCCTCACATTTGATTTTGGTGCTGACATCATAATCATTTACACCGTCCAAATCCGTATCTATCCCCGTTCCGGTCCAGGTTCTTGTAAATGTACAGGTCTTGGCCGCCGCATTCCACTTGCCCTTCACGTTATTACAAAATCGCTTTGTTTTCCCTTTGAGTACAACGGCCCCTTTGGCAAATTGGGCTTCCTTGCACAACGCCGGAATACCATCAACATCGCAGACCACCTCAAAGGCATAGAAAGTCCAACGCTTTTCATTGTCGGTTTCTTCATTTTCGGGGTCGTCGTTCCCTTTCCCATTTTTTTTGCCCTCACATTTATTTGGCCATTTTTTCCAGTCAGTGCCCGCAGGTACACCATCCCGACCCAAAACGTCTGCTTCCCCCGGCAAATTGTCACCCCTGAGGTAAAGATTTTTACACTTACAAAACTGTTGCGGCGTTGCACTCAACAGCACCATTTCAGGAGAGGGGAACCACATGGAATAGTAGACTGCACTCTGACATCCCTGATCGTCTTCCACTATCAGCGTTACCGCCGTCGTATCTTCAAGGTCGAATATATGAGCCACGTAATTCCCGGTATCAACACCACCATCCCCAAACTCCCAATACCAATTGACAATACTGCCATCCGTATCCCAACTCCAATTACCGTCAAATAAAACCTGTCCCGGTACACTGCCTGCAGTCCCGGCCGACGCCCCAGCCTCCGGCGGGCGGTTAATAAGAATAGTAGTTATCGGTGATGTCGAATACTGGCCGCAAACCGAAACCATGACTACACGTACCCAACATTCACCGCTGGGCAAAAGATCGACATCCAGTTCGGCCGTCCACAGATTCGGCGACATGGCCTTCCAATCCTCCATATGGCCGACTTCCGTTATCTGTATCCATGAAGCTCCGCTATTGACCGAATACTCAAAAAAGACCGAATCAACTCCGGAATAATCTGCCCATTCGAACCGGTCTTCCGCCACCAGCAGCCCTCTGTCACACCAGGACGATGAGTCTTCGGGAAAAACCACAACTGGATCGGCCGGAAATGATTCACAATCATAGTCAATGCAGTGGGTTCTATCACCAAGGTAAGCGCCCCCGGCATCGAAGCACTCAGAGGCCGTCATTTCGCTGCAGGCACAGTCTAAACCACAACAGGCACCCGGACAGCTCGTACAGGGATCCTGACCGCCTTTAAAAACGAAGTTGATCATATAAACCGCGTCACCGACATTGATCGCCCCATCGCAGTTGGGGTCACCGGCAGCCAATGTGACCGGAGCCGGTCCGCCCTTGAATACATAATTGATAAGAAACACGGCGTCACCGACATTGAGCGCTCCATCACTGTTGGCATCCCCGCAACTTATTTCCAAAGGCGTAATCTCGATTATAAACTCGCAACTATCAAAGGCATAACCGTCGGAGACTTCGACCTCCACGGTATGCACGCCGATATCGTTTTCCGTAGTCGTCCAGTGATATAGTCCCGTGGCCGATTCTATTGTCCCGGGACCGTAAATAATACTAAATGTAAGCGGGTCTTCCGGATTTGCATCCGAGGCAATGATATCACTTTTAGTGAAAACCTCACCGGCCACACCCATATTTTCGAATTCACCGCAATCAATCACCGGTGGGTAGTTTTGACCGGTGGCCCCCCCTGCTACCAGAGTCATTAAAATAAATAGTCCAATAAACGACCCTAGCCTGTCGGACAGAAGAAAACTCCTGTTCTCTTTCCCGAATTTCATAATACCTCCTTAACTGTTTAAGGCTGGTTATACAGCAATAAATATCTCATCGCTTAACTGATAAAGATCACTGGAATGTCAATCAAAGATGGCTGTCGCCGGGTGGAAAGAAGGTGACCTGACGAGTTATTTAATAATACAATGCGTGTGGAAGAATATCAACAAATTTCTATATATATCGTTCTTTGCGACCTTTTCAACGCTGATTACTTGATAAAAAAGCCGACCGGCTAATCCCGGTCGGCTTATGAATTATTTGGTTTTTTTACAGGCAATTACTCCTGCGGCTCCGGACCACTCTTGAAAGTGAAATTTATCAAATACACCGCATCACCCACGTTGACCGAAACATCCTTGTTGACGTCGCCTGCCCTCATCGAATAAGGAGCCATGCCGTTCTTGAAAACGAAATTGATGAGATAAACGATATCGCCGATATTGATCGCTTCGTCGTTATTGGCATCACCGGCCGGTGGTTCGTAATAGGCGCCTTCGACGACCATCAAACCGAATAAATCGGCCAGATAAAAATGTTCGCCGATTTTGGCCGCGTCACAAACCATCCCCGGTGTGGAAAATTTCTCGGATAGAACCGGGGAATCGATCTTGTAAAGATCGAAAACCTTTAGGCCGTTATGGGTGGCCGAAACATAAGCCCGGTTTTCCGAGACGAAGAGGTTATAATTGAGAACGTACTCCGGTTCGGACGGAGTCGGAACCGTTGCCACCACCTGCGGGTCGGCCGGATCGGAAACATCAAGAACCATCAAGTCGATCCCGCCGCGGAAAGTAATATAGGCGTAATCGCCGACCACGTCCACTCCGTAAAAGGCATGGGTCTCGAAATCACCTTCTTTAAATATCGACACCAGTTGCGGATCGGTCGGATCGGCGATATCGAGTATATGCAGGCCGGTAAAACCATCACCCACCCGGTATTTCCAATAGCCCAGATAAAGGTAATCGCCTTCGATATCGAGACACTTGGGAATAACCGGGGTCTGCTCGGTCGATTGATATTCGGCCACCAGCTGCGGTGCGGAATGGTCGCTGACATCGAGAATCAATAATCCCAGATTCTCGGCCTGCACATCGTCGGCAATCAGATACACATAATCACCGCGGGCCATGACCCGCCCCAGCAGACAGTGGGCTTCATAGGTTCCAACGACAACCGACAAAGCCGGATCGGCAACATCGACGACATAAAGCGTATTGTCCCCCAGCATGGTCACATAGGCATAATCGCCCTCGACACTCAATCCCCCGGCCCGACCCGCCAGCGGCGCGGAACCGATTGGAAGCGGCGCCGCCGGATTGGATACATCGATTATGCTGAATCCATTGAGGGCGTTACCGACATAGGCGAAATCCCCGTCGGTACAAATTATATCGGGATCATTGGGGGGATAATACTCACCCCAAAGAGTGCTGTTGTGCGGTTCGGAGATGTCGAAAATCTGCAACCCGTACGCCTCGTATGATGGTCCCATTATGTTGCGGATCATGAGCCGGTTATCAGAAATTTTCATACCCCGGATAGCAAGCATGGATGTCGGATTGTCGGCCACCAATGTCAGGCTCGCCGGATTGCTTATATCCACCACGCTATAGCTGTTATACGCATTGGCCGCTTCCAGATAAGCATAGTCGCCGCTTATGACCACATCCTCAACCGGATAGGTATCGAAACGATCTACTTCCGTGGGACCGTAGGGATCGAAAAGATTGTACACGATCAAACCGTCATTGCCGGCGGCGGCATAGACGAGATTGTTTTCCATTTGCGCCGAGGAAATCTCTTCATCCGGATTATATTCGGCGGCGACCTCCGGGTGGTCGGGATCGGAAATATCGAGCACCAAAAAGCCGTCGTCTCGGGATATCAAACAGGCATAGGCGCCGTCGATATCAAAGCCGACGAACGGATAGGAACCCCAATCCTCGATAATAATATTCCGCAGCTCCGGATTTTCCCGATCGCTGATATCGAGAATATGAAAATCATTTTCGAACAAATGCCGACCCGCAGTGAAATAAATAAAATCGCCCTCGGTCTTCATCTCTATGATCGGCTTCGATGTTGGATAATAAAGAAGTAGCTGCGGATCCGACGGATCTGAGATATCGACGATGGCCAGACCGTATTCGCCCTGCACGATATAAGCGTAATCGCCGTTTATGACAATCTCATCGGCAGTCTCGTTCGACCGGGTCAAGAACAGCCGCGACACTTCCACCGGGTCGCCGGGGGTCGAAATGTCGAAGACAATGAGACCATAGGGGGCCGTATAAAAGGCATAATCGCCCTCGACAGCCACATCCCGGGTATTGCCCCACATCAGGCTGGCAACCGGTTCGGTATCTGAGGCGAAAGCAACCGGCATCAAAAACAAAATCGACACCAGCATACAAATGACGGTGAAAAAAGAACTCATGGCATCCCTCCCTGAGTCAGATGGTAAGTATTTATCCAGGTGTGGTTCAAAGATGTATTTTTGCGCTAATGCAACTGGTAAAATAAATATAGCATATCAGGCTGATTTTAACAAATGGTTTTTTAGGAGGAAATTCGAGCTTTATTAGGCCCGTATCGCCTCAATTTAGAGGAAAAGGGGGAGGTAAAAGCGAAAATCCCCGGCGGTTATTCCGGTCCCGCCGCTTTATTCATAATCGGATTCGAGATAATCCTGAATGGTGCTGGCCCGGGCCAGCCGTTCGGTCAACCGCCGCGACAAATCTTGTGCCGAATGCTCGCCGTAAACTTTGAGCATATGATTCATCCCGATCACTTCGGATATGACCGTGATGTTTTTACCTGGCGAAACCGGGATTGTCACCAGAGGAATCTCCACGCCCAAAACGGTCGTGTATTTCTCCTCGATTCCCAGCCGCTCATAATGAACAGTATCTTCCCAGTACTGCAGACGGACCTCGACTTCAATTCGTTTCTGTAACCGTACGGCCCGGATACCGAACAGGGCTTCGATATCGATAATACCGATTCCCCGCACTTCCATATGCTGGCCGAGAAGTTCCGAGGAAGTACCGACGATATAATTGGCTGATTTACGAGTAATCTTGATGACGTCGTCGGCCACCAGCCGGTGACCGCGTTCGATAAGATCCAGAGCGCATTCCGATTTGCCCACGCCGGATTTACCGGTGTACAGCAATCCGACGCCGTAAACGTCCACCAACGTGCCGTGGACGGTAATGGTCGGAGCAAACTGATTATCGAGAAAAACCGACAACCGGCTGACCAGTTCGGTGGTTGAAAGGCGCGAAGAGAAAATCGCCGTCTTCTTGCGGTCGGCCATGGCCAGAAGCTCTTTGGGCGGTACGATTCCTTTGGAAATAATTATCCAGGGCATATCGAAGACAAATATCTTTTCCAGCTTGCCCAGAAGTTGGTCTTTGGAGAGGCTGAGTAGATAGGCCATTTCGGTCTGACCCAAAACCTGTGTCCGTTTATGCGGGAATCGCTCCAAAAAACCGCCCAAGGCCAGACCCGGGCGGTGGATTTCGGCGCTATAGATTTTTCTCTTGAGGGACTCTTCGGAATTCAAAAGAGTCAACATCAAATAATCCTTCCGATCAAGGAAGGCTTTCTCCACCGTGATTTCAGCCAATCAGCTACTCCTTAATAATCGACCGAATCTACATCGGTATCAGGTTTGGCGGCGTCGGTTTGCGCGGAACTGATTCTCTTGGGATTCTTGTGCTTGAGTTTCCCTTTGTACTTCTTGAGCTGGCCCCGGGCCTTGTCGAAAACCGATTCGATCGAAACCCGCATATTATCCGACTCTTCAGTGGAAGTCAGCGTTTGATTATATACCTTTATCCTCAATTCGGCCATCTTCCGGTGTTTTTCGATATTCAACACCAAATCGCAGGCAATTATCTGGTCGTAATATCTTTGGAGGGATTCAAAGTTTTCTTCGGCCTGAATCTTGATGTTCTCGGTTAATTCAAAATGGCGAGCAGTAACTTTGGTATTCATCGTGCCTCCTTTTTCCTTAACGCCGGAGCGCTCAGTGATTGGAATCACTGTTGAAGGAAGGTTGAAATACTTCGCGTATATTGGCGCCGATGGCGGCCTGTCCGAATGGCGCATTGAGTGATGCGCCGTGGTGGATGATAAACAGGTTTGACCTCTTCAAGTACAGGGTCGTGCCGGAAAATTCGTGCCGTTTATGGCGTTTTGCAGGTGGTTGACCCAAATCAGGTTCCTTCATCATCTCCACGCTTCTAAATCGAGTGTTTTACCGATATCAGCCGTCAGGAGCCCCCTTGTTGATCGCCAGAGCAAAAAAAGCGATCCAATCCTAAATATCGTACGAAATTCAACACCTAAATTATTATACAATAGAGCAGATTTTTTAACAATTAATATTTTGCCCGGTTCGATTAATTTAAACCGATCGGCGCCTGAAACGGGCGGGTTGTATTCTCAGCTCTTCCCGATACTTGGTCACCGTTCGGCGAGCCAGCTTTATCCCTTCGGCCTGCAACCGCTTATAAATCTCCTGATCTGAAAATGGCTTTTCCGGATCCTCGGATGCTATAATCTCCTCGATTTTCTTCTTTACGTGTCGTTTGGAAATTTCCCCACCGTCGCTGCGGGAAATACCGGTATTGAAGAAATATTTGATCTCGCGCACCCCGTGCGGCGTCTGAACATATTTGCCATTGGATACTCGGGAAATCGTGGCCACGTTCATTTCCACTATGCGAGCGATATCTTCCATAATCAGCGGCCGTAAATATTCGGCCCCTTTTTCAAAGAACTCCTGTTGTTCTCTAATAATCGCCTCCATCACCCGAATCATCGTATCCCGACGCTGATTGATCGAATTAATCAGCCATCTGGCCTGTTCCAGCTTCTGGCTGATATACTTGCGAGTGTCCTTGGAAGAAGAGCTTCCTCGCTTAACCATCGAACGATATGAGGGGTTGATGCGCAGACGAGGGACATTGCGATCATTATGGATAACCACGAATTCATCACCTACATGTTCCACGGTCAGGTCAGGCACAATCGTCAAGGCTCCACTATCAAAACGGCCGTGGGCTGGTGACGGGGAGAGAGTTTTAATCAATTCCATCGCTAACTGAGTTTTTTCAAACGGAACGCCCATCAACTTGGATATCTGCAAAATAGATTTTTTTTCCAGCTCATACAGATGGCAATCCACTATTCGAAAGGCTAGAGTGCTCTCCAGGTTGCGGTCCTTCAATTGAGTCATAAGCGATTCACGAAGATTCTGCGAACCGACACCGGAAGGATCAAATTTCCGGATCAGGCTCAGCACTTCCTCAATCCCCTGCGCCTCAACATCAAGCTCCTCAGCCATCTCATCAGGAGTAACAACCAAATAACCGCTGGGATCGATATTGCCTAAAATATACTCACCGATCTGCTGCTGCTTGTCGGATAAACGCAAAAATGAAAGCTGTTCAAATAAATGATCATATAATGACTTCTCAACTGAGGCGGTGGCCAAATAGCCATCGTCACGCTGTTCTTTTACCTCGCGCACCCTATAACCAAAATCATCGTCGTTTAAATAATCATCCCAATCGATTTTTTCAAGATTGGGATCGTTATCAGGTTCATCCTTTTCGTCCTCTTTGGCCACGTCAAATTCAGATTCCTTATCCAGCTGATCAACATCACTCTCCTCTGATTCTTCCAACAAAGGATTGGTGGCCAGTTCATGACGAAGCGTCTGCTCCAGCTTCAAAATGGGCATTTGAAGCATTTTTAAAGATTGAATTAGCTGGGGGGCCAGCGTCAGTGACTGTTTTAGTTTTAACTGAAGCTCAAGTCTCATCACTATCCCGTTGCCGCATAAAAGGTTATTGTGTCCAAACTCTCCCTCTAATTATTCTATCGACTTCTTCCCGGTAAACATGAACCAAAGCGCAAACAATGCACAAAGATTGATCTAGTTTAATCTGAATTTCTCTCCTAAATAAATTTTCCTTGCTTCCGGGTCAGAAGCCAGAAACTCGGCTGTTCCGGAAGTCAGTATCTTGCCGTCACACATAATGTAGGCTCGATCGCATATCGACAGCGTTTCACGGACATTGTGATCGGTGATTAAAACGCCCAATCCCTTCCCCGTCAGCCTGGTTATGATCTTCTGAATATCCTCGACTGCAATCGGGTCGATCCCGGCAAATGGTTCATCCAGAAGCATATACGACGGTTCGGTAGCCAGGGCCCTGGTGATTTCAAGCCGGCGACGTTCTCCGCCGGATAATGTATAGGCTCGGGACTTGCGCAGATGAGCGATATCCAGCTCCTGTAAAAGTTCATCCAACCGCTCTTTTTTCCGCTTGCGGGTCATCTTCTGTAACTCCAGGATAGCCAAGATATTATCCTGAACAGACAGCTTGCGAAAAACCGAACTTTCCTGACAAAGATAGCCAATTCCCCTTCGAGCTCGGCGATACATCGGAAGCGTTGTCAACCTTTCCTTGCCCAAAAAAACCTCGCCGGAAACAGGTCGAATAAAGCCAGTGATCATGTAAAATGTGGTTGTCTTGCCTGCGCCATTGGGCCCCAATAGCCCCACGACCTCACCTGGATTGATTTCGATCGAAACCCCGGCCACAACCCGACGACGACTATAAACTTTTACGAGCTCTTTTGCTTGCAGAATTGCCATACTAAAATATACAAACTACGACTGCTTTTTCAATAAAAAATTTAAATTCAGCATAATATTTGCTTTCCACAAAAAATCTGCTAAATTTGTGTTGATATTGTTGGCTGAGAGTGTACAATCTGATAGGCACAGAACTGAATACAGGGAGATCAAATGAAAAGAGTGCTACTCGTAGCGGCCTTGATGGTAATTATCACCTTTCTGGGGTGTGGACAAGCATCCAAAACCGAACTTTCCGACATGCGCGATCTACTGACCACCGGTCACTGGGATCAGGCTCAAAAAATCGTTGATAGCCTGCTGGTCGTCGATTCACTCGATTTAAAAGCCAGCTACGGCCGGGGGCTACTCCAGGAGCACCATGGTTTGGAGTGGGATGCAATGATCTCCTATTTGGAAGGCAGCCGGGCCGATCAAGGCTACGCGCCGGCCATGAAGGATTTCATCCGACTGGCAATCAAACTCGACTATTACGAAAATGGCCGTAAAATGGCCAATATTCTGATAACTCAGAACCCTGACGATCCTGAAGCTCAATTCCTGACTACCGAACTGGACTTAGCCCAAAATAGACTCGACAGCGCCGAGGCCGGAATTAAGGCCGGTACCGCGCTCACCGCCGACAGTAATTTAATCTTCCTCTACCAATCCGAACTTGACCTGCACAGCTACGATGAGTTGAAAATCGAAGCCACACTCGACGGTCTCTCTAAAGTCGACTTTTCCACGGCCGCGGAATATCGCCACCTGGCCCGCCTATATAAATATCTTAATATGGCGGAATCAGAAATCCATGCTCTGGAACAGGCAGTGGATGCCGATGACGACAACTATCCTCTGAAAATTGAACTGGCTCAGGCCTATTTTGATAATCGCCTGTTTCCCGAAGCCATCGATCTCGCCGATGAAGTACTGAAGAAGTCAAATAATTACGGCAATGCCCGGGTCGTGGCCGCCTATGCCTCCTATGCTCTTGGCCGGCGAATGAAAGCCGAACAGTACTTCCTGGAATTTGCCGAAATTCACCGCCACTCAGCAATCCCTCTTGAAAAACATGGTGATTTCTTAGGCCATTTCAATGTCCACAAGCAGGCCATGTATGAATACCAATCGGCCTTTCTACGCGCGGAAAATGAAAAATACGTCGATGATTATATACTCCACCTGTTTTACAAACTGTGCTATAGCCTGTTGGACAACCGTGATCCGATGAGCTCCAAAGAGAAGTTGGATATGTACGAAGTGATCGATCCCAACTCTTATGAAATGTTTTTCTTGAAAACAAACACCATGTTGGCTTATCCGGAGATGCAGGATTCAGCCAGATCAGTGGTGGACAAGCATCTGGCCGAACATGAAGACGACCGACACTGGTTGGAAATGGCTGCCCACCATTATTATCGGGTCATGCGGCCGCAAAAATCGATTAACATGCATAACAAAGTCTTGAACTTCCCCTATCCGGGATATGAAACCTACATAGGCCTGCTTAAAATCTACAAAGACCGCATCGATACCGAAGGCGTTGACCTGCTGACGGAAATGCTTCCCTACCGCTTCCGCAATAACCGCACTATATTGGAGATGATACGGGACATTTATCGTGCAGGGGAGGCCTTCGATAAAGCCGTCCCGTACGCTGAAAAAATCCACAACGCCTCGCCCAACTATCTTCCCGATCTGTTGATTCTATCAGAGATTTACAGCCGTCTGCAAAGAATCGATGATGTCAAGGTCTTGCTTGAGCGCTACGCCGATGATAACCCTGATGCGGCCGAGGCTCACTTCCGGCTGGCCGAGTTCGAGCTTGAACATGGCGATCGGAATAAGATCCTGCCTCATCTATCCAAAGCTCAGGCTTTGGATTCAACATTCGGGTCCACCTTTGAACTCAAGGGTCTCTATTTTCTGGAAGAAAACCAAATCGATTCAGCCATGTTTTACTTCCGCAAAACCATAAAACTCGACTGGCGCACACCACTCGCCTATTTTCATCTTGGGGAATATCTCCTTCAACGGGGCGATAATCTGGCTAGGGTGGAAGGTCTGGGTATGGCCGCCGTGCGCCTTTTCGGAACCGAAGATCCGCGCGGTCATCTTCTGTTGGGTAACGCTTATCTGATCCAGAGGAAGTATAAACTGGCTCGCCAGCAGTTTCATAAAGGTGTTTTGCAATTCCCCGATCATGGCGAATTGCATTTCCTGCTGGGTAAGAGTTTCAGCCTGCTGAAGGAAAATGCCAAAGCCCGCAAATGGCTTAACCTGGCCCTGAAAAAAAACCTGAGTGCAGAGCAGGAAGCTGAAGCGCGTGAATTGCTGAAAGATCTGTAGTCGATTTTAACGCATCAATCAAAAGGCCGAGGATTATCCTCGGCCTTTTTTTATGGTCAACCAAGGCATCGCCTGCTTTTGAATCGGCTTGCTTCGCTTGCCTCACGCATCGAACCTGTTTTGGTCATCCTCGCGACAGCAGAAATGTGGCTCCGCCACCTGTAGCCCACCCAGAGCCCGCAGGGCGTCGGGTGGGAATGAAACGATCATCCTGAGACATTGGCGTTAATCACCTCATATCATTCTTCATGATATAACCAATAACTACTCCACCGCCAATCGCCTGGATTTTTCACCAATCCTCGCCGGACCGGATTATTATGGCAGTAATCCACCTTATGCCAAACCGATTCTTCGCTTCGACAATTATGATCAAAGCATCTTCTCTGCCACAGGACAAACCGCCGTTTTTTATTGCGCCTAATTGTCAGCCTTTCAAGCAAACGTTGATCTTGCGTTTTCAAAATTGAATGGATTAGTCTTGACGATTGACGCTTGATCTCGCCGATAATATACCCGAGTTTCGCATCCAATGGAGGACGGACTACAAGATGAACATGTTCGGGCATAATTACGTAGGCAATCAAAGATACATTATGGGCTTTAAGCACCGCATTGATTGTAGTCTCGACGATATCTCGGTACTGAATATTAGTCAGAAGTGGAATTTTATTATGAATACAGAAAGTGACATATCTTACCCGCCCGTCATGATCATAGTGCTTGAGATTCATAATACTGGCAAGATAAATGTAGCCACACCTGAACCAATCACATATTAGCGTTTCAAGCCTAAAAATAAACCCACCCGACGTCCCGCCAATAGCGGGACTCTTGGTGGGCTACAACGTGATATTTTGTTGATTCTTTGCTCGTTCATGGACTATAATGAATTGCCGACCGATAGGAGCGAATACTAATTATCGATGACGGATTATAAAGGAATAATCTATGGGCTGTCGTGAACACACCACCGAACAGGCGTGTAACCTGTTTGAGCATACTAAAGATTTATATGGGGAGTCAAAATACAGGGAAGCAATAGACATATTGCTACATCTTCTTGAGTATCATTGCGATTGCATTGCAGAGTGGTATATAAAAAAACTACTCGGTCTTTGTTATTACTATATTGATGATAATCAAAAATCAATTGAATACCTCGAAAGCGCAAAACAATTAATTGTAGAGTCCGAAGGTGACGGCGAGAAGCTGAACCGCCTAATGATACTCGATCAACTCGGAGCCGCATATTACGAAATGGAGAACGACCACAAATCATTGGAGAACTATCAGATTGCGGAATCGTTACTTCATCATTACAGGCAAGATGGACTATTTGTCGAATTGTATCTATTCCATCTAAGAAAAGGTCGCACACATTTATCTCTGCATCAATAGACAGAAGCACTTAAAGAATTCAATGAATCACGCATCGCCTTAGAGGAAATACGCAAGGAGCCTGAATACAGTAATGATGAATATCAAGAAGCCTTGAGCATAATCCTCTTTGAAATAGGGCGAGTTTACACATGGATTGATAATCTTGATAAGGCGTCCCATTTTCTTAATAAGGTGAACCTCAGATTCCTTCACGATAATCATCTTGCAGATTACTGGAGGGCCATGTTATGGCTCTTCATAAGGATGGGGAAATACAAATCGGCAATTAAAATGTTCAAGCACCTGGAAGACTACGATGAGGATGATGTAAATATATCAGAAATTTACTGCTTGCGCGGATTTGCATATTATAAAATAGGAAAAAAGGATGAAGCCCGGCGCGATTTCAAAAAGGCCCTCAAGTACCCCATCCACAACGACTGGGTAAAAGAAGATTGTGAACAATACCTAACAGAATTGGAAGAAATATAGAACTACTGTAGCCCACCCAGAGCCCGCAGGGCGTCGGGTGGGAGTATTGAATTTATCCTTAGATATTAACCACGAGTAGATCGGTTGGGTGGCCTGCGTCTTCAGGGCTTGTTGATAAACCTGGCAATTGTTGTGTCAGGTCTTGCGTTCGCCAAAGGCGGGCGTGTGACCTGACACATAAGTGTATGCTATTCAAGGCGGCAGGTCACACAATACCGCTGGCGCGATATTGCAAGACCCGCCGCAACCAGATATTTGTACTTTTTCAATAGGCCCTTCAGACGCGGGTTTACCAAACACGATTACGAGGAATCACTGTTCTTTCAGGGAAAACTAGATTAACTTTTGATACGGTACGGCGTTGACGTCAAGAGGCGATGTTTCGCCGCGAGTCAAATGAATCGAACCGGCAGCGGCGATCATGGCCGCGTTGTCGGTGCATAATTCCAATGGTGGAAAAACCAACCGTACATTCCGTTGGTCGCAGGCCTTTTGCAGTTTTTCCCGCAGCCGGGAATTGGCCGCCACTCCGCCGGACAATGCCAGAGTTTTTTTGCCGGTCATTTGCAGGGCAATCATTGATTTGTCGCAGAGGACATCGACTGCCGCCTCTTGAAAGGAAGCGGCAATATCGGCCTTATGGGCCTCTAATTGATCGGGGGGGACTTTCCGGATAGGCAAAGCCACGGCGGTCTTGAGGCCGGAGTACGAAAAATCCAGCCGCTGGGGATCGCGAATAGCTCGCGGGAACCTGA
>JAAEQF010000101.1 GCA_024231695.1 FCB group bacterium
AGGCGACAAAAGCCGACATTGTTCGACACGCTAACAAGCGTTGCAATCAAGAGAATCTGATTGAGCAGTTAAAAAACGGCGTGAACGCCATGCGGATGCCGGTCGATACTCTGACCAGCAACTGGGCCTATATGGCAATGGCTTCTTTAGCCTGGAATCTGAAGGCCTGGTTTGCGTTATCACTGCTGGCAGCGGGACGCTGGCAGGAAAAAAGGCGACGGGAAAAGAATAAAGTCCTGCGGATGGAATTCAAAACTTTCCGAAACTATTTCATCATGACGCCGTGCCAGATCGTCAAAACCGGTCGAAAACTTTTGTATCGTTTGTTGGGCTGGAATAAATACCTTGATATACTATTGCGGGCCGTCGATATTTTTAATCGACCGCTACGATGTTGAACTGCCGGCATTGAAGTCGCGGCACGGACGTTGCGATCAACCAGAAACCTTAAGCCGAAAATAAAAAAACATGCTCAAACAAAAACCTGAACGAAATGCAAAGTGGCTAACCAGCCGCCACGCCATCGGTCCGCCGGTCGCTGGCGCGCCCAAATTCCGGCAAAATTCCGTTCGGAGTACACTTGTTTAGGGACTAGATAAAGCTATACTCAAATATAATGAAATATTACATCTCTGCGAAATTCCCCATCGGGCTGCTGCGCAGACCGCTGCCACCCAACATTCTTACTAATCCGCATATACGCCATTCCGCTTAATAAATTCACATACTGCATCGGGGACCAGATATCGAATTGATTTTCCTTGTCGAATGCGATCTCGAACGTCCGTAGCGCTGATTTCA
>JAAEQF010000102.1 GCA_024231695.1 FCB group bacterium
GGCATGGTCAGAACTGCCCGAAGCCCCGGCCAGGATTCCGGTTATACCGACATATTGCTGGGCCAGCTGTCCCCACAGCTGTGAGTAGGCTATTTCGGGGCCATAGAATAAATTGGCCATGCTGTCGTTAGTCAGATGAGCGATCATATCCATATTGAGCATGTATTGAATATCATCGCCGCGAGCAGACGCCTCGGAAGCGTAATGGCCGGATCCATACAAGCCGATTTCCTCGGAATCGAAAGCGATGAAGATAATCGTCATTTCGGTTTCGATATCCTTCAGGACGCGGGCGATTTCGATAACTCCAGTAGTACCGGAACCATTATCATCAGCGCCGGGAGAATTGAGAACGGCATCAAAATGTCCGCCAATAATAATTTGCCGATCAGGATAGCGAGTTCCTATTTTGGTGGCGATAACATTGTAGCCGTCACCCGATGTGGGAATTGGAAAAGTATCGATGAATATCGAATCATATCCGAAAGATGCGAATCTGGCGGCAATCCAGTCGCGAGCGGCGGCGCAGGAATCGGTGCCCGTTACCCGCCCGTCAAAAGCCTGTAATCGTTCGCTATAGGTTACGATACTGTCCTGAAGAACCAGGGCGATGAGGCTGTCATAATCAATTACGGCCATTAATGGACTGATGTACAAGCTTTGCCCGCTGCGATATTCGATATTAATTCCGCTGTTGTCGATCGGTATCAGATCACCGATAAGGGCCGCCTGGGCCATTGTCGCCGCGGAACCACTGTAAATCCGCAATTCGCCTTCTTCATAGACCAGATTATGCTGTTTGGTGTTTTCTCGATCGAAATGATGGTCGAGGGCTAATTGGTCGAGGGCAATATCGGCGGCGATCAGTTCCGTATTTAATCCGGAAGAGAATAGAGCCTCTTGCGTATCCGAGTCAGTCATAATCAGATAACCGTCGTTGAGAACCAGAACGGGTTCGACACCGGTAGCGCGCAGGATATCCGCATCAGCGTGACTTCCGAGAGTTACTTTATATAAATCACCGGCAGAGGCGGCGGCAGTGAGGGTAATCAGCAGCAAGGCGGATAATAAAAAACGTCTGAACATTTATTCCTCCGGGTCGGATCAACTTGATCCGGCATATCGTTATTAATACAATATAACTTATTACCGGCTTCTGTAAAGGGCAATTAAGGGTATCCAAAGTTCCGGCAAAGCTCCCTGTACACTATTTAAGACTGGGTATTGGTTGTACTGTTTAATGGATTACGTGAGTCGTTCTGTCCGAATATTATAAGAAAGGCGTTCAACCCGCCAAATTGCTGCATTTCCTGTAAATTTGAAGTTGACAAGCGGGGTTTGGACCGCAATCTTTAGGGTTTTACTGCTCGTTCCGGCAAAAGGAGTGAGAGGAATGATGGTCAACAGCGCTGTTCTGGTTCTGAATCAGAATTATGAACCGCTGTCGGTGTGCTCGGCCCGGCGAGCCATCATAATGCAACTTTTGGGTAAAGTGGACGTCGTCGAAACTTATGATGGGTTGAAAGTACACTCGGCAACGCGGTCAATACCTCTGCCTTCGGTAGTGCGGTTGAGTTGGTACGTTAATGTGCCCTACAAACGGATACTATTGACGCGTAAGAATATAATAAAGCGCGACCGCCATACGTGCCAGTATTGCGGCGACAAAAAGGGAATGATGACTGTCGATCATGTGATTCCGAAACGGTTTCGAGGCGGCGACACGTGGGAAAATTTGGTATGTGCCTGTGCTAGCTGTAATAACAAGAAGGGCGACCGGCCGCCGGAGCAGGCGGGGATGAGACTATCCCGTCTACCTCGCCGGCCCAACCATATCACCTTTATTCAGAGTTTTATCGGAATTTCCGATGAACGCTGGAAGCCATACCTGTTTCTTGACTGATGGGAGATGAGATGAAAACGATTTTGTCCGGTATGCAACCGACCGGCTATTTACATCTTGGAAATTACGAGGGCGCCCTGAAAAACTGGGTAACTCTTCAGGATAAATATGAAATGTATCTCTGTGTTGTGGACTGGCATTCGCTGACTGCCGAGTATGAAAATACGGGAGATTTGAAGGACAAGGTTTTTCAGATGGCCGTCGATTTTTTGGCCGGAGGGCTCGATCCTGAAAAGTGCGCGATTTTTATCCAGTCCGAGGTCAAGGAACATGCTGAACTGCATCTGCTGCTGTCGATGCTGGTGACCGTCCCGACTTTGACCCGCCTGCCCACCTATGTTGAGAAGAAAAACGATCAAGGACTCGACACTTATGGGTTTCTGGGCTACCCGGTTTTGCAGGCGGCCGATATTTTGGTTTATAACGCTGACTATGTCCCGGTCGGCAAAGATCAGGAAAAGCACATCTGGTTGGCGGCCGATCTGGCCAAGAGATTCAACAACCTCTATGGCCCGACGATAAATGAGCCGCAGGTGCTCTTGACCGAAATTCCGACCATACCGGGGCTGGACGGGCGCAAAATGTCCAAATCGCTCAACAACGAGATCGCCCTGGCCGCTGACGAGGAAGAAACGGCCAAAAAACTGAAACGGATGTTTACTGATCCTGAAAAACTCCGCAAAGGCGACCCCGGACGTCCCGAAATCTGTCCCTTATATCTTCTTCACCGGATTTATACACCGGATCATGAGGATATCGTCGCGCCCTGTAAAAGCGGAGAACTTGGCTGTGTCGATTGCAAGAAAAGACTGACCGTAAACCTCAATGAGAGGCTGGCTCCGATACGAGAAAAAAGAAAAAAATTAGTTGAAAAGCCGGACTACGTTATTGATGTTTTAAAGGATGGGGCCATACGGGCCCGCCGCAAGGCGGCGGAAACGATGGCCAAAGTGCGGGATAACATGAAACTGAAGTATTATTGATGACACCGACGAAGATAGACTATTCAGTTGACTTGGAAGTCTTTCAGGGACCGATGGATCTTTTGCTTTACCTGATCGGTAAAGACGAGATCGATATATATGATATTCCAGTGGCGAGAATCACTGAGCAGTACATGAAGTACGTGGAAATGCTCAAACTGCTCAATCTCGAAAACGCCGGTGAATATATCCTGATGGCAGCCACTTTGATCAGGATCAAAGCCCAGATGCTTCTCCCACGGGATACGGCTGTCGAGGATGAGCTCGATCCACGCGAAGAACTGACCAAAGCCTTGTTGGAATATCGTAAATACAGGGAAGCTGGTGATATCCTTCTGGAAAAGCGGAATGAGGAAGCTCATTTGACCACAGTTCCCGGTCGCGGTAATGGCTACAAGGGGGGCAAGGCGATATTGACCAATTCGACCTCGCTTTTTGATTTGTTGAACGCCTTTCATGATGTGATGGCCAACTTTTCCGTAGAGTCGTCGTATTTCATTGCCCATCAGGAAATCACCGTCGAAGACCGGGTAAAGGTTATTCTGAACAGGCTGACCGAGAACGAATTTGCTACTTTCGAGGATTTGTTTGCCGATATCCAGGTCAAGCTGATCGCCATCGTGACTTTTATGGCCATCCTGGATCTGGTCAAACATCAGCGGGTGACCATCCGGCAGTCGGTGGCCTTTTCTGAGTTACGTATTTACCGTACCGAACGATTACATATGGTATCGGCCGAGGCCGAACCGCAGGCGGAGCCTGAAACTGAATCTGAAAGCACCCAAATGGCGGTCTAGATATGATCCGAGAAGAAAATATAAATTGCACCATAGAAGCCCTGATTTTGTCTTCGAACGAACCAGTCTCAATCAAGAAAATATGCGAAGTGCTCGATAGTGTATCTCCGGCCCGCGTTCGACAGGCCATCGGCGATTTGAATAATGTTTATCTTGGTTGTGGAAGTTCGTTTCGCATCCGCGAACTGGCTGGCGGATATCAGATGTATATTCTGGCCGATTTTGAAAGCGTCATCAAACAGTTGTTGACCAAACAGCGGACGATAAGGCTCAGTGGCCCGGCGCTGGAAACACTGGCCATTATTGCCTTTAAACAGCCGGTAACCAAAATCGATATCGAACATATCCGGGGCGTGGCCTCCGACGGCGTAATTCATAACCTGCTTCAGCGCAAGTTGATTGTTATCTCCGGTCGGACCAACGCTCCCGGTCGGCCGCTTCTATACAAAACATCCAACGAGTTTCTAAAATTCTTCGGTCTCAATCGTCTCAGTGATCTACCCAACATGGAGGAGATTGAGGAGATGATCAAGCAGGCGGAGACGCCCAAGGAGCAGACCTCGCTTCCATTGAGTGAGAGTGACGAGTCTCTGCTTGAGGAAACACTGGGTGTGGAAGATGAGATCGAGGCTGGGTCGGCTGATCTTCCCGAACCACAGGTGGAAATTTTGATTACTGACGGCGGTAACGGTTCCGAACCGAACGCTGAGGATGCTGCCGATAGTAGCGAAACTCAGGTTTCATCCCCGGAGGTTGAGCGTAGCGAACAAACTGTTGCCAACCGACTGCCGGCGGCGTTGTTTGAAGATTATGACCCAATTCCGGATGAACCCCCTCCGGTTTTCTTTGTTGAGAGGCCGCCGATCACTGAAGTAGATGAGCCTGATGAAACAAAGGAAGATTTGATCGTTTCGCCTCCCCTGGAGCTCGAAGCTTCGCCTGAACCGGTCGGTGTAAAACTACCGACGGGCACTTTCGAGGATTTTGATCCGCTTCCGGGTGATCTGACTCTGCCTTCGTTCAAAACGACGCCGGCCAAATCGGTCGAAAACAAACCGACCGAGAAGGAAGAAGAGGCGACTGCTGCCGACGCCGGCGACAATTGATCCCCAATGACCAGAATCAATAAGTATCTTTCGCAATGCGGTGTGGCTTCACGCCGCCATGCCGATAAACTCGTGACCGAAGGCCGGATAACGGTCAACGGCGCCATTATCGAGACTCCCGGATTCAAAATTGACGAATCGAAGGACGAAGTCTGTCTTGACGGTCAGGTAATAACTCCGGCTGAGAAGAAAATATATTTAATCCTCAACAAACCGGCCGGTTATGTCACCTCGCTGACCGACCCGCAGGGCCGCAAAACCGTGGCCGATCTGGTGACCGATCTCGAGCAACGGGTTTATCCGGTCGGAAGGCTCGACCTGGATACCGAAGGGACTTTGCTTTTCACCAACGACGGCGAATTGGCTCATCGCCTGACTCATCCCAAATACGGCGTCAAAAAGATCTACCGGGCGCGGGTAAAAGGGAGAATGCGGCGGGATAAACTGGTTCTTTTCCCAAAAGGGATCAAACTTCCCGATGGCAATATCGGTCGAGCCATAGTCAATCTGGAAAAGATCAACGACGAGGACAGTATCATTACTTTGGAATTGACCGAGGGCCGCAAGCGTGAGGTCAAACATCTTTGCAAGGCCGTAGGACATCCGGTTATAAAGCTGGTTAGGGATTCTTTTGCCGGTATCACCTGCGACGGTGTAGCCCCTGGCAAATGGCGGTTTTTGAGCGCAGAAGAAATCGCCGATCTGAATTATCAAGTAAAGCTTTAATCCAGACAAACAAGACATTAATTGTCCTGTATTATGACAAATAGGTTATGTAATCCTATATATTTCGCTTGACACGCATGGGATTGTTTGATAAATTATTAGCATACATGCATGTCTCGACTCTGTGAATCCTAACAGGTTTTGCGGAGGGGAATATCCAGGGTCCGATCATAAGGATTGGGCACTATAGCACGTGATTCTGCGACATACTCTATTGTAAGAAAAAGAGCACTACACGCTTAGCAATAATCATTCAAGTGGGGCTTTTGGAGAGACGGGTCACTTGTAAATGGTATGGGTTGAGGTATGCCCAAAAAAGCAACCTACAATCGGGAGGAATTATGCAAGTTAAAATTCTGGTTCTATCATGTTTAGTGCTTTTACTGGCAAGTGTATTACAGGCAGAACAAGTTAATGTGGGGCGCACATCAAAGGAAGTAATCGTTGACCTCGAGGAGTCAAGCATCAATCGAACTGTCATCAGATTTGAGATTGGGGCTTTCGCGAGAAACGAGATTGAAATCAACGGAGAGATGTATAGTACTCTGTCTTTTTCTGATGAAGGGAAATCATCAGTACTAGGTGAACCACAACTTCCGAGAATTTGTCGGAGTATCATTATTCCGGATAACGCCAAAATGAAGGCAAATATTGTTACGGCCGATTATATAGATTTCAAGGATATTGGAATTGTGCCCTCAAAGGGTTGTCTCCTGCTTTCTGATAATCCGGATACGATACCATACACGTTTGGCTCGGTTTATGAAATGACGAACTGGTATCCCAAAGAAATAGTCCATTTGCGTAAACCATTTATTTTGCGTGATCATCGGGGAACGGTGATTGAGTTTAATGCCATGAGATATAATCCCGGAGAGCGAGTTCTTCGTGTATATACATCGGTAACTGTGGAAATTGTGAGTGATGAACCAGGCGAGAAAAATGTATTTAATCGAAAACGCATTACATCCGGTCTAATTCCCGATTACAATCAGACATATCAGGATTTGTTTATAAATTATGGATCAAGCTCTACCAGGTACACGCAAATTGGTGAAACGGGCGATTTGCTGATTATCACCTATGATGATTTTCTTGACAACATGTTACCGCTTGTTGAGTGGAAAAAGCAAAAAGGAATCAAGACAACTATAGTCGAAGTATCCTCCATTGGAAATAACTCTTCTTCAATAAAGAGCTTTATACAGGACTTCTATGACAGTACCGACCTGGCTTGGATATTATTGGTTGGTGACTCGGCAGAATTGGCGCCGGCGTTTGAGGAACCGGGCCATCCCGGAGTCCCAGCCGATCCATGGTATGGTATGTTGGCCGGGGATGACCATTATCCGGATGCCATGGTTGGCCGGTTTTCAGCCACTGACACTTTTCATGTAAATACACAGGTTAGACGGACGATTGATTATGAGAAAAGCCCGCAAGGAACAGATTGGTTTAGTAAGGGGCTAATCTTTCACGCAGAAAGCCCGGATGATAGTGATTCCATGATGACCTGGTGCAGCGATATTCGAGATAGTCTTCTTTCGTTTACCTATACCCAGGTCGATACTTTGGTATCGAAAGATGATCATGAATATGAAATGCAGGTAGCGAGTGATTTCCTAAATGAGGGTGGAAGTTTTTTAATGCATATTGGTCATGGCAGCATGTCGTACTGGGCCGAGCCACGATATCAATACTTTAACGTGAGTGATAGTCTTGAAAATACGGATATGCTACCCTTTATTTTGGATTATGGTTGTAAAACCGGACAGTTTGATGATTGGCTCTGCTTTGCCGAAATCTGGCTCCGGGCTACCGATGATAGCGGATCGACCGGCAATCCCGTGGGTGCAATTGCTATGCTTGCCAAGTCGAGGTCGACCGGATCGGGTGGGCCATATTTGATGACCGAGGCGATTAATTTGCTGGTGAATGGTGATATGACAACATTTGGGGGAATGTGCTTTAATGGTATGTGCAGCGAGTTAGAACGTGACACGAGCAATCCTGAAGTAGCTTATGTCTCACATATTTTTGGCGATCCATCAGTGCAATTGCGTACTGATACACCCGATACGCTTGTTGTTCAACATGGTGACAGCATAGACTGTGACTATACAGAATTTCCAGTGATTGTGGCAGATGTTGATAGCGCTGTGTGTGCCATATACGCCGATAGTGTACTCTTCGGATCCGCGTATTCAAATGCCGATGATACTGTCTATATTCCTTTGACAGGTGACTTCCCTGCCGGTGTCGATTTTACATTAACCGTTACGGCATTTAATTATCTGCCATATATTGACTCGACGATTGTCGGATTCTTAGATGCCGACGGTGATGGGATAGGCAATGCCTGCGATTCCTGCACCGATATCGACGGGGATGGATACGGCGACCCGGGATTTCCGTTCAATACATGCGACCTGGATAATTGCCCGAATAATTACAATGTTGATCAAGCCAATGCCGATCTGGATAGTTATGGGGATATTTGCGACTCGTGCACCGATCTTGACGGCGACGGCTATGGCGATCCGGGATACGATTCGAGTTTTTGTGACATTGACAACTGTCCTGGTATATACAATCCGTTTCAGGAAAACTCTGATTTAGACAGTCTTGGTGATTCATGCGATAATTGTCCCTCGGAAACCAATATCGATCAATTGAATACAGATTCCATAAATTACTTTGATACCCTCCTCAGCGATGCATATGGCGATCCATGTGACTCCTGTACTGATACCGACGGCGATGGATACGGGAATCCAACATTTGACGCCAACACTTGCGATGAAGATAATTGTCCACAGGTATTCGACTCAACTCAGGCCGATTCCAATTTTGACGGCGTTGGCGATGTCTGCGACAAATATCTATGTGGAGACGCCAATGGTGATGGAAGCCTAAACGTTGGTGATGCTGTTTTTCTGATTAACTATGTGTTCAAA
>JAAEQF010000103.1 GCA_024231695.1 FCB group bacterium
AAACTGAGCTTCGACAAAATACCACTATAAAAATAGCGTAAGTGCATTAAATACAATCATTTATATCTTTTTTGCCGCCAAAAGTGTACCCATGTAAATATATTTATTTTGCCGCAATGCACTTGACAAGAACTATTATATGTGGTATAATAGTGTACATGTACATTGAAAAGATACCCAACCGAAATTCACCGCCTTGCGCATTGATCCGTGAATCTTTCCGCGAAGACGGGAAGGTTCGCAAACGCACGCTGGCAAATATCAGCCATCTGCCTGATGAATTAGTTCAACAAATAGGCAAACTGCTAAAAGGCGGCAACGTCATCGAAAATTTTGATGATAACTTTCGGATCATCCGCTCGCTGCCTTATGCCAATGTCAAGGCGGCATTATCGACTCTCAAACAAATAGGGCTCGATAAGGTCATATCGTCTTCACCGCAGAACAAAAATCACAAGCTGGTAACAGCTATGATAATCGCCCGAATCATCAATCCCTGCTCCAAACTGGCAACGGTACGCTCACTGAACCAGGAAACCTGTTCGTCAGTCTTAAGCGACCTGCTGAACATGCCCGACGTCAATGAAAATGATTTGTATCACGCCATGGACTGGTTGCTGACCCGCCAGGGTAAAATAGAGGCGTCTTTAGCAGATAAACATTTGACCAACGGATCCCTGGTGCTTTACGACGTTAGTTCATCTTATTTTGAAGGGGTCTGCTGTCCTTTGGCCGCGCGAGGCCATGACAAGGATCACAAGAAGAGTAAGCTGATTATAGTCTACGGCTTACTGTGCAATCAGGAAGGCTGTCCTGTTGCAATTGAAGTTTTTAAGGGCAATACGGGAGATCCAACGACTGTAAAGGTTCAGATAGAAAAGCTTACAAGCCGTTTCGGTCTGAAAAGAATAATCATTGTCGGCGATCGCGGAATGCTTACCAGCGCTCGCATAAGAGAAGATCTCAAGCCTATCGACGGCATTGACTGGATATCGGCCTTGAAGGCCCCTCAAATACGTAAAATTATGAGAGACAATGAAATTGAAAAATCGCTGTTTGACAAGCGGGATATTGCTGAAATAACGCATCCTGACTTTCCAGATGAAAGGCTGATGGTCTGCTATAATCCGCTGCTTGAAACGAAGCGTGAGAAAACGCGACAGTCACTGTTGGCGGCAACGGAAAAAGATCTGCAAAAGATTGTCAAAGCGACATTGCGTAAACAAAAACCGCTGCGAACCGTCAAAGAAATAGGCATAGCCGTGGGTAAAGTTATCAATAAGCACAAAGTCGGCAAGCACTTCAATATCGAGATCGAAAAAGGTCTCTTGGCTTTTCACCGAAAACAAGAGTCTATCGACGCTGAAGCTAAACTCGACGGCATTTATATTATTCGTACAAGTGTGTCCCAAGAACATCTCACTGCCGCCGAGACAGTTATGTCATATAAGCAGCTGTCAGCTGTTGAGCAGGCGTTTCGGAGCATGAAAACCGTAGATTTGAAGATCAGACCGATCAATCATTATCTCGCCGACCGCGTCAGGTCGCATGTACTTTTGTGTATGCTGGCTTATTATGTAGAGTGGCACATGCGGCAACAACTGGCTCCGATGCTATTTGACGATGACGACAAACAGACGTCCGAGCAATTACGCTCATCGCCTGTCAGAGATGCGCAACCCTCGCCGGGAGCAAGACGCAAAGCCGCAACGAAAAAATGCCGGGAGGACGGTCTGGTCGTTCATAGCTTTCAAACATTACTGGACGACTTAGCCACCGTTACCCGTAATACCATTGAGTTAGCCGGACAACAGTTTGAGAAGATTACAACGCCAACGCCGACCCAGCAAAAGGCCCTAAACTTGATGAAAGTAAGATTGTAGCCAGTAGAGCTGAATGCGTTTTTGAGCTAACTACTGTGTACGCAAGAAATTATCGCAAAACCCATTATCGAAGTTCAGTTTAAACTGAGCTTCGACAAAATACCACTATAAAAATAGCGTAAGTGCATTAAATACAATCATTTATATCTTTTTTGCCGCCAAAAGTGTACCCATGTAAATATATTT
>JAAEQF010000104.1 GCA_024231695.1 FCB group bacterium
CAATATATTGTGAATGATGAAAAAGAGAAGCGCCAGGGTAAGCTATTTTGGGGCAACGCGCTCCGAATCGTGTCTTTCACTCGAAGCCTTTGCTTCGGATGCCTCGGTATACCGAATTCAGCCGACAAAAGTGATTTCACCCGAAAGCGAGCGGGAGGCTGTTGCTGCTGTGACAGAGGCCATTGCCGCCGGAAAGACTATCACGCCGCGTGGCGGTGGAACCGGATTGGCCGGAGCCGCATTAGGTCGCGGATATGTCGTCAATTGCTCAAGATTGACAGATATTATCAATATTTCCATGGCCTCCAAGACCGTCACCTGCGGGAGCGGTATAATCTACAAAGAGCTGAATCTGGCCCTTAAAGAACATGGATTGTTTTTTCCGCCTGATCCGTCCTCTGGAGATAGTTGTCAAATTGGCGGCATGCTGGCCAACAATTCCTCCGGTCCACGCTCGGTCAAGTATGGCTTGACATCGCATTATGTCGAAGAACTGAAAATTATTGCGCCCGATGGGAACACCCGGAAAGTAAGAAAATTAAAGCTCGACAGCGATGAGTTGACGACTTTTCTGAAGGCCTATCCGGAATACGGTCAAATCCTGAAGCTGCTTCAAGAAAATCGGGAATTGATTCTTGCGCGGTGGCCCGCGCTCAAGAAAAATTCGGCCGGATACAATCTATATCAGGTTGTCAAAGAATTTAATGACGGGATTTTCAATATTCCCGCTTTGTATGTCGGCTCCGAGGGAACGCTGGGATTGATTTTAGAAGTGACTCTCCGCCTATGCGAGTTGCCGCGCGAAAGCAAATCTTTCGGACTGTTTTTTGATTCGCTGGAGGATGCCGGGCGGTCGGTCGAACCTATTCTGGCCACTGGCCCTTCGGCACTGGAAATCATCGACGGCGCGACCATGAACCTGATCGGGCGGGAGAAACATGGATTGCCGCTGCAGGCCGAAGCAATGCTTCTTTTGGATTACGAGGATGATCCGGGCGACAAGGAAAAGAGTTTACGCAAGCTGGTTGAACGAGTTCAACTATCTGCGCCATTGGCCTCCGCCGTCGGGGAAGACAAACGATCTGAGCTGTGGGCTGCTCGCCGGGCGATTGTGCCGATTCTCTATCGCCACCATGATACTCGCCGTCCTTTGGCATTGATCGAGGATGCCTCACTTCCGATTAAGGAAGTGCCCGCCTTTATCGCCTGGATTAGAGACTATTTCGAAAGGGAAAATCTGACGTTTGGGCTTTTCGGTCATATCGGCGACGGCAATCTTCATATCCGCCCGCTCTTGGATGTCAACAATGAAGACGAATTCAAACTGGCCCGGAAAATTTACAATGATGTCTATGCTCGAATTCTTCAAGTGGGCGGGGCAAGCACGGCCGAACATGGCGATGGGCGGTTGCGGGCGCCGATATTGCCTGATTTGTACGGACCGGAGCTATATGACCTGTTTGTCGAAGTTAAAAACATACTCGATCCGCAAGGCTGGTTCAATCCGGACGTGATTATATCCAAACGGCCATTTACCGATGATATCGATTTTAAGAAACTGGAATTGACCTGCGCCGCCTGCGGCAAATGCAATGGATACTGCCCGGCCGCTGAGATATTTCGGGGCGAGGATTATTCGGCGCGTGGCTGGCTGCGTATGCTTAAACTGGGTCGAGGCAACACCCAGGACTATGAGCGTTTCCTGAAGTTCTGTCTCAATTGCAAAAACTGCTCCACCGTTTGTCCAGCCGGAGTGGACATCGCCGCCGAGATTTTGGATTACAAGGCGGCCCAGCCGCATCCAACAGCCGGAAGAATCATCTCTTTATTCGACCGGCGGAAACTTTTTGAAATATTGCTCAAAGTCGGCTCAGTCTTCGATCCGCTGATGAAAACGGCATTGGGAAAACAGATAACGGCCCTTGTCGGCCGGGCCAAATTCGGTTTCGATAAAAATACCGAATTGCCGCAACCGGCTTTCAAGACTCTTCGCCGGCGTTTCCCTGAGAATTGCCTTAAAACATCCGGAGTCGCCTATTTTCACGGTTGTGCCGACAATTATTTCGTCTCCGGAGCCGGTGATGCCTTAATTGAGGTTATGGATCATTACCGAATAGAGACAGCTCTACCGGACCAGCAATGTTGCGGACTGCCGATGGAGGTTTATGGTCATCGGGATAATCTGATTCAAAAAGCAAAATATAATATCGATGCCCTTGAAGGATATGAAGCGGTGGTTTTCTCCTGTGCCTCCTGTTTGCATCGACTGGCCGATTATCCCGAGCTGTTTGACGAAGATTCAGAATATCACAGTAAGGCGCTGGCTTTGCGGGAAAAAGTATTCGATATCAGTCAATATTTGCTACAGGCAGGTGTTGAGCTTCCGGTTATGACGAACCCGACGACTATAACCTATCACCACCCCTGCCATTTGCGCGCCGCCGGATTGGAAAAGGAACCGCTTAGACTGCTTGATAAAATCGACGGCCTTGAGCTGTTGCATCCTGAACTGGCCGGCCGTTGTTGCGGGCAGGCCGGGTCGTTCGGTTATCTTCATCACCAAGAAGGCCGAGCCATTTTCGCTGCCAAGAAGGCAGAATACGAAAAGATGGGGGCGGAGACTATCGTCAGCAGTTGTCCTTCTTGCATCGGCAAGGTCCGACAGGAAATGGGCGAAGGTGTGCGGGTTTGTCATCCGATTGAAATCCTGGCCGATTTGATCGGCGGACGAGGTATCGATGAACACCAATGATGACGGTCTGGTAATTGTTTATACCGGTGCTGGAAAAGGTAAGACGACCGCGGCGCTGGGTCTTTGCCTGCGAGCTGTCGGCCATGGGAACAAAGTCGGACTTATTCAGTTTATCAAGAGTGATTGGCCATATGGGGAAATGGAAAGTTTGAAACAGTTGCGGCCGGAAGTTGAGGTGATGATTCTGGGCGCCGGGTGCATAGGGATCATGGGCGATGACAAACCGATTGAGGAACATCGGCAGGCGGCGCGTATGGCGCTGGTCGAAGCTCAGCAGGCGGTTTTATCCGACCGGTTTGATGTTCTCATTCTGGATGAGATAAATATTGCCGTACATCTGGGACTTTTTGAAGTCGATGAAGTTTGTGACCTGATCGCCTCTCGGCCAAAGAGATTGGACCTGGTTCTGACCGGAAGGCAGGCTGATCCCAAAATCATCGCTCTCGCTGATTTGGTTACGGAAATGAAAGAGATCAAGCATCCGTTTGCGTCGGGTCGGATGTCAAAAAAGGGGATAGATCATTAATGCCGGAGGAGAGAGCCATTGCGCACGTGGCGGTGCTGGGCGGAGGTGGATTCATCGGTACCCAACTGACGCTCAATCTTCTGCATATGGGCTATAACCTGCACCTGTTGATCAACCGCACCGAACCGGATTATGTTTCTCCGCGCGGCCGGTTGAATATTTTCCGAGGCAAAATCGAGGATAAGCAGGCTCTGATCGAATGTTTTCAGGGTTGTGAAATTGTCTATCATCTGGTTGGAATAATCGCCGAAACGCGGGACAAGACTTTTCAAGAAACGGTTGCCGACGGTACGGCGCGGGTGGTTGAGGCGGCCCAAGAGGCGGGAGTGAGGAAAATAATTTATCTGTCGGCTCTGGGCACGGCCGAAGATGCATCCTCGCTTTATCATCGCAGTAAATGGCAGGCTGAAGAACATGTTCGCCGTTCCGGTCTGGATTTTACAATATTCCGACCTTCGGTGGTTTACGGTCCGGATGACAAGTTTATAAATATGCTGGCCGGGATGATTCGCCGTGCTCCGGTAGTGCCGGTCATCGGCGACGGGCAGTATTGGTTGCAGCCTGTAGCCGTGGATGAATTGGCGGCGGTGATGGTCATGGCCGCCGAAAAGGATTTCACCTCGCAAAAAACATATGAGATCGGTGGACCGCGACAATTGACTTATCTGGAAATTCTTGATATCATCAAGCAAGTATTGGGCGTGAAACGTATAAACGTTTATATTCCCGTATGGCTGGCCCGAATGGCGGCCGGGATAATGGAGAAAACTCTTCGATCCACGCCGCTGACGACCGATCAATTGAAAATGATGGCGGCCGGTTCGGTTTGCGATCAGACGGTGGCGGAGAAAGACTTTGGAGTTGAATTTTCATCACTGGAAAACAAGATAGTTGCTTATCTGGGGAATAAAGGGAAAAAGAATGGCTGAAGAAAAACATTTCGATATCGTCATTGTCGGCGGTGGCCCGGGTGGGCTGACAGCCGGACTGTACGGCGCGCGCGCCAATTTGAAAACGGTCATGGTGGAAAAGTATATGCCGGGTGGGCAGATCGCTAATACCGAGGACGTTGAGGATTATCCCGGCTTCGAACATATCTCCGGCGCCGAGTTGGCGATGAAAATGTCCAACCATGCACAGAAATTCGGGTTGGAAGTTGTCTCCGATGAAGTCACTGAAATCATATCCGAGGACGATTATCGCAAAGTGGCGGTCGGAGCTTCGGGAGTAAACTATGTCGGTAAAGCCATGGTTGTCTGCACCGGTGGTTCGGCGGTTAAACTCGGTGTTCCGGGGGAAGAGGAATTTTCGGGTAAGGGCGTGTCTTATTGTGCAATCTGCGACGGAGCTTTCTTTAAAAATCAGGTGATTGCTGTCGCCGGCGGAGGAGACGCAGCGGTCGAAGAAGCGATGTTCCTTACCAAGTTTGCCTCCAAAGTGATCCTGATTCATCGCCGCGACAAACTACGGGCCCAGAAAGTCATTCAGGAACGGGCTTTTAAAAACGAGAAACTGGAATTCATCTGGGATTCGGTAGTGGAATCGATCGAGGGCGAGAAGCAGGTTCAAGCGCTTAATCTTAAAAACGTCAAGACCGGGGAGACGTCAAAGTTGCCGGTTGGGGCCATTTTCGTTTTTATCGGTTTTTACCCCAACACTCAAATTATGCCCGAGGGAATAAAACTAAACGATGCCGGCTATATCCTGACCAATTTCAAAATGGAAACCTCAATTCCCGGCATCTATGCCTGTGGCGATGTCCGCGAACAGTTGGTGCGGCAGATCACCAATGCCGTCGGTGATGGAACCACGGCGGCCATGGCTGCCGTTTATCGAATCGAGGAAATGGAAGGCTGATTTTTGCAATCCGCCTTTTCCGGTCGATTTATATTGCCCGCTGAATTTTTCAGCGGGTTTTTTTTTGCCTCGGGAATGCCTTTCCAAAGGCGAAACTTATGAAAAATATGGTCATAGACTTCCATGTAATGTCAAATCGTTGCATATAAACCGTGAATATTACATGTATTCTCTGTTTCGGAAATTGTCACGGCCCGGTAGTGGTCGCTGTTGGTTGAGCTAAGTAACTACAAGGTATAGGGTTGCGGGCTGAGCTGGGCTCGGATTAGGACTTAGGGTGAATAATATATATATCGGCCTGTAATTTGCAGTCGATACCTTCGGAACTTTGAAGCATTATCATGAAGCGCAGAAAATTTTTGGGAGTGGTGTGCCGTATGGCACCTTGTGTGCGTACCCCGGCTCTCCCCCCCCCTCCACCACTCCCAAATCTATTTCCCCAACAGTCAAATAAACCAGCTATTTGCCGATATCAAAGAGAACAGGATTTTGGGTTTTTGGCTGAGGAATATATTTTGAAGACACCGGGCATTTTATACCGCATATCGTTTCTGGTTATTCTGCAATCGTTATTTATCTTCGCGGTGGTGACCTTTGTTAGCCAGGAGAACAACCGGTCCCAATTAGATAGATTGATCGAATATCGTTTCGATTTCATCAGTCAGTATTTTCAGGCCGAACTCGATCAGTTAAAATCGGATTACAATCTCGACGATTCCACCCCGATTAATGACCGGATACTAACTGAGCTGTATAAGCATTCCGAAAAATATATGAAAGGTTTGGCCGGATTGGCCGTTTTATCACCTTCCGGATCAGCTTATCGGAAAACCGGTGCGGCTTATCGTCCCTCGCTTACAGCGTTGGCCGAAGCCGATTATGAACAGATTCTCACCGATGCCGACAGGGTTGTTTTGAAATCTGAGGGGATCCTGGTAGGCGACATGTTCCTGTCATCTGCGGGTAACATTAAAACGGTTTATATACCCTGGGGAGCGGAAAATCCCGAACAGATCCTGGCTATCAGCTTTATGCTGAAAGAAATTGTTGGCGGCAATTTTCAATATAATTACAGCCTCATTCTGCTGTTTTTGGTTAGTACCCTGATTACACTTTTGATTATCAATTTGTTGGTACGCAATTTTATTCGCCCACTACAGAGCCTTATCCGGGGAATGGATGAAACTAAAAGCGGCGACTTTCTCTACCATATCGAGAACGTCAAGAACGACGAGATCGGGCAGGTGGCCTCATCTTTCAACACCATGTCTTCGGCGTTGTGGAATAAGCGAAAGCAATTGACCGAATCAAACCTTAATCTGACCAGTACCCTAAGCCGTCTCACCGACGTTACCGGATCGCTGGCCGAATCGGAAGCGCTTTTATCCAAGTTGGTGGAAAATGCTCCGTTTGCGGTTTTTGCCACCGATCCCGAAGGTAACATCCTGATTTTCAGCCGGGCGGCCATGGCCACTTTTGGCGTCAAGCCGGATGAGGCGTTGGCGGCCGATTTCCTGGGATACTTCAAGTATTCACCAGACAAGGTTTTTCCCGAGGTAGGATGCGAAGGGGATAATTTTGAAGAAGAAATGATTTGTAATAAGAAGAACGGCGATAGCTTCCCGGCCCTTGTTTCCCGTGTTCCAATCTGGGAGAAAGCGGGAGTTTTACACGCCTACCTGTTTATAATCCGCGATATTTCCGAATCCAAGGGTTTCCGGGAAATGATGTTCTCCATCGACCGCATGGCCACCCGGGGAGTCATGGCCGGTGAGATTGCTCATGAAATCAATAACTATCTGGCCGTTATTCTTGGCAATGTTGAACTTTTGCCATTATTCCTTGCCAAAGGTGATATGGCCAAGGTTGACAAAAAGCTGGAAGTGCTTAAGACGGCCGTGGCACGGATTCAGAGCTTCTCCGAAGGACTGGGGGGAGACTGTAACGAAGAAGCAGTCTATGTACCAAATGATTTGAATCAGTTGATTGAAAACCTGATTGCTTTTCTGCGGCCGCAGAATCATTATGACGGCATAAAATTCTCACTCGACCTGTCCTATAAACTGCCGCTGGTTTACCTCGATACCGGCCAGACTCAGCAGATGCTGATCAACCTATTCAATAACGCCGCCGGAGCACTTCATGAAATCCCAGCCGATCGAGAAATAAATGTCCGAACCGAAAGCGCTGAAGATGGCAAGAGTATCCGTATCATTATCCGCGACAATGCCGGTGGATTGCCTGAGGATTTAAAGGAAGTTATTTTCAAAGACCGCTATATGGGTAAGCGCCGCGGGCGCGGGTTTGGGCTAGTGATCATCGCTCAGATCGTTGACAAACATAATGGCCGGATTGAATATGATTCTGTTTCCGGCGAGGGGACTACATTCACTATGACCCTGCCGATTATGCCGGAAACGGTCGAGGAGACGTCCACGCCCGATACTTCTTCACCCGAGATCGGTCAAGTTACTGCTTGACATGAACAATTTAATCGACCTACTTTCCCCTAATGCAAACCGGTCGTTTATCATCTTTGCTGGCTCCCATAAGAATGCGTTATCTATTGCTGGTAACGGTTATTTTGGGATTGATATTTTTTACCATTACCTATCTGGGAATTAAAAGCGCCCGCAATTCACTCTTGAACATCATGGTTGACGAGGGCAAAGCGCTCACCACCAGCCTGACTCTATCCTCGACCAATGCCATCCAGGCCCGGCTTCTTCTGGAAAACTTATCTGAAGATATGTTCAACGATCTGGCGCTGTTGGCCGAACAGCGACTCGATGGCGTCGCCGAAGCAGGTGAATATCGTCGTTTCCGCGAAGAGAACAGCCTGATGTCGGTTGATATTCTCGACCCCGATCTGCGCATCGTCGGCTCGGATCGCTGGGCTGAAGGGTTTGTCCCGCAATATCCGCCCGAAGTGGCGGCCGAAGTGCATGATATTCTGACTATGGGTGGGGGATACCGGTCGGTTTTGATCCGCGGTGATGAAGACCAGCCGTTGACCCAGTTCTTTATCTATGCTTTTGCCCCTGAAGGCAATCTGGTCATTATGTCGGCCGAAGCATCTTACATGGAGCAGATCATCAGCCAGATCGGAATCGGTTTTCTGATTCGCCAAATTTCCGAACAGGCCGGCATTGATTATATCCTGCTTCAAAGCCGGGATGGGATTATTCTTTCGTCGCGTTCGGTGGACCCGGTTCTGGCCGTAGGCAGCGACTCGTTTTTGGAATCATTGATGGCTGTCGATACTATCGGTTGGCGCATGCATGCCTTCGAGGATAAGCAAGTTCTGGAAATAGCAACTCGTTTCGAGTCGGTCGTATATCCGCCCGGAATATATCGCATCGGTATGGTTCTTGACGACTATCATGAAATAATACACGGTTTTGATCGACAGATTATCATCATTGCCGTCATTCTCTTTTTCATCACCTTTCTGGTTGTGGCCGTGGTTTCGGTCAATCAGAATTACTTTATCCTCGACCGCACTTATCAGCAAATGCGTTCCATGACCGAAACCGTTTTTGACCGGTTGACCAGCGCCGTCATGGCTTATGATCGAGAAGGGAAATTGATCGCTGTCAACGACGCTTTTGCCTATCTGACCGGTATTACGGCCGAATCAATCGGGCGGAAAGTTTCCGAGTTGTCGGCCGACCTTCCGTTTGCTCTGCCGGAAAAAGTTACTGAAGGCGATCGGTTGATAAGTATCGAGCATAATGTTATTACTCCTGGCGGCGAGGACAAAGTGATCCTCTTGGGTCTATCACCATTGCCGGATGATGCCGGTGGGGGAGCGGTAGCGCTTATTCATGATATCACTGAGCAGAAACGGTTGGAGGAAGACAGCCGCCGCCGCGAGCGGCTTTCCGAAATGGGCGATATGGCCGCCGGAGTGGCTCATGAAATCAGGAATCCGCTTAATGCCATAGCCATCGCCGCTCAAAGACTCAAGCATGAATTTAAACCGGATGGAGCAGCCACGGATTTCGACCGCTTGTCGCAGAATATCCTCGACGAATCAGCTCGTCTCAACCAGATCCTGACCCGGTTTCTGGAACTGGCGCGGGTCCGGGCCGGTGAAAAACAGAAATTCGATTTGGCCGAACCAATAGGCAAGGCGGTATCTTCGCTTTCTGCTGAGGCGCATGAGCAGGGTGTGGAGTTGGAGCTGGAAGCTTCCGATGCGGCGGCCGTGCGGGGCAGCGCAGAAAAGCTTCAACAAGTTTTCATCAATCTGATTAAAAACAGCATGCAGGCCATGCACGATGGCGGGCGAGTAATAATCGCCATCGCTGCGGACAATAATGGTTGGCGCATCAGCGTCACCGACAACGGGCCGGGTTTTCCCGATGATGTATTGTCCAAGATCTTTCAACCGTATTTCACAACCAAGGCTGACGGTTCCGGTCTGGGGCTGGCATTGGCTTACAAGACGATTATCGATTTCGGTGGCCGAATCACGGCCTCTAATGTCACTTCTGGTGGGGCGGCTATCACTATATTATTACCGAAGGCTTGATGTTTTCTCTATATCGGCCGGGACATTATTCTCAAGTATTCCGTAAATCCCTTATTTTTCCAAATAGCACAGGCGATCTTGTTCGTCGTGGCGACATTGAGTTCGAGGCGAGTGATGCCTTTTGAATTACACCAATCCCTCATGGCATTGAAAAGAAGCGTCCCCGCGCCCTGGCGTTGATAGGCCGGCTCGATGTATGCATCAAGCAACATCCCATAGCGGGAACTGGCCAGAACCGGGGGAGGATCGGATATCTTACACATTGAGTAACCGATAACGGTCTTTTCATCAAGGGCGACAAACAGCTGCCATTTGCGCGATCCGATTGTTTTTAAAATCAGCTGTTTGAATTTCAGATGGCCGCGTTTACTGCGGATAAATAGAGGATCGAGACGGGCGTGGAAATCCATGAAGTCTTTCCACAACTCCACAACGGCCGGGACATGAATCCGTCGGGCTTTGGCAATCACGATTTTTGACATGGCTGGTTTTCCTCGAAAAGTCATTTCCGAAACAATGCCATATTATAAAATACTCCCCGATGATAATCAATAGATTTGCTTTATAGACACGAATTGTCTATTCTATAGATAACATCCGACAATTGCCGGCTCCACTGTAAAAGCCGGATTACATAAATAGTTTCGCTTTTGAAGTATTTATTTTGAATCAACACACGACAGTGAGAGGCCATGAAGGATTCATGGATGGATAAAAAATCGGTTACTTTCAAAGGCAAAGAATATAAACTCGATCTGCACGGATTTCTTGAACAGGCCGATCAGTGGGATGAGGATTTTGCCGAGGGGATGGCTGCGCGGTTAGGTATCCTGGGCGGATTGACTGAAGATCATTGGCGTTTCATTCATTATTTGCGCGATAAATTCCTCGTGGAAAACACGGTTCCGGTAATCGTCATTGCCTGTTCGGAAAACAACCTTCGACTTACTCAGCTTCGTCAACTTTTCTCAGCCGGGTATCATCGCGGGGCATGCAAAATCGCCGGTATAAATTTCGCCTTTATGAGTGACGTCAATATCTGGCTGACTTATGAATGCGTTCCGAAAGTTGAACTCGAACACGAAGTTGATACGCTGGGTTTTTTGAAGGATTTTGAGCAGTGGAACGAGCGTTTTGCTCAATGGGCCGCCTGCAATTGGGAACTTCCGGAAGGCTTTACCGACAAGCATTGGAAAATCATCAATTATCTACGGGATTTCTATCGCCAGAACGGGAATATTCCCTCGGCTTTTGAGTTGTGTTCGGCCAATGATATCGGTCTCGATGAATTCGGCCGGCTGTTTCCCGATGGTTACCGTCGTGGCGCCTGCCGCGCGGCCGGGCTGCCCTTTTTCGGTTGACTGGGAAATCTGCCTATTGTCTTAAAAAGTATTGCCGACTATTAGAAATTTCAATATCTTACTCACCACAGTAAAACTAATCGAGCGAAGCTCAATTAGATAAAGTGCACGCGTGCATGCCCCCGTAGCTCATCTGGATAGAGCATTGGTTTCCTAAACCGAGGGTAGCAGGTTCGAGTCCTGCCGGGGGTATTTGTTTTTTCAGAGTTGGTGTCGGGGCATCATTTATAATACTGACCTTATGGAGGTGACACTTTGGTTTTTAAATCAGATTATGATAAGAATCAACCGCACATAATATGTCCCAGCTGTAGTCGAGAACTGAAAAGCGAGAAAGAAATTCTCGTTAGCATTTGGTGGAGTACAAAACATTGTAAGGACTGCCAATATATGCCTGGGTATGCGGATATTGCCGAGTACAAAGATGAGCGGAAATAACTATTGTATTTTTATCCATGGGAAACATGTGATAGAAATATATAGTTAAAAACCTGAGGTTTTGATATTAGGAGCTGTAATATCTCAATATCGTGGAAACGCAAACCGGACAGTTCGAAAATCGTTCAATACGGGGTATTTTGAATCGCAGGGTTATAATCCAGCATCAACCTCTCAGGTTTTGAACCAAACTATTCCACAGCATGCTATAGGGAATCCAGAGGTGCAACCTCAAACCATTGGCTTACTGAACTTGTGTCTAATAACCTGACCTAACAAGACAACGAATAACGGCTCGGCGATGAATCGAAAACGATTGTTTTCACCTAATTCAAAGGCATTGCCCACAATTGTAACGTACAAAAGGTTTAACCAAATAAACAGCAGCGTGAGAGCAAATGGATAACTTATCGGCTTGCGTCGAAAGGCCTGGCGGAGTAACAGAAGACTATAGATCATCACTACTATATATCCAAGCACAGTAAACAATCCTATACTGAGAAATGCCCGAACATCGGTTATCTCCTTCTCATACTGCAACTGCCCGCATAAAACCAGGTTGTAGGCTCTATCAACGAGGCTAATCTTCTGGCGGTTATCTTTCAGAAAAGAATAAGAACTTGACGGGATGAAATATGTAAAAAACGATTCAGACAGGCTCCCAATATATGTCCCCGGATAATGGAAAAGAACATATCGAGCATCACGCCAGTAATCCCCGGAGATGCTGATGTAGGTCAGATTATTCATATTGGTGGCCCCAGTCGATTTGCGCTTCTGATCCAGAACAGGAATACCGGTCAGTTCCGCAAGGGGATAATCGGAGTAGTGCTGGTAGATCTCCAACTTTCGAAATGGTTTGATCACAGACAGGTCGGAAATTTTTTGCCGTTCAACCAGATCTAACTGCTCTTCAAGAGGTAACCTCCATGTAGTGAGTCTGGCGAAGTTCATCCCGAACCAAGAACTGCCGCTAAAACTGCCGAACTCATGGGCATTCTTTGCATACAAAATAAAACACAGGAGGAAAGGTATCCCGGCCACCAGCACAATTTTCCTCCAGTTCCTTCTCTGAAACCAGATTATCGGCAACGCCATAACTCCATACCAGACCAGATGAAAGAAACTTCGTGTGAAAACGAGTGAAGCCAAAAGGGCGAAGAAAACAACCAGGTTCCAAACCCGTCCAAATTTTAAATAGCGGTGTAACATCAACGCTGACAGGCTGAGGACTGCGGCAACCGGATAGGTGTAAAAGAGATAATTTTCGTATAACACACATGTCGGACTGGCTATGAATATGATCGTCAGGATGCAACTGAGCCTGCTCGATATCCCCATACTTGTCATTAACAGACAAAGTGAAACGCTGAGTATCAGACCACAAGCGATGAAAATAATTTGAAACGCAATCGTCTCATACCCCGGAAATATTTTCAGGACAATCCCAAGAAACAGGTTAAAAAGAGGTGGCTGACTATGCAGGTAATATAGACTTTCAAATAGATTGGTGCGTAGTAGTTCGGGGTCAATATACTGCCAGTAATGCCCCAGGGGTTCCATATCGAACCGTATGCCCAGAACGAAATAGATTACTCTGGACACAACGAAGGCAATTAAAACATACGCCAGAGGCGATATCCGGGGGCGTCTATTGACAGCGTGGCCGATTCTATTCCAAGTCACAACGCTGCATCCTCTCGATATACCAAATCGTTTCTGTCATTTCCAGGTAGTATACTATGGAGATTTTTGAAAGTTATCGCCATTTGAACACATAACCAGATTAAATTACATAGATCCTTTGTCCATTGTCAAGAAGAAAAGCTCACATAAATCAAAAGCGCCCTGAAGCGGCGTCCTATTCGCCTTTTCATAGTGGAATCGGAAATGTCAACCAGTGAATAGACTCAAACCTAACGGTTCGATAATCGTTCTGTACGGAGTATTTGTTTTATCTGATTGGCATAGGTGTATTGGCATCCATATAGAAAATTAAACTTTCCCATAGCAAGCTATGGGGCACCCGCTGAAGAAATCTATTCCGCCAGCCAGGATTTGAGTATTCCCGCAATATCGAATAGATCATCGGTGATAATGTATTCGGAGGCCATGCCTCTCAAAGCGTCGGAATAATTTATGGCAATAGATTTTCCGCACTCTTTAAAGACGGCGATATCCGATTCGCTGTCACCAATCGCTACACAGCGTTTTAAATTGATGCCGGACTTTGTACAATACTCCTTTAGGCAATCAAGTTTGCCGGCGCTGCCCAGGTGAGTTAGAATCCTTCCGGTAAATTTATTATTTAATACTTCATATTCACTGCCGTACACAGCGTCGAAGCCGAATTTTTCTCCTAAAATGTCGACGATTTGAGTCGGTCCGGAGGTTATCAGTACTGACTCTATTTGCTGCTCCCTTAAATGCAATAATACCCTATCTATGTTTTTAATAAGCCTGATACTCTTAACGAAATTGTTTTTTACTTCCGCAACGTCAAGACCTTTTATCAGTTTTGCCTTAAGATAATCTGCCTCGATCCACGAAATGTTCTTGTCGTCCTCGCGCCGATGTATTCTCTCAAGTTCATCCAAGTTGTTATTAAGCATACAAAGATATCTAACGGAATCTGTGTTCCTGATCAAAGTCCCGTCCATGTCGAAACTAACGGCATCAATCTTCATTAACAGCAGCCTTCGTTTATAAAGAATCGTTATTTGCAAATATATAATACAGCGAATCGCGACTCAACCTAGCCTACCGAACAGGCAATGGCAAGAGGAATCATTGGAAAACGATAAACCCAGGACGATTAGGCAAACGACGGAAACCGGCATTTTAGATACGCTCAGGATGCGAAAACTCAAACCGAATGAATCGAAAATCGTTCAGTACGGGGTATTTGTTTATTACTTCGCTTTCTTCAACAATTATGTTGATTGTTCAGTCAAATCTTATATATTAATTCCAATTATCCAAAATAGATACCGGAGGGCTCAAATGTTTCTTCAACTCAGGATTGTTGTTTCGACTGTTTTGGTGATTTTCAGCTTATTTGTATTCGGTGGTTGTGGTGATGATGATCCGGTTAGTTCGGGTTCAACAGGTGATACCGATACGACTGGGACAATTAGAGATTTTGACGGCAATTTTTATCAAACGGTTAAAATCGGCGATCAGTGGTGGATGGCTGAAAATCTGAAAGCAACTCATTATCGGAATGGTGATGAGGTGCCTATTATATCCGAGGATGCAACTTGGAGAGACCTCATCTCGGGAGCCTGCTGTGCCCATAGTAACGATATTCAAAACGTCAACACATACGGACGACTTTATAATTGGTATGCGGTAGATGATAGCCGGAAATTGGCCCCGACAGGATGGCATGTGCCGACTGACGCTGAATGGAAACAACTGGAAATGTATCTCGGTATGAGCCAGGCCGAGGCCGATAGGGATACCGATTATCGAGGGGGCGATGAGGGCGGTAAGCTGAAATATAGTGGTCCCGGTTATTGGACCAACCCCAATGCCGGGGCTACTGATGAAAGCGGTTTCTCGGCTTTGCCCGGAGGTTCGAGATCGGGCGGAAATTTCTTTAATCTCAATACATACTGCTTCTTCTGGACATCGTCGGAGGATGACAGTTTCAATGCCTGGACTCGGGGCCTGTATTATGACACTGCCGGAATTTACCGCGCGGCCTACGATAAGACCAGCGGTTACTCGGTGCGCTGTGTTAAAGATTAATTAAATAATTGATTTTTTTAAGCCGTCAGGAATTGGTTCCTGACGGCTCACTTATCAAATCAAACAATTATTTAAATTGACGTCTGCCTTACAGCCCGGTAAATTTAGGTCCTGAGCTTATCTTGCATCTTCGGAAAAACGATAAAGGGACTAATTTATGGCGTTACCCGTTTTGTCCGGGTCAAGAATTACTTTGCGGCAGTTGAGGCAATCGGATGCTGAAGCTCTGGCCATTCAGGCCAATGACAAGGAAATGGCTCGTTTTATACCTGACTTTCCATCACCCTATACATTGATCAACGCCCGGTCATGGATTAACAAAACGCTGCGACTGATCAGGAAAGATTCTGAATATCATTTCTGTATCTGTGATATTCAGACAAATAATTTGATCGGGATGATCGGCCTGCGTAATATCAACCGGCAGGACCTGAATGTCGAGATTGGTTACTGGATCGGACGTCGATATCGAAAACGCGGGTATTGTGCCGAAGCCATTAAGACTATTTTGTCTTATGTCTTTTCGGATATGGGTCTTATCCGAGCCTATGCCATTTTATCTGAACAAAATAAAGCCTCGGTCAGAGTTTTGGAGAATACCGGCTTTGTAAGAGAGGCGACTTGGCGCAAAGCTACTCGGGTAGGGCGGAAATGGTTTAATGTTTACTCCTATGGCATACTGAAAGAAGAATTCAAACCGGTTAGCCGGTTGGAATAGAGCATAACCTGATGTGTAAAATAATTATATTCATGGTTGCCACGATAATTTTTGTTTATGTGTCACGGAAGTCATTGAGCAATATTCGCTCTCATGGCTTTTATCGTTTCTTCGCCTGGGAATCAATACTGGTCTTGGTTTTGATGAACGTTGAGTTCTGGTTTGAAAAACCTTTCCATCCGATGCAACTGCTATCCTGGATTTTTCTTTTCATTTCAATTGTGCTGGTCGTTTTGGGAGCGGTAACGCTTTATAAAAAAGGGAAGCCGGATAAGAAACGAGATGATAATTCACTATACGGCATCGAGAAGACGACCGAACTGGTGAGTACGGGAATATATCGTTACCTTCGGCATCCGATATATGCTGCAGGAATATACGGCGCCTGGGGAGTGTTTTTCAAGCGGCCGTCACTCATCGCCGCTGGTTTGACAGTTCTGACTTGTGTGTTATTTACTTTGACGGCAAAGATGGAAGAAGTGGAAAATATCAAATACTTTGGGGCTGCCTATCAGGATTACATAAAGTGTACCCGGATGTTTATTCCGTTTTTGTTTTAGGGAGGATTTGAAAAAATGCCTGAAAATGACGACTCCTATAAAAAGTATGCCGACGGTTACGATCAATCGAGCGATGAAAGCGGATGGCATGTCCCGGAACTGTTTTTCGGTTTAATGTATCTTCATATTCATCCCGGCCAAAAACTGCTTGATTTGGGGATCGGTACCGGTTTGGGGTCCGAACGTTTTCATCGAGCCGGTTTGAAAATTTACGGCATGGATAATTCTCCGGCCATGCTTGATGTCTGCCGCCGTAAAAATATGGCGGCCGGATTGATCCGGCATGATCTGTCAGTATTCCCTTGGCCTTATGAAAATGAGGATTTCGATCAAGTCATAATAGCCGGTGTGACCCATTTTTTGGGTGAACTTCAGGATGTATTTTCGGAAGTGGCCAGAATCATTAAGCCGGGTGGGCTGTTCGGTTTCGATTTTCATGAGTATGATGCAAAGAACAGTAAAGGCTATGAGAAGATCAGTGATGGAGTCTATGAATACTATGATGCCAAGTATGAGGAATCGTTTTACCGGCATACCGTGGATTATATTTTTAGATTACTCGAAGAAACGGGATTCATTCTGGTGAGCGATGCGGAGATTTCCGTATCCAAACAGGACAAACGGTATTTCAAGGTATTTATCGTGCAACGGCAATCAGTATGATTGTGGAAATTACCGGAAAAGGAGCATTTTTCTGATGGATGGGACGATTAAACCCAACTGGGCCGATGATTGCTGGAAAGATATGTTAGTGTTCCAACGCAAGTCGATGTGGCTCGAAGGTACGGTCAAAAGACTCGCCGCCTGGCTGGATCTGAAGCAGGGTATGACCGCCGTCGATGTCGGTTGCGGGCTGGGATACCTTGGTTATACTTTCTGGCCGTTTTTCGGGCAGGGCGGACATTATATCGGCGTGGATAATACTCCGGAATTGGTCAAAGAGGCCGAAAAGGACGCGGCTGGTTGGGCCGATGGAGGCCGGGCGAAATTTGTTGAGGGTGACGCCTACAAGCTGCCTTTGCCGGATAACTATGCCGATTTGGTGATGTGTCAGACTCTGTTGATTCACTTGGATGATCCTGAGAAAGCCGTCGCGGAAATGATTCGCGTCGCCAAACCGGGCGGCTTGATTTTATGCAACGAGCCGGATAATCATAATCCGGGACTGGGGCGGATGTATAATTCCGTTTCGGAACTGAGTATTGATGATCATCTCTTTTGCGCTCGCGTTCATATGATCTGTCATCAGGGACGGATCAAACTTGGTCTGGGTGACGGAAGTATCGGCCCCAAGGTACCCCATATGTTGAAAGCTCAGGGTTTGATAGATATTGATGTCCGCAACAATGACCGCGTTCATTATCTGGAACCGCCATACGATGGGCCACTTCAGCAATCAGCCCTTGAACATGTCCGGAGGTCATGGCTTGATCCTGCTCGGCGCAAAGTCCTGATGGCACAACAGAAGGAATTTTTCCTCGCCGGTGGGGGAGAGCCGGATGATTACGAATGTTATCTTGAGATCATTGATCCGTACATGGAGATCATGAGAGAGCAAGTGGAGTCGGGCGAGTATTTTTCCTGCGCCCCGACGTCTTTCTTCACCATCAAGGCCCGAAAGCCGGGTGGTTGAGTTTTATAATGATGAAACCAATATGAATATTAATCGTATCGCAGAGTATATCGGAAAATGTAGAGAAAATACCGCCGTTTGATTTAAAGCCGGGAGTGGGTATGAAATATCTGACAAGCGCGTTTGTGATTTGCTGCTGTATAGTCATCTTTACTGCCTGTGGCAATACTAACGATGATTCTTTAAGCGCGGAAAGTTATCCTGAGTTCACATTGCGTGGTTCACAGGTGCGGCCGTTTCATTCAGAGAAAGTCGATGAAGACTATAAATTGCATATATCTCTGCCGCCGGGGTATGACAAAGCGAGCGACAGATATCCGGTTTTGTACCTAACCGATTCGGACAGTTTTTTCGGGTTTGTGCGGATAATCGCCCGCACTCTTCAGTATCAGAAAAGTATCCCCAATATCATCATCGTCGGCATCGGTTATAAAGAGACCGGCAAAGTGGCCTGGGATAACCGGGCCCGCGATCATCTACCGGCAAAACATGAAGATATACCTGCGGCGGGCGGAGCAGGCAAGTATCTGGCGTTTTTGCAGGAAGAATTGATTCCATATATCGAAACCAATTTCCGGGTGAAGTCAGACGACCGGATTTTCGCCGGGATGTCCTCAGGCGGGACATTGGGCGCTTTCACGTTGGTAACCGCGCCGGAAACTTTCAGCCGATATCTGATCGTCAGTCCGGCGCTTCATACCGGCAATGAGATGATTATTGATCTGGAAAAGAAATACGCTGATTTGCATAATGACCTCCCGGCCAGGGTCTATACAGCTTTGGGTGAGCATGAACCGGATATCATGAGTGTGGGTTGGAACGATTTTGTGGCCGGACTTGAAAAAAGCAATTATAGCGGGTTGGAGCTGACCTCGGAAATTATCGACGACGGCACGCATATGGATGCTGTTTACAGTGCTTATGTGCGAGGCCTTAAGGCAGTCTTTGACGACTGGGATTGAGACTTAATATTGCTTATTCGGACGGGTGATATTTATCTTGACTGAGGGGGCGGTGACGGCAAATATTGACACATGACCATCTTCAATCTTTTCGCCGTCTTTATCACTGTGGCTGCTCTGGCCGGTTATATAAATTATCGTTTTGTGAAACTTCCCTCGACAATTGGATTGATGGTCATCGGGCTGATCATGTCGCTGTCGGTACTGGCCCTGAGTGCGCTTGGTTTTGATATCCGCGATAAGATTACTGTACTTCTCGAACAGATTGATTTCAGCGAAGCGCTAATGAAAGGGATGCTCAGCTTCTTGCTCTTTGCCGGAGCGATTAAAATCAATCTCAATGATCTGGACAAACAAAAAACGGTTATCACTGTCCTGGCTACCGCGGGAGTGATTGCGACGACGTTTTTAGTCGGGACGGCGATATTTTTCGCGCTGAAACTTCTCGGTACGTCATTGTCTTATATTTATTGTCTTATTTTTGGCGCTTTGATCGCACCGACCGATCCGGTGGCAGTGCTTTCGATTCTAAAATCGGTCAAGGCGCCCAAATCGTTGGAAACCAAGATCGCCGGTGAATCGCTTTTTAATGACGGCGTCGGTATCGTCGTTTTCACCGTGCTGGTCGGGATCGCCTTCGGTGGAGAGGCTTCGTCGTTCGGCCATATAGTTCTTCTGTTTCTACAGGAGGCGGTCGGTGGAGTAATTTACGGATTAGTGATCGGCTGGATAGCTTACCGGATGCTCAAGCGTGTTGATGATCATGGGGTGGAGGTATTGCTGACGCTGGCGCTGGTTTGCGGCGGATATGCACTGGCCATGTACCTGCATACTTCGGGACCGATAGCGATCGTCGTAGCCGGGTTGTTGATCGGGAATTACGGCCGTCTTTTGGCCATGTCGGAAAATACCCGCGACCATCTGGACAAATTCTGGGAACTGATCGACGAGATCCTCAATGCTGTCCTATTTGTCTGGATCGGGATGGAAATTCTGGCTCTATCTTTTACCCTCGATTATTTGATTGCCGGATTGATCGCTATTCCGGTGACTCTGGCTGCCCGGTTGATCAGCGTCTGGGCCACGATCAACATCATGGAATTCAAGCGCGGATTCAGCCGCAACGCCACTTTGATTCTCACCTGGGGCGGACTGCGCGGTGGCATCTCCATCGCCCTGGCTCTTTCTCTCGCTGCCGGGGAGGCCAGATCGCTGATTGTTTCGGTCACATATGTCGTCGTCGTCTTTTCTATTCTGGTGCAGGGGTTGAGTATCAAGCGGGTCGTAAATCGTTGACATTTTAGTGTCAAAAATCATATCAAAAAGTGATAGAAAAATCGATTCCGGTATCGTATGATATGCGAAATCGGAATAACCCATAATGGTTTTGAGAACAAATGCGGTAAATTCTCGCCGCCAAAGAAGGAGATTTACATGAAAAGGATTTTGATAATCCTCAGTGTCTTTTGTCTGGTTGGAGTGAGCGCCTTGGCGGGAGCTGACAGCGCCAAGGTCCAAATTGACGAGCCGATGCCGGAGTTTGGCCCACCGGAACAGATCAGAAAACTTGCAGTTATGGCCGGGACCTGGGATTATAAGGGGAAATTGAAATGGGATCCATCTGTCGATGTATGGACGGAACATGAAGCTGTCGCGGAAATATCGGTGGTTGCCGGCGGCGGGGCCATCCAGATGATTTATACAGGCGAAATGAGTGGTATGGAAATGAATGGGCTGAGTACTTTGGCCTATGACCGGGCCGCCGGTGAATGGCAGGAAGTCTGGGTTGATAATTTTTCCGGGCGATTGTCGTTTTTTACCGGAAAAACCATTAATGGCGCGCGAGTGTTGGTGGGTGAGGAATTGATGAATGGTAAATCTATTCACTCGCGAGCTACGACCTACGACATTACCGAAAACTCCTACAAGTACAAAATGGAAAATTCCTATGACGGTGAAAACTGGTATCTCTCCATGGAAGGAACCTATACCCGCCGTTGAACCAATCTCCGGTCGGGAAATTCACCAGGCCGGTAGCCCTAAATATATTCATCATCTTTCACTCAGCCGGGAAGAAATTCCCGGATCGGCGGTATTTCATTATAGAAGCCTTAGATAATCCAAAGAGAGGTTATTATGCGACCGATGTCGATACTTATTATGCTGGTTATTATTTCCTGCAGTCCGATTCGGACGGACACGGAAGAGGCGAAACTTAGTCAGCATGTTTACGGGATCGTGACCTATATCCCGGGAGTCGATTACGAGGATGCTACCCTTCTGACTAACCCGCCCGATCTGACGCCACGACCATTTTCCGGAGCCGAAGTTTCGCTGTATCGGTATCGGGGCGGGGGAAACTCGGCCGGGGAAATCATCGCGACGACGATAAGCGACAGCACCGGATATTATAAATTGGAAGCCGATACCGGGACCTATTTTCTGGCGATAGCCAATGCTCAGGGATTATTTATGATTACCACCGGTAAGTCGGGGAAGAATTTCGACAATACCCAACAGGTCAATCAATATCAAGTTATTAATTTGATTCAGGACGACACGGTTAATGTGAATTTTCAATTAGAAGAGATGTCGCTTTATTAATTTAACTCCCCGTAATGCCCGGTATTATAACAGCTTGACAAATATCGAAACAGGATTTATATTGTATTTGATACAAAAAGAGCACGCTGTATCGTCAGGTAATCGCAAATCGGATTTTGACTTCTTGAATGACAACGAACAATTTTTTTACAATTCGGGAGGAAGAACCCATGCTTGCCGTGCTCAGTATCCGTTGCTGTTATCATCCGCATGGATCTTTTTAAGCCTTATCATCGGCTTCACGGCCAGACACATCCTTTAAGCAAGATATGAAAATTAAATAAAGTTTTGGCGATCCTAAACCGTCTTAGGAGGAATCTATGCGAAAGAGGCTAATGGTAGTTTCGGTTATAATTATGCTAATGGCCGGATTTGGTCTGCAATTAGCGTATGCAGATGAAAATCCGGAAAGACATCCAATTTCCATGCCGGCTCATCTAGCGCCGGTTTATGGTTTTGCCGGCATTGAACGAGACGTTGATCACGAGGCGGCGGACAAGGCTGCTCCAATGCAGATGCCCCTCGGTTACATCCCGACCAGCTCTCCGGGCAGTCAGATAGCTACCACTACCTATGATTATCAGCACAATTGCTCTATGGGTCGGATGATTGAGCATCGCGGTTCGCAGTACATAAGCATGGTCTGGATGTACAAGGAAACGTCTGTCCTGGGAGGCGATCGCGATGTAATCCTCCAAACGTATGACATGGATGAGTATTTTTGCGATCTGAAAGTAGATATACCGGTCAATACCGGCCGGGCGGGATATTGCGCCCTGGATGTCGATCCTGCCAGTGGTTATGCGATTCCAACGGCCCATGAGGGTTTGGCTATTTACGCTGCCGCTTCATATTTCAACGGTGGCTTCCCGCACACTTATGGCGGGCCTTTCAATGCCCATTACCCCACCGACAATTTTGGCTGGTGGCTTAATCCTGGTACCGGCCCTTTTAACGAAAATCTCTGGCCCAAAATCGAATGGCAGGTTGGAAGCCAGACCTTCTTGCATCTGGTTGCCTGCGAAGCTGGAACACCTCCTGAGGACGGCCAGACAATTTCATATTACCGCAAGCAATTCGATGACTACAACGATGATGGCGGGAACGTATGGTCGGACCAACATCTGATTGATACGGTCAAGAGTCTCAACGTTACTTTGGCTGCCTCACAAATCAGTAACCGGGTAGCAATCGTCTGGGCCGGGCCTTGTGAATACAAGAAAGACACGCCGAACGAATTCAACAGCCAATACACCAA
>JAAEQF010000105.1 GCA_024231695.1 FCB group bacterium
AAATGCCGATTATATATAATACGGGGCTTCGCTCCGGCGGAGTCATCGAAGAAGAATAGCTTTTGGGTCAGCGGATTAAAAAAGTTCTGGCCCGGGGCCGGTCGCGACCGGCCCCATTTCTTTTTGCCTCACAACCCATTGCATAGCTATCGTCATTTCATGCATGGCGGCAATTGAATGCTGTGCCCTATCTATCATGGAATATTCCCTTGTCAACTGCAAACGGCGACAGTATGTTCCAGTATTAAGAAGGGTTCACAGGAGCATTTGACCGAATGAGCTATGTACTGAAAGGCCGCCCATACAGCTTGAAAAAGATCCGTGATGACTTCGAATCCTTTATAAAACTGCTTGAGTCAGAGGGTATTAACCAGATTGGTGTATATTTTGGATTCGCCTGGCTGATAGAGGTTCAGGAGAAAGGCTGGGGGAGGCCGCTAGACTCGCCACGTGGCGCAAGAGAGCAGGTTAAGAGGGCCGAACGGGAAACCGATGGATTCCTGGGATATGATAATCTTGTCCTGGAGATCAAGGAATTCTCGTACGAGAAGTTTTACGGCCACGACTTTGACGTGCAAATAACCAGCGAAGTCCCCACCCAGTATACTGAGGAGCAGAAGCGGCTATGGATTGCTGACGGTTGGGATGTGCGGGAGAAGATCGCTGGCAAGTGGCGGGACGCCCAAATTTGATAGCTCTATCTGACAACCCCGTCGACAGTTTATTGTTGATGCCTTTCCCAACATTCCCTATCTAAACCCACAACATGGAACAACTCAACTCTATCCTACCTGCAATCTCCGGTTTCGTGTGGGGCTGGCCGATGGCTCTCATTCTGCTCGGCGCCGGATTGATTCTCACCCTTCGACTGGTGTTCGTGCAATTTCGCGGCTTCTGGCACGGTGTCGCCATCGCCAGCGGCAAGTACGACGATCCGGCCATGGAAGGACAACTCACGCACTTCCAAGCCCTGTCGGCGGCGCTCAGCGCGACTATCGGTATCGGCAATATCGCCGGCGTAGCTATCGCCCTCTACTGGGGCGGACCGGGGGCTATCTTCTGGATGTGGGTGACAGCCCTCTTCGGCATGGCTATCAAGTACTGCGAATGCACCCTGGCGATCAAGTATCGGAAGGTCGAGCCCGACGGCAATATACTGGGCGGCCCGATGTATTACATCGAGCTGGGCATGCACCGGTATTTCAAGCCGTTGGCCTGGATATTCGCTTTCTGTACGGCCATTGCGGCGTTTGGCGCAGGCAACATGGTGCAGTCAAATACTATTGCACACTCGCTCATGGACGGTCTCGCTATCGGGGCGGAACATGAGTCGCTTACAAGATGGATTATCGGTTTTGTCATCGCCGGTGTGGCCGGATCAGTGATAATCGGCGGCATTAAACGAATC
>JAAEQF010000106.1 GCA_024231695.1 FCB group bacterium
AGTGATTGAGGGTCGGTGTAGTCCGGTTCGACGTTATCAGGGCTTATGAATCTGCCGATTGCGGGATCGTATAGTCTTGCATCATAGTTATAGAGATTCGTTGTGGGGTCCAGTTCCTGGTCGGTGAACTTATAAGCTGTTGTATTTTCGCCAATGGATTCTCTTTGTAATCCATAGGGTAGATATTCGGCGGTTTCTATCTGAGAGCCGGTTTCGTCGGTCATGGCGGTGGTGCTGCCAAGGTGGTCTTTGTGGAAGAATTGCGTTCCGGTTGAAGTTACCTGCGCTATTCGCTGGTTGCCGGCGAAAATGTATTTTGTTTCTGATTCGTTTGATAGTTCGTAATGTTCGCCATAATAGAAAGTTTCGATTTCATTAGTTGTAATTTTCTTAGCACGTTTTCCGTGGCCGTTATATATAAAGGTGGTTGTTTGTTTTTCTTCGTTTTTTTGGTAAACGATCTTTGTCGGCATGTTATCGGCGTTGTAGTGTATGATTCTATTTCCAGGGGTTGCCGGTTCTGTTAGATCATAGCCGTGGGTCATATTGCCGTTGGGGTCGTGGGTGAATGTATAGGTTGCGTTGTTACGTACGATTGTTTGCAGGGCGTGGGGTTTTTCGGTTTCGTTATATTCATAAACGAAAAAGTTGATTCCTTCGGTTTTTGATAGGATGTTCCCTATCCGGTCGTATGAATAATTGATGGCGCCGCCGGGCGTTGCGGTCTCGGTTAACAGCCGGTGGAGGTTGTCGTAGGCGTAGGTGTATGTTACGCCTCGCAGTTCGTCTTCTATGGTTTCAATGTCGCCGGCTCTTGTGTATTGATAAGTTCGTTTTTGTAAATAGAAATCTTCCTCATCTCCCTGGCCTGGATAGTAGGTTCTTATTCCTGTCAGTTTTGTTGATAGAGGATCGTAGGTATATCTCGTAACAACTCCGTTGCTGTTTTCCATCCAACCGATTTTTCCGGTTGGCTCGTAATTTGAATATTTGGCAAATTCTATTGAATCAGGGCCGGTTAGGGAATGGATAAGCCCGGTTTTAGGATAATAGGTGTAGTTCAACTGAAAACCGTCCGGATAGGTCATTCGGGTTATCTTGCCGGTTAAGTCGTATTCATAGTTTGTGGTTTTCGGGTCGGCGCCTGGTATTGTTTTTGTTACTGATAGTTCCCGGCCCATGGCGTCGTATGCATTGTGGGTTGTTGCGACTTCGCCTTTTTGAACTGAAAACAGGCGGCCTGTTCCGTTTATCGAAAGGTCGTACTCGTAAATAACCGGGGCGTCCCGGGTGGAGTAAGTCTTTGTTAATACCCTGTTTAATACGTCGTATGTGAATCTGATGGTCTGGTTTTTAGCGTCAGTTTGAGTCAATAGATTGTTGTTAGCGTCATATGAGTATCTCCATATGCCCATGTCCGGGTCGGACATAACGATTTTTCTACCAAGGGAGTCGTAAACTATTCGGGTGGTATTTCCGGATGCGTCGAGCACTCGAACTAAATCGTTTGCCGGGTTGTAGAAATAGCGCGTTATAAAGGAATGATCATTATCGCCATGCTCTTCTATCTGAACTATACGGTTCAGGTGATCCTTTTTTTCGGTCTTTAGTTTGCCGTCAGGATCGGTTATTGTTGTAAAAAAACCGGAATAGGTGAAAACCGTTTTAACTGTTTGATAAACCCCGTGGGACTGTTCTATCACGAGCTGCCTTCCCAGGCCGTCGTACGTTGTTTTAGTCAGAGGAATTTCATCAGATATCGGCGTCATGGGATAACAGATCGGACCATCGCTTTTAAACGGGCCTTGAACAAGGGATTTTCTGCCCATTTCATCGTATTCTGTCCGGGTTACTATATAGCTGCTGTTTTCCCCTTGTGTTACATTCTGTATAGTCCTTCCGAACCCGTCGAAAAACTCGTATTTATCTATAGTGTATCTCTGATTTTCACGAACTCTCTCGA
>JAAEQF010000107.1 GCA_024231695.1 FCB group bacterium
ACCGCCACCGGCAGATCGCCGGCAATCTCCTCAATCTCGTTTTCCTCGATCGGAATCGGAGCCGAATCGGTATCCGGATACATTCTATCGGCCCCGGGCAGAACTCTTTCAAAGATGGTCGTACCATCGGAGAATGATTTCCGAGTCTCAAAAGGCACGCCGTCGAAAGCCAACCGGCAGCGTTCCGCAATCGTATCCAGTGCCGTGGCCACGTCCGCCTCCGGTCCGCGGAATACGATCTGAGCGTCCTCAGGTCCGGCCTTAAGTAATTTCCGCACCTTCGCCCAGTCCTCTTCGATCAGAACCGGCAATCTGAATTGCGATCCTGTACCGCCCCTTTCAAACGCTTCCGAATGACTCATATTCGGTCGTTCCAGGCAGGCGATGACTTTCAACCGATCGCTCAACTCATTGGCAAACATTTTCTCCGGTTGAGTGAAAAAGGCCAGAATACCGGCAAACTTGGGAAGGTTGACGGCTGTCAAGCAGTCTCCCTGGGCATTAACCGAATGGATCATTGTCTGATCAGAAGAAAGGCTGTTGGGATCGATTGTGGCCGAAGTCGGCTTCCACTCGTTTTCATCTCTGATTTTACTCTTTAGCGATTTCGTGATTTCCAACAAAGCCTTTTGCCGAAAGGCTTCGATATGAGTCAATTCCGGTATCCAGCTTATGTGAGCCACGCCCTTGATCTCCACCCGGCGGCCTCCGTCAATACTGACATTGACATCCTGGCGACCCGCCCCAATCCCGGTGCGCACTTTGCCGGTACTTCGCGCCAGATAGCGTAAATAATGCCCCGCCTCGGCTACCTCATCCGGCGTTTTCATATCGGGGTAGGTGACCATCTCGATAAGCGGCATCCCCAGCCGGTCGGTCATATAAATCCGCCTATGCCCGACATCGGACACTTCACGGCAGGAATCTTCTTCTATACTCAGCTGGATGATCCGAACCGTTTTATCGGTCAAGGGAATTGCCCCTTCGATTCCAACTATCGCTGTTCGTTGGAATCCGGTCGGAATTGATCCGTCCAGATACTGCTTGCGGGTAATATGCAGTTCGCCGACGACATTGGTCTTAAGCAACAGGGCGATTTCAATGGAAATATTCAACGCTTCGCGATCTATCGGAAAAGGAGGTGTATCGTCGATGTCATAAGTGCAAGCCGTCTCGTCCTTGATGCGATAGAAAATATTCTTCCTGGTTTTGAATTCCATCAATGCTGTGCCGTCATATTCACCCAGCTCACTCAGCGTCGGCCGCATATGACGGATGAGTTCCGCGTCGAAATCGTCGCCCTTCTGGTACAATCCGGCCGGACAACGGCAAAACAGCTTCTTTCGGGTTAATAATTGTTGATGTATTTCCAGCCCGCTTATAAACCCCAGATCATTATAGGTGGCCGGCGTAGCCTTTTTTCGAGGTACAAATCCGACCAGTTCTCGTGAATCATCATATATATTCTTCGGGTCAATCTTCTCAGTCATTTTTCGTTCGCTTTTCTTATCAAAACTCATTACCAAAGCAGTCAACACATTGAATCGGAAAGTAAGCCAAAACCTATCACTTTTCAAGTACTTTAAGGCCTAGCCCCTTATCATAATAATGGCTTGACATATCTACTTGATTGACATATATTTATAATCGAAGTTTCGTCAGGCTAGACCAACAGCCAAAATCCCAAACATCACGTCTGACCCCAATATGTCCATATCTACAATGATATGATTATTTGTGGCTAACTACGTAAAGGAGGCAATTATGCAAATTTGCCAAAGTGATCGGACGTCAATGTTGGTCAATCCGTATTTTCTAAGATTAATACTTGTAATGATAATTCTGGTTTTTTTGCCGGGATCAAGTCAGGCTCAATATGGCTTAGATATTAACATGACCTGCTCCGGGCAAAATGATACTATCTGGGCCGGAGAATCGGCGACCTTCGATATTTATATCGAAAACGGCACACAATTAAGAGGTGTGGATATTGGTTTTCGCCTCTGGTCGGACGATGGCGCAACCTGGGCCTATGAAAACGTCGGAGGTTACGGTACAAAAAGTGCGTTATCCGTGGCTCCAGGGTGTCGAATGGATCCACCCTCCAGTGTTTGGGATTTAGGGATCTTCATCTATGATGCTTCAGCTAACGGTCTCCCACCCGATTCATTGGGCGTCGCTGGTGTTTCCATGTTCTATTCAATGGCCGCGGGGCCGTTGGAACATATGATGTCTTTCCATTTTATAGCCAATGACCCCGGTCCGGATGTAGTGACTTTGTGTATGGATACCGTTTCTATTCCCGTTAATTGGTACAATCGATTTATTGATATGATTGGGCAAGCCCACACCCCAACGACTTATTGGCCGTATGGCGGCACCTGCTGGCCGGTAAAGGCCCGACCAAACCTGCCGCCGGAATTTACCAATTGTCCCTTCACAACGATAGCGATTGATTACCAGGAAACCTTTGATTACGATCTTGAAGCCATTGACCCTGAAGAACAACCACTTACATATAACATCGTTTATACAAACGGCTATGGTATGGCCACCATTGATCCGGGCGCCGGCATATTGGTCTATCAACCCGTTCCCGAGGACAGCCAGAGCATGGTCGAGATTGTCGTCGAGGTTTGCGACGAAGTTCCCCAATGTACCGAATGCGCGATTTTTATAAATGTAACCGCCGCCCCGAACCTGCCCCCGGATTTCACCAATTGCCCTTCCGGTCCAATAGAAATCAATTATCTGGAAACCTTTGTTTATACTTTTGAAGCTATTGACCCTGAAGGTCAACCACTTACATATAACATTGTTGATTTGACTGGCAGCGGCTCTTACACCTTTGATCCGAGCGCTGGTATGCTGCAATATCAACCGATACCCGAGGACACCCTGAGCCCGGTAGAAATTGTAATCGAGGTTTGCGACGGTGTAACCCCATGCACCGAATGCGCGATTACGTTATATGTAACTTCCCCTGTGCCGGTATACAGCGCGGGTGATTCCAACGGAGATGGCGCCATTAATGTCGGCGATGCAGTACATCTGATAAATTACGTTTTCAAAAGCGGTCCCGCCCCCGTGACACTAATCGCCGGAGATGCCAATTGTGATCTGATTCTTAATGTGGGTGATGCCGTTTACCTCATCAATTATGTATTCAAGGCAGGTCCAACCCCGGGCTGTCTGGGAGCCTGTTGTCTGTTGGGCGGCGAGTGCATCGCCACTACTGCTGAAGATTGCATGCTTCAGGAAGGAACCTATGCGGGAATAAGTACTACCTGTGATGAAGTAGTGTGCTATAGTGTTTGCTGTGCCATAACCATGACGCCGACTCCCCCCGCATGGATTCCAACAGGCCGGGCCGTGGGAACCAATCCCGGAGACCCCGGTAATTCAGTTACCTATACGGCCACCGTAACTGATGATGCCCCTCGAGTTATCAGGTTTATGTTATCTGATGTGTCGACGGAACCGGGTGTCTGCCTTAATTACGGCACTGAAAGCGAAACCGACAAGGACCTCAAATTCATCCAGACGGCAACTGTAAATCCTGCCTCAATATTTGATCCACCCAGTGCCGATGGTCAGACTATTCAAACCAAAGTGCCGGTTACTACTGCCCAGGTTACGGTCACCAGTTACGATTACGGCGCGTATGGCAAAATTCAGGCCTGTTGTTTGTATTTTGATGATTGCGAGGCATATTCAACTAAATTCAAAGTTCCGGTTGATGACAACTCCAACCATGTTGCCGATGCCGCCGCACAAAACACAGGTCCCGGGGCTTCGTCGGCCGGCACAGACGATAATGAGACTGTTCCTGCGGGCGATGGTGTTGACGGAGATAATCTTCCCCGATATGAGGAGTATCGTGGATATATGGTCCAGACAGTACATACCCGCACGGATGTCGAGAAGAAAGATGTTTTCATCCGCAATATTGATGTTGACGATGCCGGGCTTAGCGGTTACTTTACAACGGCTACATTAACGACACCGGTCCATGTCATACTTTCAACGGAATGGCAAAGCGCTACGCGTGTGGTCAACTTTAATTTCAAAACCGATAAATTGAGTACGACACAGCAGGCCATCAAAGTAACCGATGCCGGCGCCAGTGCAGATGGATACTGGGGCTGGGCTCAGTGGCTTTCAAATCCGGCCTGCCCGAATAAGCAGCTCAAATGCTTTGTCTATACAACCACTATAAAAGGTGGAGGAGCATTGACTGCGGCAATCGACGCCACGACGAATACTATACCAATTGGTAATACCAATGGTTGGCGAACATCCGGTACGACTAAGATTGGCGCAGAACAGATCACATATATCGGAAAAACCGCGACCTCGCTTACCGGGGCTGTTCGTGCACCAGGCGCGGTCACTCACTTGGCCGGCGCAAAAGTGGATTTCTTTATTAATCCCGTTGACTTTATCAAACGGACTTTCGCTCACGAAGCCGGACATATCGTGAATTTACAGGACACTCATGCTAATCCCAAGGCCTGCGACGGGGTTGACAGTCATATAATGTCTGAGTACTCGTGCAAAGGTGGAATACAAGGTGTCGGATACTGGATTGACTTCACCGGTACGAAATCTGCTATCCCGGGTTTCTTGAGAATTAACGACTAAAGGAGGGTTTAAGTATGCGTTTCAATATATGGGTCAAATTGATGCTACCCGCTGTGTTAATTCTGGGTATGTGGACAAATCAATATGCTCAAATTAACCGGATTTCCGACATGACTTCAATGGATCAGATATCGACTGATGTGAGGCTGGAAAATGTTAATGGTGTATTCCAACCCGGTGAAGAAGTGGTACTAATCGTTAACTTTGAAAACACAACTTCGGAGAATCTTCAATTATGGCAGCCGAATTTTGCATATAAAACGATTAGCCTGGAAATTTATTTAAATAACGAACCTACGGAACTGACCGTCAGTTGGAGTAGTCCCTTCACACCAGAATCCTTTGTACTCGTACCGGGTACCCCGCGCGATATCAGATTGGAGCTTGGTCAATTATTCCCCATTGCGATGACCTCAGGAAGTTACAGGTTAGCCATAAGTGTCATGCCTGAGGAGGATATCGAAGCCTATGTCGGAATTGTTGAGTTTGAGGTCATGCCGATGTCTTCCGAAATCCAGGTTGAGTATCAGGAATGTCTTCGAGCCATTAGTGGCGGCGAACATCTTGATGTAATCGAAATGGGAAATGCTTTTTTGGCTAACTTTCCCGAGAGTATATTCGCCAGTGATTTGCGTCTCGAACTGGGCAAGGCCTTGATCGGTCTCGAGCGGCATGAGGAGGCTATCGCTGTTTATACTCGAGCTCTTGAATCTGACAAAGCCGCCGATTGGCAAAAGACCGATGCCCAATGGCAAATCGCCTGGTCCCATCATGCCGAGGGTAATCTGAAAGAAGCCATTCGCGTTATGAAACAGGTGAATACACGAAATGCGGAGAAATACGCAGGCGAATGGCAAGCGAAAGCCGACGCCGATAAATAGCCTTGGCTTAAAACATCGTAATTGACTTTATCACTGGGAATGATGCCACAAGCGTCATTCCCAGTGCCTTTTTACCCAATCTGTATCCCGTTCTTCCATTTCTTCCCAGAGATAGTCCTAAAACTCCCCATTTCAAGTACTTCAGGACAAAAGCTTATGGCAGCTTAACCTATACTAAGATAAAGCTCGTAAAGATGCTCACACCAACTGGCCCAGCCATCCCGGCCCCGGTCATCCAACCGATGACAGTAACGCCTATCAGGTCGAAAACAACTGCTTGAACGATCTGATCCAGGCCATTCGTAATAAATTCCCCGGTTGTTAGGACAAACCATCTTCATCCTCGTGGCCATACATGGCCATGAGGATGCCTTCCTATACTCAAGTAATTGTATCATTTCGGCATCGATCCATCAATTGTTTGCCATGCGATACTACTTTCACACACTCTGATGCTTCATATGCACGGAATATCGTACACAGATGCTATGTATATGCATGTAAAAAAATATTCAATCATGGATGTTTTTTTATTGACAATGTTTTTAATGATTGATACTATATAGACGTATTCATCACCTTTTAGGAGGAAACTGTATGCGCAAAGCGAAAAAGAAAGTCGTCAAGAAGAAAAAGGCGGCTCCCAAGAAGAAAGTGACCAAGAAGGTTGTGAAGAAGAAAGTTGTCAAGAAGGTTCGCTGCACCGGCAAAACCAAGGAAGGCAAACGGTGTAAACGGATGGTTGCACCGCCCGCCAAGTTATGCCACCTTCACAAGAGAAAAAGAAAATAATTGGCTGTTGCCATCCATAAAGGCCGGTAAATCTACCGGCCTTTTTTTATGCCTCCACATATAACTTGCCAAATCAGGCGGTCGATATATATTACATATAGATTCAGTGTGTACCCGCTTTAAACCGGTTTTGAGGAATCAAGAGATTGGAAACCAGGATGTCCGCCCTCCGGCGCATAACGACCATATTGACCATCTTTCTACTGATGATGCCAGTCTCCCTTTTAGCGGTCGATAAAGATTCGGACAAATCTCTGCCTATCGGTTTGACCGATGATGAAATGACTCGACTCGACCAGATCGGTGCCGGCTATAGCCCGACCTCCCCCCCTAACGGATCATTGCGCGCCTGCGCCGAATGGGAACCCTCGACTGGCGTGCTTATCCGCTGGCCTCTGGGGATTCCTGTCGATCTGGTTACCGAAATGTCCGAGGATATCACCGTTTATACTATAGTTTCCAGTGACTATTATAAAAACCAGGCTATCTCCTCATACACCTCAGCTGGCGTCAACATGTCCAATGCCGAATTCATTATTGCCCCGACCAATAGCTTTTGGACTCGTGATTACGGCCCCTGGTTTGTCTTTGACGGCAACAATGACCGGGTTATAATCGATAATATATACAACCGCCCCCGCCCGCAGGATGACTCGATCCCCATTGTTTTGGGCGCAGAGTGGGGTGTCGGCGTTTACGGCAGCAATTTGATTCATACCGGCGGAAATCACATGACCGACGGCTGGGGGCGTTCATTCTCCACTGAACTGGTTTATCATGAAAATCCCTCGTTATCGCCTCCTCAAGTCGATTCCATCATGCTGGAATATACGGGCAACGATTTTTTCGTCCTCGATTACATCGAATCGGGCGGCATTCACCATATTGACTGTTGGGCCAAACTGCTCAACCCATCCACAATTCTGGTCAAAGATGTCTCTCCATCAAATTCAAGCCATGACCTGCTCGATGACCGCGCCGCCTATCTGGCGAGCCTGACCAGCCCCTGGAATCGGCCCTACACGATCAAACGGATTTATTGCCCCACGGGAACCGCTTACACCAATTCACTTATTCTCAACAATAAGGTTTTTGTTCCGATTTTCGGCTCCGATTACGACACAACCGCCATTCGCGTTTACGAAGAAGCGATGCCCGGGTATGAAATACTCGGCTTTTACGGATCATGGTATGACGATGACGCTATTCATTGCCGCGCGCGCGGCATAATAGATGCCGGTATGCTCTATATCGAACACGTTCCCTTATTGACCACCGGCGATACACTCAACGATTATCAAGTCTCAACCCGCATTATCCCCTGTTCCGATCAGGCCTTGATTCCCGATTCGCTCAGGATCATCTATCGTTTGGATGGCGGACTTTGGCAATCGACGTCGCTTAACACGACAATTCTGCCTGATTCATTCGTCGGCCAAATTCCGGCCGCATCCGCGGGCACTATGATTGAATATTATCTTCAGGCCGCCGATCTATCCGGCCGAGTGGAAACCCATCCACCCATAGGGGCTTCCTGGGCCCATCAGCTATATATCAACAGCCCTCCCCAAATTTCTGATCCCGATTCGCTTTTTATCGCCGCCGCATCGACTTTTAGATATTATCCGGAATTTAATGATCCCGACGATACCCTGTTGACCATTTCGTTCAGTGATTACCCAACCTGGCTGACCATTTCCGGCGACACCCTTGAAGGCATAGCCTCCGATAGTGCCGATACTGCCGCTTTTGTCGTAGATATCTCCGACCCTTACAGCACTTCCACGCTAACTGTGACTTTGATAGTCGAAGTCAACAGCCCGCCACAATTCCTCGGCTCCGATTCGTTGACAGCTCCGCTTCAGACGGAATTTGCCTATTCTCCTGAATATATCGATCCCGACGACACGGAAATAATGGTTAATTTCGATGATTATCCGGATTGGCTGACGATTATCGATGACACACTGCAGGGGATCACTCCCGACAGCATCGTCATTACAGAGTTCAATGTATCCATATCTGACCCGCTTCAAACAACCAATCGCCGTATTTATCTTTCGGTGTTCATGTGCGGTGACGCCAATTCCGATCTGACGGTCAACGTCGGCGACGCCGTCTATTTGATCAATTATGTCTTCAAAGCCGGTCCTCCCTGTGTGCCGGGCGTTGCCGGAGACACCAACGGCGATAATGCCATCAATGTCGGCGATGCCGTTTATCTTATTAACTATGTCTTCAAAGGCGGCACTCCACCCCTATGCAATAATTGACGGCTAATCCCTGATCCATTCGATCCACAATCCCAAATATATTTAAATTTGTCCACAATTTACATTTTTACAGCAACCATTCGTTCCATCAGATCATCTTAAAAACGAGAGAGTTAAATATGGGCCAATTCCGGCGGAAGCCGGTAAAGTGTGAGGAAGCCGACTTATGAAATACGTAAGAGGTATCGCGTCGATTTTAACTCTGTCAATCCTTCTTCTCATCAACATCTGTGCAGCGGACACAACTTCAACCGTTGACCAACCGGTCCCGGAATGGAAAGCGGTCCGCATCAACCCCGAGGTTCCGGTTATTGACGGCAATCTTGACGATGAAATGTGGAAAAGCGCCAAGATCGATTTAATCGGTAATTTCCGGCAAATCGAACCGGATGAAGGCCAGCAGGCTACCGAATCAACCATGGTTTCTGTCGTCTATGACGACGACGCCATTTATTTTGCTTTCTGGTGTTATGACAGCGAACCGGACAAAATTGTCGCTCAGTTGGTCCGGCGTGACCGATGGGCGGGATCGGATCACATAACCGTCCGTCTCGACCCCTATCATGACCACCAGACCGGATATCGTTTTCAATTGAGTGCCGCCGGTGTTCAGCGTGATTTCCGTTACTTCAATGACGGCCATCTCGATGGCGCCTGGGATGGTGTCTGGGAATCGGCCGTCAAAAGGCAGCCCTGGGGCTGGTCGGCCGAAGTGCGCATTCCCTATCATTGCTTGCGCTTCACCGAAAAAGACGAACACGTTTGGGGCTGCAATGTCACCCGCTATATCAGCCGCAAGGACGAATCCGATTACTGGGTTTTCAAACCGTCATCCGAAGGCGGTATGGTTTCCAAATTCGGTCATTTGACCGGAATAACCGGTATTCAACCCAAACGGCAGTTGAATATCATGCCTTATGCCGTATCCAGCGTGGAAACCAGCCCAAAGAGCAGCGGTAACAATAACGGCCGAGATTTCATGCGCAACACCGGTGTTGATGTCAAGTATGCCCTATCATCGAATCTGATCCTCGACGCCACCGTCAACCCCGATTTCGGCCAGGTGGAAATGGACGACCCGGTTCTGAACCTGTCCGCGTTCGAAACCTTCTTCCCCGAACGGCGACCCTTTTTCCTTGAGGGTTCCGATCTGTTCGATACCCGCTTCATGCTTTTCTATTCGCGTCGCATTGGACGGTCCCCGCAGGGACTGGAAGACGACAGCGACGTCGATTTCTATACCGATAATCCTTCAGCTACCTCAATTGTCAGCGCCGCCAAACTGACCGGCAAACTATCGAGCGGTACTTCGATCGGTATCATAAATGCCACTACCGAAGAGGAAACGGCCAAGTATTACAGCTTGAGCACCCGGGAGAAAATCGAAGGGATAGTCGAACCGCGAGCCAATTATACCGTGGCTCGGATCAAACAGGATGTATTCTCCAATTCCAATATCGGGGCCATGCTGACTTCGGTCAGTCAGGACGGCGAACATCCGGCCGTAACCGGTGGCGCCGACTGGCGATTACTTACCAACAACGGCGTCTGGGGCTTTCATGGACAGACTATTTTCAGCCGTGTAGACAATGAAGATGTCGGTTTCGGCCTTACCGGAGAATTGGAAAAAGCGGCCGGCAAGCATTTCCGAGGATGCGTAATGTGGACAATCAAGGACCCCAATCTGCATATCAACCGTCTCGGTTATACTTCGCGCAACGATGACCGCCGTATCGCCACCTGGCTGCAATACCGCACTACCGACGACTGGTTTATTTTCCGCAATACGTATCATAATTTCAATTTCAGTTCCAATTGGAATTATGCCGGCAACAATATCAGCCGAAACCTGAACTACAACACCTATCTCCAGTTTATCAATAACTGGTCATTCGGCGGCGGCATTTCCGCTCAAATGGAAAAATACAGCGATCGAGAAACCCGGGGCAACGGCCTCTGGGAATGGCCAGAGGTCCCGACCTACTCCTGGTGGGCATCGTTTAATACAGATGAACGGAAAAAGGTCTCCCTTACTCTGAATCCTGGCGGCGGCACTGATCGCGGCGGCTCCTGGTGGGCCCATTATACCGGTCTTAACTTTCGCCCGCGTAGCAATATGGAATACTCCGTCGGCGTCAATATCACCCGCACTTTCAATGCCACGCGTTGGGTGGAGAACATCACCGATACATTAACCGATATCACCGAATCGGTTTTTGGCGACCTTGACCAGAACCGTCTGACTTTTAACCTGTCGGCCAGTATCATGTTCCACCGTAACCTTTCCTTGCAGTTGTCGGGTGAAGGTCTGATTACCAGTCTCGATTACGTTGACTATCGGAAATACGCCGGAGAAGGTCAGTACACTGATCTCCTTCCCGGCGAATTTGAAGAAGATTGCAGCCGCAACTACTCAGCCCTCAATTCCACCATGATCCTGCGCTGGGAATACCTGCCCGGCTCGACCCTTTATCTGGTCTGGACCAGGGCTCGCTCGGAAAGCGATTATTCGGTCAACAATCTTGACTTCACGCGCGACTTTGACCGCCTCTTCTCGACCGGAGCCGAAAATGTCTTTTTGGTCAAGGCCTCGTACTGGTGGAATATATAGCGACAAATAATTTATAATCTTCCTTTCGACGCGCACACACCGGAGCCGTATTTTTCGCGGCTCCGGTACCCTTGGGCTCCAACACCCTTACTTATCTCATCAATAATAATTAGACATTCGAGCCTTTTCTGGCATTGACATTTCTGGTTTTCGGACTGATATTGAGCATTCATTAAATATTATTCATACTCCCGTTCATTTGATGAAAGGGCAATAGCATGAGACCGCTGGGCAAATTTCTGGACGATAACCTGATCGAACAAATTATTGCCGAGGCACGCGAATTGCTCTGTCGCCTCGGGGTCACTATTCACAATCCGGAGATTCTGGATATGCTGGCCGATCACGGCGCCACCGTGGACAAGATCAAAAAACATGTTCTTTTTACCAATGATATCATCGACAAGGCGCTCAAAACATCTCCCTCTTCGATCAAGCTTTACGATGTTCTCGGCAACGAAGCGGTTGACTTGTCCGGCGACAAAGTGAATTTCACACCCGGTTCGGCAGCCCTCAACCTCCTCGACAACAACAGCGGTCGAATCCGAAAA
>JAAEQF010000108.1 GCA_024231695.1 FCB group bacterium
CCTTCGCAGCAACCATTCTCTCGGCCCTCCACGCAACCTTCGGCCCAGCCATCGACGCAGCCCAGTGCTCGGCCGTCCTCACAGCCATCGTCGGTTCCCAGTAGCCAGCCAAGCAGTGTGCCGACCTCAGTGCCATCTGCGCAGCCCACAGTACAGCCGTCCATGCAGCCTTCGGTGAGTCCAACTACGCAGCCGTCGGGCAGACCATCGTCCCAGCCCGTTTTGTGCCCCACCGCGTTCCCGTCGTCGCAGCCCTCGTGCCAGCCCACGACGGCTCCGTCCGCGCAGCCCAGTGCACAGCCCAGCGGTCAGCCGAGTGCAACGCCCACCACGCAGCCGAGCGAGCAGCCGTCGTCCCAACCGTCGTCGGTTCCTTCCGCACAACCCTCCACTCAGCCATCGGTGCAGCCCAGCACAAAGCCATCCGTGCAGCCGTCAACGGTTCCGAGCAGTCAGCCGAGTGCTCAACCGAGCGTGGCGCCGACTGCACAGCCAAGCGCGCAGCCATCAACGCAACCATCGACGAATCCGTCAGTGCAGCCTTCGGCCCAACCGTCTTCGCGGCCCAGTGTTCAGCCCTCCGTCCAGCCTACTAGTGTGCCATCAGCGCAGCCAAGTAGCCAGCCTTCGCAGCAACCATTCTCTCGGCCCTCCACGCAACCTTCGGCCCAGCCATCGACGCAGCCCAGTGCTCGGCCGTCCTCACAGCCATCGTCGGTTCCCAGTAGCCAGCCAAGCAGTGTGCCGACCTCAGTGCCATCTGCG
>JAAEQF010000109.1 GCA_024231695.1 FCB group bacterium
AATATGTAAAGTTTTCATTTAGTAAGGGAGAGTTAAACCAAACCCTCGTAAACTTGTTTCGCGACATGCTTGAAAAGGGGGTGGTGGAGGCCGTGCTTTCGCCGGCCGACCAGGGCAACGAACGAGTGATGCAGACCCTGATTTCAGATGCCGGTAATCTTGATTCAATTGATCCTTTTGCCCCGGTGGTGCCGGTCAACTCGGCCAAGTTGGTCTCCTCGTTGACAGCTCAGCCTTCGGGGCGTCCCCTTGCAGCAGTAATGCGTTCTTGTGAAGTGCGGGCCCTGATAGAGCTGGTTAAGCTTCGACAGGCCGATCTTGACGATATCATCTTGATCGGGCTGGATTGCCTGGGCCGTTACGAAAATACGGATTATGTAAAACTGCGTGGGGAAAATAAAAGCACCGAGGATTTTCTCGAAGCAGCCGGCAAGGGAAATACGGACGTCGGCGGCATAGACATCAGTTCGGCCTGCAGCGCCTGCGAGTATCCGGTAGCACCGAACGTTGATCTGCGCCTTTGTGTGATCGGCGCGGAAGCGGGCACGCTATATTTAGAAGGGGTTAGTGAGCGAGGTCAGGCCGTCCTTGAAAAGCTTGAACTCGCCGGCGGTGATGGGCCTGCAGAACGGGAGGCGGCCGTAAAGATTTTGACGACAGCCCGTTGTCGAGCCCGTGATCAGCAATTGGCTGCCTTTCGTGATGGTACGGATGATTTTCAGAAACTCCAAGATCACTTGGCCGGATGTATCAATTGCTACAATTGTCGGGTGGCC
>JAAEQF010000110.1 GCA_024231695.1 FCB group bacterium
CAGAAGGGGAGAAAAGAGAACGGCTCAGTGCCTCTGGTCATGCTGACCCACGAGGCCAGGGAGAGCAGTGTGTTAAAGGCCCTGTCCCTCATGGATGAACTGGAAGTAGTGACCGACCAAACCATCATGATCAGAGTGGAGACCAGGTAAAGGGGCAGAGGTCCCGACTTCGTCCCGCTTTCAGCGGGACTACGCCGTGGCAGGCCGGATCAGAGGTCGGGAGTCGGAAAGGCGAAGCGAGTTAACGTGGTCATGGCAGCGGACAAAACCAAAATAAAGTATGTCGTTCTGGTGGGGGACGGGATGGCCGATTACCCCCTTCCGGAGCTGGGGGAAAAGACGCCCCTTGAAGTCGCTCACACGCCCCATATGGACCGGATCGCCGCCTGCCGGATCGGGCTTGCCAGGACCATTCCCGAAGGCATGGAGCCCGGAAGCGACGTGGCCAATCTTTCGCTTCTGGGCTACGATCCCCTGGTGTATCACACCGGCCGGGGGCCCTTTGAGGCCGCCAGTATGGGCATAGAACTCGAGCCCGCTGA
>JAAEQF010000111.1 GCA_024231695.1 FCB group bacterium
CAATACCAAACATCTTCCCACCTGTTCGACCGAATCCGGTCTGGACTTCGTCAGCAATAAACAGTCCGCCGTATTTACGTATAATCTCTATTGCGGTTTCAAAGTATCCTTTGGGTGGCGTGATAAATCCGCCTACGCCCTGGATTGGTTCAGCAAGGAAGCATGCAACCTTACCGGATGTCGAAGTCAATATCAATTCCTCAATATCTTTGGCGCATGCTAATTCGCACCCGGGATATTTAAGATGCATAGGGCAACGGTAGCAATATGGTGAAAGCGCATGCCGTATTCCGGGAATAGACGCGCCCGGTTGACGCCAACTGCTGTGTCCGGTGAGACTCATCGCCAATGACGACCTTCCGCTGTATGCATGACGTAATGCGATAACATCATCGCAACCGGTATGCTTTTTGGCAATCATCACCGCGGTTTCATCCGCTTCGGTACCGGAGTTGGTGAAGAAACTTTTCTTCAACCCTCCCGGAGTGATATTCGCCATCTTCTCGGCAAGTTCAACCATCGGAATAGTCTGAAACAATGTCGATACATGCTGAAGCTTATCAATCTGCTCTTTAGTGCGCCTGTTCACTTCGGGATGTGAATGCCCCAACATAGTTGTTAATATCCCGCAGAAAAAATCGAGATATTGATTCCCTTCCGCATCGTAAACATATTTCCCCTCGCCCTTAGTCAACGCTAATGGTTCCTTGTAATAATTGACTACGCAGGGAAGCATGTATTCGTCGTGTTTGTTTTTTATTTGTGAAGTGTTAAGATTGTTGGTCATTTACATTAACCTCAGAATTTATTTTATTTTGTATCCGAAGGCTTGCCCTTCGGTATTTATAATTAGTATCAGGAGGGTAAAGCCCGCCCAAGGGGGATAAACCCTCTACTACCGAGTTACATTGTTTTATGTGTCGGGTTTTTCGATTTCGACATGCTCAATCTCAGAACCCGACCTACTATTTACGGCAGCAACTTCGCCATATCTCCGTACGTTTCAGGGCGGCGGTCACGGTAGAACTGCCATGTGTTGCGGACCTCTCTAACCATCTCGAAATCAAGTTCGGTTTTGACGAGTTCATCTGTATCACGTTTTGCCTG
>JAAEQF010000112.1 GCA_024231695.1 FCB group bacterium
AAAAGTTCGGCCAGATGATAACTGACGGTCATTTTCAGTTCCGAAGCCAGCCCTGTGGCCGTTTTGGAAGTGATTTCATCGCCGGGCGTAATTTCGAGGCGGCCGACGGCGCGCAGTTTTTGCCGGTAAATAATGGCCAGCACGACGCTTTCACTTTCGATATTGACCAGAACCTGTAAATCGCCCGGTTCGACCTGACAGAAATTCAGATAACCGTCGGCCAGAGCCACGGCGTCGAGTTTGAAACCCGAAGGTTTGCGCAGAAGGTCAGTGTATTTTTCTATCTGTTGATCGATTTCCTCGCGATGATAGGCAATCGATAAAAAACGCCGGTATTTGCCGTTCTCGTCAATCGGAAGGGCGTCGATATAGAAATTCTCCGGCTGATCCAAAAGCGAGCTGGCCATTTCGAAACGGACTCTTCCAATGGCATCTTCCGGCGAAACATTTTTAATATGTATTTTTTTGACCACGGCTATCCGATCACCGGCATTGAAAAAGATGCGGCCTTTTTCCAGCGAATCACCATTGAGGTTATCTTCGGCTGTCAGCAGGGCCGTGACCATCGTGCGGGTGCCGTCGTTTTCCACTCGGGCAACCAGAAGTTGTCCGCCGAGATAGGCGGCGCCGTATGTTTCCCAGGCATTTTTCACCGGGTGGATACCTTTACGAAGCGACGGATTTTATCCAATTTGACCGGTCCAATACCGGAGATGTTGATTAATGAATCGATAGCGGCAAAACCACCCTTTTCAATACGATAGGCGACAATCCGTTCGGCCAGAACCGGTCCGATCCCGGGGATCAATTCCAATGAATCGACCGGGGAAAAGTTAAGATCAAGTATCAGTGTCGGTCGGTATTCGTCGTTTATCGCTCGGTCCCACGGATGCGATGTGCCGGATGGCCGCAGGTAGAAATCGCGGATAAACCCGTACCCGGCGCCGAGCAGGACGACAACCGCCAAAATGCTCAACGTTTTTGTTTGCGTCTGTGAGAATTCAAAAAATCGATTCATTTACCTTACCGATAGTTGACAAGCCAATATATGGAGGATGAGCCAAAAGGCAAGCATCAATGATCAAATTTACTGCTTTCAGTCTGTTTTTTTTGCAATACCGTGTTGATTTGTCAGGTATCGAGACATCCATTGATAAAATGGACTGGGATCAAAAGCGAAATAGCCGGTTTTGACAAAACTTTATTCGGGGTTATCCTGATATACTCCTTTGAGCTTATATATCTCGCACAGACGGGAATCGAGCAGGTCGAGAAAAGCCTTGGCCGATTCCTTATTTTTCGATCCCGGCATCACCGCTCCGCAATGAAGCAGGTATTTGGCCAGTGGTTTGTCCAGACGTTGATGGATGACTGCCCTGAACCCATCGGATATTGATGATTCGAGCATGATGGCCGCGTCAGCCTCGCCGGTAGCGAGGTAAGTCAGGAGATGACTGGCCGACCGGGCTTTGATCAGTTTGGGTTGTATTTTCTCCCAGAGGCCGGTTTTAATCAGGATTTCTTCGGCCAGTTGACCTTCGTACCCCGCTTCGGGATCGACGATGACCACACGCCTGACATATTCTTTCTTGAGCTGATCGAGTTTTTCCAAATCCGGTCCGTCGGCTGGCCCCGCGAGAACCAAAGACAGGCGAAACGGGCAGGAATATCCATCCTGAATCTGCAAATCCTTTTCGATCCGTTCGAATCGACCGGCATTATAAGTGATGAAGGCGTCAAACGGCGAGAGCGAATCCAGTTTGCCGATGATATCCTCGCCCGGTGCATAGATAAACGAGACCTTAATCCGGTTTTCTTCATAAAACTGAGCTGCGGCTTTGTCGAGAACAGTCTGCAGATGGTCGGGAGCCATGACTTTCAGCCGGATGAAGCGGTCTGTGGAGATTTTTCCACATCCGCAAAGCAAGAGCAGGGCGGAGACAGCTAATATGTATCTTAAGCGGGTCATGATGGAGTCAAGTTAGCCGGGCCGGATTCATCAATCAAGTAAAAAGGCGGCCGAGACGGCCGCCTTATAATCATTGGCAGAAATTATTGCTTGGCCGGTCTATTTGGTCGAATCCGGAGGGGGATCCGATTCCAGTTTGATTATTTTGATCAGGTTGGGGAAGCGGCCATAGATCCCCTGCATTTCACCTTTGAATTTTTTAATCTGTTCGTCGCGGCTTTCAGGCGTCAGCTTGACGGCTGAAATCTGCTCTTCATTCAAATCGCCGAGCCGAGTGATTTCGTCGACCAGTTCGGCCAGTCGGAGGGAATCGGCCATGTAATTGCCCTGCATATACTTTGATAAGTTCATGTCACGATAAATAGTCTTGGCCTGAATGGTCATGCCGCCGGTGGAAACATATTTGGCTCCCTGGGGCGAACTAAGTTCCCAGATAACGCCACGCTTGCCCAACCGGGGGATAACACCAAAATAAACCAGACGCACCGAATCCTGCTCTATCCGAAATCGCTTTTGGCCCTGAACCATCATCGAATCAGTATTGAAATAGAGATGGGGGAAATTACCATGCAATAATTGGTAGCATGGCGGAGCCATTTTGTCAAGGGCCAGCAGGGTTGGATCGCCGGTTTTCTTATCTACCTCGACCTCGGCCTGAAACTGATTACCTTTCAGAAAATACAACAGATAGAAATCGTTTTTGTAAATGGTCTTGGAATGAACCGGCAGAGCCAGAATAGTATCGTATTCAATACGATAATGATATGATTGATCGGTCAGCTTCTTGATGTTTTTTTCGCCGATCTTAATGGCTTTTTTCAAGGAAACATCGGCTTGGACACCAAGAGTCAGGACCAATAGAAACATAAGCAGAAAAGCCGGAACGCGCTTGGAAATCATTACTTTAGTCCTTCTTCATTACCGGTCAGTTCTTTTCGTCCACTGACCTTTCGTTTAAAGGTTATATCCCGAAGCCACGGATCGGTGATGACACCGTAACTTCGCAAAGTATCACCGTGTCGAATAACGGTTACGAAACTGTCGGTGTCCACTCGGTCATTGGCCGCATCCCATTCCAGATATTCGGTTTCGATACGGATCGAATCCTCGCCGATAACAATCACATTCCCGGTCACCGACAGGAAATTATCGTTTTCCCGGATATAGCCGCTTTCAGAGGTCAAAGTCGAGATGCGCTCCCCGGTCGAATCAAAGAAATCGGATTCCACATTGGTGGCGATCATCGAATCCAATTGAGTGAACTGGATAATCTCGTCGGCCCTCAGGTCAGTGGTTTTATATCCCCCGGAGTAGAGGTATATATGGGCGTCGGAAGTAATCTGGTCGGGTTGAACGGTATCGACCGACATGGCCGTGGCCACATTCTGCTGCTTTTCATCCTCGGCGCAGCCATAAAACATGGCCGAAAGCAGGAGCATGATTGCCGTCAACATCATTTTAAAAAATCTGGTAGTCATTTCTATCCCATATATCTTTATCGGTCAATCCGGCGAATTAATATACCGGCGACCCTTAGGGTCGTTTCAACAACCGGTTTTACACTCGATGGACCGGTAAGATACATGATTTTTCCAAAATGGCAAGGCGCAAAGCGGATTGAATCTCGACGCAACCTTGAAGGGGGGGATTCGTATTATTGAGTATAGATTATAAAGATTTATACGGCTGGCTTCGCGTTGAAAAGAAGGAGAGATTATGCGGGCTTTGTTTGCGGTTTTTATCATCGTTTTTCTGCTGTTTTTTATGGGTTTTGGAGGACTGGGACTGGTTCTGGGTCTTCTCGGAGGATTAATCGGGATTGTGGCTGGGGTGTTTGGAGCGATAGTCGGTATTTTTGCCTGTCTGCTACCGGCCATATTGCCGATAATCGGCTTGATCTTGATTGTTGCCGGAATCGTTCATTTTTGTTCCTGCCGGGCCAGTTGATAGTAATGATAGGGCTGACCTTAGTCGTGTCAAAGAGTAGCCGTTTGCACGACGTATCATATTATTAACTGTTAATTTATGACACCTGTGAAATCTTTTTTGGAAAATTATATTGCGTGGGGGGTGAAATTTTGCATCGATGCGAGTGGGCGACCGGTGAAATGATGATCGAATATCATGATCTCGAATGGGGCGTGCCATTGCATGACGACCGTGCTCTTTTTGAGTTTCTTATATTGGAGGGGGCTCAGGCCGGGTTGAGCTGGAGCACCGTTTTGAAAAAGCGAGAGGGATATCGGGCGGCGTTCGATAATTTCGATATGGTCAAAATTGCCGCTTATGATGCGGACAAGATCAGTGAGCTTTTGGACAACCCGGGTATAATCCGCAATCGTTTGAAAATCATTTCCGCTATAGGTAACGCCAAGGCCGCATTGGCGGCGGTGGAAGAGTTCGGCTCCCTTGATGCCTTTATCTGGCAGTATGTTGGTGGGCGGCCGCTGGTCAATTCGTGGAAAACTCTCCGTGATATTCCGGCCAAAACGGATTTATCCGATAAGATGAGCAAGGATTTGAGAAAGCGCGGTTTTAAATTTGTCGGTTCGACCATTTGCTACGCCTATATGCAGGCAGTGGGTATGGTCAACGACCACACGGTTGACTGCTTCCGGTATAAACAGCTAATCACATAAGAAATCCATACGATTAATTCTGTATATTTGCCTGCGTTTTCGTCGTTGATTTTTAACACTTAATATCGTTAATTAGTAGTATCAAACGACACAAGCGGGGGAATTTCAGTGTCGGCTAATAATCAAGATGAAGATAACACGCGAACACACATAGTCCTGACCAAAGGGACGATGGTATCGCACTACCGGATAGTCGAGAAAATCGGCGCCGGGGGAATGGGCGAGGTGTATCTGGCTGAGGACACCGAGCTTGATCGTAAGGTAGCGCTCAAATTCCTTCCCCCTCACCTTTGCCAGGATGAGGATTACCGCAAGCGCTTCAAGCGCGAAGCTCAGGCGGCGGCCAAACTCGACCATCCCAACATTGCCGGTATTTACGAAGTCGGTGAGTATCAGAATCGTCCCTACTATGCCATGCAATTGATCGAGGGACAGTCGCTGGGAGAGGTGATCGCAGGAAAAGATCTGCCGATTGAACGAATTCTTGAAATTGCCATCCAGATATGTGAGGGGCTTCAGACGGCGCATGACAAAGGGATTATTCATCGGGATATCAAACCGTCGAATGTATTGATCGACGGTCACGGTCGGGTGAGGGTTGTGGATTTCGGGTTGGCCACTATCCGAGGAGCGGAAGAACTGACCAAAACCGGGTCGACACTGGGTACAATTGGTTATATGTCGCCGGAGCAGATCGAAGGCAAGAAGACCGACGCCCGTTCTGATCTGTTCTCAATCGGAGTCCTACTCTATGAGTTGATTGCCAACCAAGCGCCGTTCAAACGTGATGATGAAACCGCTACTCTGAAAGCGATTCTTCAGGACATACCTGAGCCACTGGCGCGCTACAAGTCCGATGTTCCAGATGAATTGCAGCGGATCATCACCAAACTACTGGAAAAAAACACGTCGCTTCGGTACCAGTCCGCCGCCGGAGTGATTCCGGACCTCAAGAAACTCTCGCCGGAACTCACTTCAGGCATCGTCACACAGAAAAGGCGTGACCGGTGGAACCGCCATGTTGTACCCGCTGCTGTTATCGTGATGCTGGCCATGGCTGTCTTCTGGATGTGGCCACACCAGCCGTCCGATGACAGTGAAGTTGTCAAGTCCCTGGTTGTGCTCCCCTTTGAGAATCTGGGTTCAGAAGAGGATGAGTATTTCGCCGACGGCATAACCGATGAGATCACAGCGCGGTTAGCTGGCCTGAGTGGCTTGCGAGTTATTTCCAGAACAAGTGCCGTTCATTACAAGGGTTCAGGCAAGCCACTCAAGGAAATTGCCGGGGAACTGGAGGTCGACTATGTTCTTGAAGGTACGATCCGGTGGGATAAATCTGGCGATACCAGCCTCGTGCGTATAACTCCGCAGCTCATCCGCGCTTCCGATGATTCTCATGTCTGGGCCAATACATTTGAACGGGCTCTTATGCAGATGTTCGTTGTCCAGGCAGATATCGCCGAACAAATCGCGAATACTCTGAACGTCAATCTGCTGGGTAACGAGAAACTCAATCTGAGGCAATCCCCAACCGCCAACATGGAAGCATATGATTACTATCTTCGGGCGCGCGAGTTGACCTATTCGTGGCAATCCCGTCTACACCTGGATATGGTTATTTCCTTGCTTGAAAAATCAGTATCCAACGATACGAACTTCGTGTTGGCATATGCTGAGCTGTCAAAGGTGCATTCGCAGTATTATTGGTTTGGCCACGACAGATCTACTGAGCGGTCAACCAAGGCAAGGTTGACTGCTGAGCGAGCCCTGGCTCTCGATTCCTCCAACGCCTCGGCTCACGCCGCCTTGGGGTACTATTACTACTATTCCCAAAGGGACTTTGCTAATGCACTGCTGGAGTTTGAGCACGCCTTCGCTTATAGTCCTGACAATACAGAAATCCTGACAGCCTTGGGGCTCATAAAGCGACGATTGGGTATGTGGGAGGAATCATACGAACACTTGGAACGCGCTCTGAAACTTGATCCTCTATCTGTAGGTATTCGAAACAGTCTGCAGAGTACTGCTCAGATAATGCGGAAATTCGACGAATCAGAGATTCTGTTTGAAAAAGGACTGGAGCTATATCCGGACATAGTTTATTACTATGCTCTGAAGGGAGAGATGTATGTAGACCGCGATGGAGATCCGCTTCGCGCGCTACAGCTATTGGATTCAGCGCAAATTGGCAGAGAAGGACACAAGTCGGACCATCTTCATTTGCGCTGGTGGTATTATTTCTTGCTGCGTCAGTATGAAGACGCATTAACAGTCATCCTCGACTACGGTGAGCTTTGTCAATCAGCAGAGGATACGGCAAAGTATCTGATAGAGGTTGCTGAAACATATCATTTGAAGGGGCAAGCTCATCAGAGTAGAGTCTACTATGATTCAGCACGGGTTTTCATTGAAACTTTCGACAATCGTGACTTGGCGGTTGGAGCCTATATGCGTCCGTCCTTGGGATTAGTCTATGCCCGGCTGGGTTTGAAGGATAAGGCCATTGAGGCAGCTCTAAGTGATACAATTCGGCTTCCTCTGTCCGAGGATGCTTATATGGGGCCAGAACCACTTGAGGACCTGGCTATTACCTACGTTCGAACTGGTGAGTTTGACAAGGCGCTGGACTTGGTTGAGATGCTGTTGTCTGTTCCTTCACATGTAACAACGGCCAAATTGAGAATCTGCCCCTACTGGGATCCTCTCCGTGACCATCCACGCTTTGAGGTACTGCTTGAGAAGTTTGATAAGGGGAGTGACAAAGGCAAATGAATAAGGACGACGACAATACCCGCACTCACATTGTCCTGACCAAGGGCACCATGGTGGGGCATTACCGGATAGTCGAGAAGATCGGCGCCGGGGGGATGGGCGAGGTCTATCTGGTTGAAGATACTAAGCTCAACCGCAAAGTTGCTCTGAAGTTTCTACCGTCGCATTTGTCTCAGAATGAAGATTGCCGCAAAAGGTTCAAACGAGAGGCGCAGGCGGCGGCCAAACTGAGCCATCCGAACATTATTCATGTTTACGAGGTTTCTGAGTATCAGGGGCGGCCGTTCTTTGCCATGGAACATGTTGAGGGACTATCTCTCAAGGAGTTTTCTGAAGCCAAGGATCTGTCAATTGAGCGGATTCTCGAACTCAGTATCCAGATATGTGAGGGACTGAACGACGCTCACGAGAAGGGCGTGACGCATCGGGATATTAAGCCTTCCAATATCCTTGTTGATTCACACGGCAGAGTAAAGATTGTTGACTTTGGTCTGGCATCCGTGGTCGGAACTGACCAACTGACCAAGACTGGTTCAACGCTTGGAACCATCGGCTACATGTCGCCAGAGCAGGTGCGGGGTAAGGAGATAGATCACCGCAGTGACCTGTTCTCATTGGGTGTGGTTTTGTATGAATTGATCACCAAGCTGAATCCATTCAAGCGCGACAGTGAGGCAGCGACACTGAAGGCTGTGAGTGATGATTTGCCTGAGCCATTGGCGCGTTTCAAAACGGGATTACCGGACGGCATTCAGGCCATTGTCGACAAGGCACTGGAGAAGGATGCCAAGACTCGTTATCAGCATGCGGACGGGATGCTATCGGATCTGATGCGTGTGAAGCGATCGATCGAGTCGGGGGAATCGATAGTTCCAATCTCAGCGTATCCGCGTCGGTCAATATGGATTTGGTGGATAGCAGCAGTCGTTACGGTCGTGGTCGTTGCGGTTATTCTCAATGCCTGGATGTCACGTGATGAGGCAAAAACTCCAACAAGTATTCTCAAGCAAATCACCTACTTTGGAGATGTAAAACGGTGTGAAATATCACCCGATGGTTCGTTTTACGCGTATTCCAGAGAAATTGGAGACCACCATCACCTGTACGTATCCGACTTAATGGGCGGCAATCCCGTGGAGCTACTGAAATGTAATCATATCGGGGGCTTTCGGTGGTCGCCCGACGGCTCAGAACTGGTCGTGAACTACTACACAGATTCCTTGTCCGGTATACTCCTGATTCCAAGATTGGGTGGGGAATCCAGGAAATTGATGGGCGCTGCGTGTGGTGATCATATCGGGATTACCTGGTCACCCGATGGCGATCGCGTAGCTGTACACAGCGCCTGTAAAAAGCCTGATTCTATCACCATTGCGCAAGTTACTCCATTGACTGTCTCGAATATCCCGCTGCCTGTCAGTGGTGAGTGGTCTGAGAATCTGGACTGGAGCAAGGACGGAAATCTGTTCCTCGTTACAAGGAATTTTTCCACTTACAACGCCCTTTGGACGATATCTCTGAGCGGTCAAGATCCTGTGGAGTTAGTTAATGGAGACATATCTTCTGCACGATGGTCCGCTGACGGCAGTGGAATATACTACGTTGAGCGCGTTGGGTTCGGAACCGGGCCGTTGATGAAGATGAGGATCGATAAGAATTCCGGCGACCGTGTCGGCGATCCCCGCATACTGTTCCCCGATCCCGGCATAACGGGCCTCTCAATCTCAGAGAATAATGATGTGCTCTTCAGCCGCCAGCTCGTTTGTTCAAACCTCTGGTACATGCCGATCGGTGAAGCCGGACATCAAAACGCCAGACAGCTTACTTTTGGGACTGCTTCCGCTTTTGACCCTGCAATCTCTCCTGATGGCCAGAGTGTAATTTATGTTCTGATGAAAGACGGCAGGACGGATATCTATCGACTACCTTTGGATGGCGGTTCCCCACAAAGACTGACTTTCGACGGTTTGCACAATGTAGGTCCCACTTGGTCACCGGACGGGAAGGAAATAGCGTACTCGAGTTCCACCGACGGTCATGATTACCATATCAAGGTATTGAATCCGATATCCGGTAAGTCACAGACCTTCTCCTCACCGACCTTGGCGAATGGACCAGCGTTCCTTGGACTGCACTGGGGAGCAGATGGAAATATATACTATGAAAAAGCAGGCAATCGGAACATTATGTTTCTCAATGTCGAATCTGGTGCCCAACGGGAATTGATTCAAGACGAGCGTGAAGGGTGGATATTCAAACCGCGGGTATCACCCGACGGCAAATCTGTAGTCGTGGATTGGAACAACCATGTGCGAGGTCCGGGATTCTATATGTTCTCATTGTCTGACACGTCTAAGGTTTGCATTCTTGATGTGTCGAACAGGTTCTTTTATTACTCGAACTGGTCGCCCGATGGCGAGTGGCTCTATTGCAGTGATGATAAGAATCTCTATAGATTCCACATTACCGGAGGCAAACTTGACACCCTCTGTCCACAGCCGTTTGAGATTGATTTAAGTTTCCATTTTTGGACACTTCCGGTTGTAGCTCCTGATCTCGGGGGTTTTGTAGGTGTCAAGATGGACATCAAAACAGATGTGTGGCTAATCGAGAACTTCGATCCGGACATTGATTGATTTGGGAGTAAGAAATGCAACCTGACGACGACAATACCCGCACTCACATTGTCCTGACCAAGGGCACCATGGTGGGGCATTACCGGATAGTCGAGAAGATCGGCGCCGGGGGAATGGGCGAGGTCTATCTGGTTGAAGATACTAAGCTCAACCGCAAAGTTGCTCTGAAGTTTCTACCGTCGCATTTGTCTCAGAATGAAGAATATAGACTAAGATTTACCCGTGAGGCGCAGGCGTCGGCGAAGTTAGACCATCCCAACATCGTTCCCATCTATGAAGTGAGCGAACATCAAAGTCAACCTTTCTTTGCAATGGCTCACATTGTGGGTAAATCTCTGCGTGAAGTCATCAAAGAGAACAAGCTATCGACCAATCAAGCTGTTGAACTAACGATGCAGATTTGTGAGGGGCTTCATAAAGCGCATGAGTCTGGAGTAGTCCATCGTGATATTAAACCTGCCAATATCATTATAGATAACGAAAATAGAGCAAGAATCGTGGATTTTGGTTTGGCGACAATTACTGGAGAGGAGAAACTAACTAAGACCGGCTCGACGCTTGGTACGGTCGGATACATGGCTCCGGAGCAGGTTGCTGGTGAAAACACAGATCATCGTTCGGACATCTTCTCTGTCGGTGTAATACTTTATGAAATGTTGACTGGTCGCCGTCCGTTTGAGGGTGATAATGATGTGGCGATTGTCAGAGCTATCACCGATTCGACACCGGAACCGATCGCACGATTTAAATCGGGTGTGACGGGTGAACTGCAACAGATTGTCGACAAGGCGCTGGAAAAGAACGCCAAAGCCCGGTATCAACACGCCGACGGGATGCTATCGGATTTGATGCGGGTGAAGCGTGCCCAGGATTCGGGCCAATCTCTGACACCGGTAGCAACTCCTTCTCGAAGATTCAGTGTACTCTCTTATGTTTTATTAATAGTGGGTATCGTGGCCGTTGGCATCATTGCTGGTATGTTGTTTTTCAACGATAGCGATCGCCGTGTGGTCGTTCCCGAGTTCAGGAAAATCACATACACCGGTGATGCCTACTATTCTGCAATTTCTCCCGATGGCACGTACTATGTGTATTCGCGCTTTGACAAGGAAACTGGCGGTTTGACTGTCTTTGTGAGTGATTTTGAGGGAGGTCAAGCTATATCTGTGTTTGAGTGCGATTACGTGCAGTCAATCTGCTGGTCACCCGATGGAAAGGAATTACTTCTGCGTGCGCGAAAAACGGGTGACACGACCGAGCCCTCGGTGTATCTGGTTCCGCGTTTGGGCGGACGGGAACATAGATTCGATGTTCCTGGTTCACCCACCTATTATTGGGATATTGCATGGCTTCCGGACGGCTCAGGATTTGTATCGATCGCTGATGCCAACAGGCTGATATATATTGATAAGATTACCGAGGATACAACGATTGTTCCGTTGGGCAATGAGTTTGTTGACATTCAGGTGGGTAACTTCTCGCCGGATGGTCGCTGGTTGGTTATTATTGGAGTGTCAGAAGATGGACTGGGGTTATGGCTTGTAAGTTCGGACGGTATCGATATACACAGACTCGGTGATGGGGTGTTTATGTCGGCGAGATGGTCGCCATCCGGCGATGCAATATACGCGTTAGAACCATCAGTCTCTTCATCCGGTTTTCGGTTGTGGAGATTCAACATAGACTTACAGTCAGGGGAACTCGAGGGTGAGCCGGAAGCGCTCCTGTCGGGATTACCTGCTACTATCGGTATTTCAATCTCCGGAGATGGGAAACGTTTGCTCT
>JAAEQF010000113.1 GCA_024231695.1 FCB group bacterium
CCCGGGGGGGCTAATTTGCCGATATATGATGCCTTACATAAGAGCAGCATCAGGCATATTTTGGCTCGCCATGAACAAGGGGCCGGCTTTATCGCCCAGGGGATAGCGCGTACGACCGGCCGGGCCGCCGTGTGCATGGGAACATCCGGGCCTGGATCTACAAATTTGCTTACTGCCATCGCTGACGCAAAATTGGATTCGGTTCCGGTTATCGCAATTACCGGCCAGGTGCCGACCGCTATGATCGGCTCCAATGCTTTTCAAGAGGTAGATACCTTTGGGCTGACACAGCCGATTACCAAAGCCAATTTTCTCGTTCGGAAGGCAAAAGATTTGCTTAATATTATCCCTGAGGCCTTTGAAATCGCTACCAGCGGCCGACCCGGCCCGGTGGCTATAGATGTGCCTAAGGATGTTCAATGTGAAGACGTTGAATTTGATGAGTGGCCTGAACCTTGGAGCCGTCAGCCGCCACCGGCTTTTAATTTTGCCACCATCGTAGAGATAGCAGAAATGATACATCAGGCAGAACGACCTGTTTTGTATGTCGGTGGCGGGGTTGTCGCTTCTGCCGCAGCTGAAGCATTGACTCTCCTGGCTCGTAAAAATTCTATTCCCATTGCTTCGACCCTGATGGGATTAGGCTGTTTTCCACCGGACGATCCGCTTTTTTTAGGCATGCTCGGCATGCATGGCATGGAATACTGCAATGTTGTTTTAGAAGAAGCAGATTTATTGCTGGCCCTCGGGGTACGTTTTGACGATCGGGCAACAGGTAACGCTAAAGAATTTTGTCCTCAGGCTTCGATTATTCATATTGATATCGATCGATCTGAAATTGATAAAATCAAGTCGACAAAACTTTCTGTTGTCGGTGATGTGAATCAGATCTTACAGGCCTTGCTTCCAATTGTTAAAAATGATAACCGGCAGGAATGGCGTAGATACATCCATCTTAAAAAAGCGGAATATCCTTTTATGTCACCGAAGAATAGCAACCCGTTGAATCCGTTGAATCTCATCCGGCTCATCAGCGAATTGGTTGAGCCTGACACAATTATTTCAACAGATGTTGGGCAACATCAAATGTGGACAGCGCAGATATACCCTTTTAGGCGGCCGCGAACGTTATTGACTTCCGGTGGATTAGGAACCATGGGCTTTGGAATGCCCGCCGCTATTGGTGCCGCTCTCGCTAATCCGGACAAGCGCGTAGTCTGTATAAGCGG
>JAAEQF010000114.1 GCA_024231695.1 FCB group bacterium
ATGATTCTGCTCTTGAAAGGTGCCTGGAAAATGGCTGATATTGCGCATATCCGAAATCTGGCAATTGTTGCCCATATCGATCACGGGAAAACGACACTTATAGATTCTGTCTTCAAATCAACACAAACTTTTCGTGAAAACCAAAAAGTAGCCGAACGGCTGATGGATAACAATGTATTGGAGCGTGAGCGAGGTATCACCATTCGGTCCAAACATTGTACCGTATCCTGGAACGATTACCTGATCAACATTATCGATACGCCCGGCCATGCTGATTTTTCCGGCGAAGTAGAACGAGTACTTTCCATGGTGGACTCGGGTCTGTTGTTGGTTGATGGCAACGAAGGGCCGATGCCGCAGACCCGTTATGTGCTGATGCGGGCCCTGAAGCTGGGACTTCGCCCGATTGTCGTCGTCAATAAAGTTGACCGCCCGAACGCTCGTCCGGATCATGCCCTGGATAAAACCTTTGATCTCTTTATCGAATTAGGCGCCACCGATGAACAGGCACGCTTCCCGGTACTCTATGGTTCAGGTCTTGACGGATGGTTTGTCAATGATCTGGATAAAGAAGAGCATATCGGTATGGAGCCTCTCTTTCAGACTATCATTGACGAAGTTCCTCCTCCGCAAGTCAATCAGGAGGGTGATTTCTTGATGCAGGTCAGTTCTCTTGATTGGAGTGATTATATCGGTCAAATCGGCTGTGGGCGGGTTCTTCGAGGCACATTGAAAAAAGGTGAAGAGTTCACTCGCATGGTTACCCGGTCGAGAGATTTGTTTTCGCAAGACAAAGGTTGGGATTTTATTTCAGCTTCAAAAGCCAAGGGTATCCATATGTGGATTACTCGCGGTTTGACGCGAGTCGAAACCGATGAGATTTCCGCCGGTGATATTGTCTGGCTGGCCGGACCACCCGAGATTGGGATTGGCGATACGTTTTCCCAAAATGAAGATTCCCAAGAAGCATTAAAACCTCTGGAGATCGAGGAACCCACGCTCTCCATGTTTTTCCTGGTCAACACCGGACCGTTCTCGGGTCAGGACGGCAAAGCAATCATGCTTCGCCAGTTAAAAGAACGGCTGGAAAGAGAACTCAGGGTGAATGTAGCCCTTCGAATGGAAGATATCGGTCGCTCGGATGGCGTGAAAGTCTCGGGCCGCGGCGAACTTCATCTGGCTATCCTAATTGAAGAGATGCGGCGAGAGGGGCTTGAATTCTGTATTTCCCGTCCGGAAGTCATCACTCATCTCGATGAAAACGACAATGTATTAGAGCCTGTGGAACAACTCATTATAGATGTACCTGAAGAACATCAGGGGATTATAATTGAGAAACTCGCCAAGCGTAAGGGTGAGTTGATTACAATTGAAAATGCCGGGACGAATAGTATTCGTATCGAATTTACGATTCCCACTCGTGGCCTGATCGGTTACAGATCGGAGTTTCTGACCGACACTCGTGGTCTCGGAATTATGGCTTCTCGTTTTATCAACTATGCTCCGTGGCGCGGTGATATTGTGTCAAGAAGCAAAGGCTCTATCATTAGTATAGAAACCGGTACGGCTACGGCCTATGCCCTGGAAGGGCTTCAAGAACGGTCGGTCATTTTTATCGAACCGACGGAAAAAATCTACTCCGGTCAGATTGTCGGCGAAAATTCAAGAAATATGGATATGACCTGCAATCCGACCAAACGGAAACATCTGACCAACCATCGGTCGTCAACAAAAGATATGGGCGTCAAACTTGATGTCCCTCGTAAGATGACTTTGGAGCGGGCCATGGAGTGGATCAGAGATGATGAACTGGTTGAAGTAACGCCCAAATCCATTCGGGTTCGCAAGACAATTGTGGATAGCCTTGAAAGAAGACGTGGCGAGAGAAAACAGCCGGCAATCAATGGAGGATCAGGGGCGATACAGCCTCGGCCTTCCGCCTGATTGTTTTGCAGAGATTACATTTAACTTAATTTTAGCGAGAATAACTTGAACTTGGACCAACGCATAGATGATACTGCCACCGAGAGCTATGGCAGAAGAAGTAAGAAAACGACCGGACGATCGAACTCTGGATTTGATAATCTGGGTATTGCCTCGAGATTAATGACGGGAGTCAAACGCCTTAATTTCCAGACTCCGACTCCTATTCAAAAAGAAGCGATCCCGGTGGGCCTTCGAGGGGAAGATGTTATCGCCATTGCCCGGACCGGTTCCGGCAAAACTCTGGCCTATGGCATTCCGCTGTTGCAGCGTTTGGCCGAAGCGAAAAGAGGCGCTGGACTTATTTTAGTTCCGACTCGTGAGTTGGCTCTTCAGGTGGATGAATCACTTCGAACTCTTGGTCACTCAGTACATATACGTTCGGTCGTTTTGATTGGTGGGGCTTCGCTGTCTATGCAGAGGATTGCTCTTAAAAGGAATCCCGGTATTATTATTGCCACCCCCGGACGACTCATGGATCATATCGAAAGAAGAACAGTCAATCTTTCTGATATTGAGGTTTTTATATTGGATGAGGCCGACCGCATGCTCGATATGGGCTTTCTTCCGGATATTAAAAAAATAATGAAGTCAATTCCCGATCAGCGTCAAACGATGCTGTTCTCGGCAACCATGCCGAAGGAAATTGAAGCTATTGCCAGACAGCTGATGGAAAATCCGACCCGCGTTGAAAGCGATTGTTCCGGGGTAACTCCGACTGAGATCAGTCACGAGATGTTTTTCATCACCAACCGGGATAAAAAGCGGCTTTTGGCCGTCCAGCTTGAAGAGTGTTCCGGTCCGGTCCTTGTTTTTACGCGAACAAAACGAATGGCAAAAACATTAACCGTCAATGTGAACAATATGGGTTTTGCCGCGGCTGAAATTCATTCCAATCGAAGTCAGGGACAAAGGCGACAGGCTTTGGAGGGATTTAAGCGGGGGAGATATCAGATCCTCATTGCCACCGATATTGCCGCTCGTGGAATTGATGTTACGGGTATTGAGCTGGTGGTCAACTACGATATGCCGGCTAACTCCGAAGATTATGTCCACCGTATCGGCCGCACCGGTCGTGCCGGAAAAACGGGTCACGCCATTTCCTATGCTACAACCGCTCAAAAAGGTTCGATCCGAAGTCTTGAAAGATTCATGAAAACCAAAATGGCGATTTCGAATCTACCGGCCCTGCCAGCCGAGAAGTTTCTTTCAAAAAGAGGCGCTCAATCGAATTCAACAAGCGAACCTTCGAGAGATGAAAAACCGGCGAAGCGAAAATCTTCAAAAGATCGTTCATCAAAGCGGAAAGATTTCAAACCGGGTGAGGCCAAAAAATTCGCCAAAAAGCGGATTGATGAAAAACGGAACGATTCTAAACAAGGTGAGTCCAGAAAATTCTCCAAAAAGCGGATTGGAGCAAAACGGATAGATTTCAAGCCGGGTGAGTCCAAGAAATTCGGCAAAAAGCGGAATGAAATAAAACAGAAAGATTTCCGAAAAAAGGATGGGAATCGCCAGGGATTAAAACGCAGAAATTCAAAGCCTCACGATTCGCAGCCGGCTGATTTCAGTCTCGATTATCCCTTTTGGACGGACTTCAAAAAGAAGCGGCCGGGCAAAAAAAAACCTGCCGGCCAAGGTTCCCCGCGGAAGAAACGGGCTCGACGCAAGTAACAACCGACGATCATTACAGGTCATTAAAAATCTTAAAGCAGGCTGTTTCCAGCCTGCTTTTTTTATTGAAATAGAAATTTAAAATTTTGATCACTCCGTCCGAGGTTTCGAAGATCAATAACATTATAATGGATGTTTTTTGTTGATGTTGTCCCTTTTGTTTTGTATCCCTTGAAAAACATGTCTAATGGGAGGAACCAATGATAAATGCAAAAGTTATTTTTTATTCGACAGGCGTTTTGGTAATCCTGCTTCTGGCCGGATGCTCTACTGATTGTAACCTTGCAAAAATGGAAGAGGAAAACATCGCCACCATCAGATATATTCATGCGGAAGTGGCCAAAGGAAATATGGGCGCTTTTGATGAAGTTCTGGCTCCCAACTACGTCCGGCACTGTCAGGCAATGCCTCCCGAATTGCAGGAAATGCATGGAAGCGAAGGACTAAAGGCCTTTGTGGGAGATTTCATATCATCCGTTTCCGACTTCAGTGAAACATTTGACGTTATTGTAGCCGATAGTGACAAGGTGGCCTATGTGACCACGATGACGGCTACTCAAACCGGTCCGATGGGCGAACTTCCTGCTTCGGGAAAGAAGTTTACTTGCGTTAATATCATCATCCAGCGATTTGAGAAGGGTAAGATTGCCGAAACCTGGGTAAGCTGGGACAATGTTGCCATGTTATCACAACTCGGCTTTTTCCCTCCGCCTGCACTTGACAGTAAACCTTGAAGAGGATGTGAAGTTAAACCAGCACTGGTTTTAAAAAGCCCCGGTGTTTCCGAGGATTTCTCCTGCTCAATTTCTCTTACCAATTTAACCCATATTACGATTGTCATAGGTATCCGGAACATGCCGGTCTCAGTCTTTTTGAGATTGATTCTGTGCCTTTCAGTATCTATCTTTTGAATAATGTTGGGCTTAATGGATGCTGTCAGGATAAATAAGATATGATTGAACTGGTTTATTTGCGAGACTTGGTAATCATTCTCGGCTCCGGAGTGATTATCGTAACAGTATTCCACAAGTTGGGACTTCCGGCCATCGCCGGCTTTATATTCTCTGGAGTACTCGTCGGACCGCAGGGTTTTGGATTCATCAATGACATTCATCAGGTTGAAATCCTGGCTGAGTTTGGAGTTGCTCTGCTCCTTTTCGGCATAGGAATGGAGCTTTCTCTGGAAAAACTCAGGCGTCTATGGAAATTGATTGTTGTTGGCGGTGTCCTGCAGGTTGGATTGAGCGTACTCGCGGCATTCGCGGTTTCTAAGGCGTTTAATGTCCCCGGCAATTCTGCCCTATTTATCGGTTTTCTCCTGGCTTTATCAAGTACGGCCATAGTTATGCGAGGCTTGCAACAGCGAGGCGAGATAGATGCGCCTCATGGCCGCCTGATTTTGGGAATACTTGTATTTCAGGATTTCAGTGTTGTACCGATGATGCTCGCTATTCCCATTCTGGTCGGAACCGATATCCTGGCTGATGTATATTTAGTAACGATTTTGCAGGCAGTGGGTATTATCGTTGCCGTATTGCTTGCCGCGCTCCTTGTAGTACCTCGAATACTAAATATTATCGCCAAAACCAGGCAAAGACAACTGTTCATACTCTCCGTTTTTCTAATATGCATCGGTACGGCCTGGCTAATAACCAGTTCAGGCGCGTCCCTGGCTATAGGGGCATTTATTGCCGGATTGGTTGTTGCCGGAAGCGAGTACAGGCATCAGGCTCTGGCTGATTTGATATCCTTCAGGGAAGTGTTCTCAAGTCTATTTTTTGTCTCGATTGGTATGTTACTGGCCCCATCACTTATCGTGGACAACATGTTTCCGATTTTGGCTATTTTGATAGCAATCTTGGTAGGGAAATTTGTAATTGTCTTTGTCGCTGCCAAGGTCCTGCGTATGCCACTAAGAGTCTGCATGATGACCGCGGTTGCTTTGGCTCAGATTGGAGAGTTTTCTTTTGTCCTCCTGTTTGCTGTTCAAGGAAGCGGGCTTATTGACAAGACACTGGAAAGCAACTTGATATCGGCAGCGATTCTCTCCATGTTCGTTACTCCATTTGCTATGTCATTTGGCCCTCGACTGGCCGCGGGGCTGGGTAAACTACCTCGCCTGAGACGACAATTGGAAGTGGAGATGGCTGAGGACGCGACCAGTTCAGTTCTTAAGATGAGAGACCATGTAATTGTTGGCGGCTATGGATTCGCCGGAAGGGAACTATCCAAAGCTCTTACGGATTATGAAATTCCGCATGTTATTGTGGATCTGAATATTGAAAATGTAAGTAAAGCGTCGCAGGAGGGCGTAAACGCTTTTTTCGGTGATGTTACCAATCAAAATGTTTTGTTGAAACTTGGGGCGGAGTATGCGGGAGAGTTAATACTTCTTATCAACGACCCCGGCGCAGCGGAGCAAGCTGTTCGGGTTGCCCGTGAGCTTGCACCAGGTTTACATATTGTCGTGCGGACACATTACTTGCTCGATATCCAGCCGATTCTGGCCGCAGGCGCTGACGATGTAGTGCCTGCAGAGCGAGAAGCTGCCGTTGAGGTCACATCTCTGGTGCTGAACCGGCATCAGGTAGAATCTCAGCTGATTGCCGATCATAGTCTTAAAATCCGTAATCAAACCGAAGAAGACTCTTGATCCAGTTCAAACACGGCGTATTAAATATTCCTTTCTCTCCAAACTGATAGTAGTCATTTTCGATTTCCACTTCCGTAAACGGTTGATATATTCAAACTTAGAGAAAAAGGCTTGACAAAATCTATCTTTTATATATACTTCTTGATAAGGAGTTGTCTGTAATATGAAATTTAGCGTCTCACAAAACTGCCTGCCTGTTTCAGAATCAGCCCAGTATTGGTGGTGGTGGCCTATGTCCTATATTGGTAGTGGGTGAGATGCATTGATTTCTCTTTGATAAACACATAAAGGCTTTGGCCCGCTATCAGATTAAGATAGCGGGCTTTTTTTGTGCCTGTTGGAGTACCCAAATATGTTGCAAGAACTATTGCTTGATGAGGCCGTTCCCCAAAAACGATACCGGCTGAAAATAATCAGCCGGGAACTGCCCGCCGACCTCGAAACACCGGTGTCGGCCTTTTTAAAACTCAGAGATTTTGGCGCCAAGGTCCTTTTGGAAAGCGTGGAGTATGGCATCACCCTGGGAAGATATTCATTTGTTGGTTTTCAACTTCATTCTCAAATGAACATTCATAGGAATCAAACGATAATCGAAAACTCGGCGGGAAAGCAGGTTTTCACTCATAACGGCCGCTCCCCGCTGCAATACGTGAAAGATATTCTCGGTAAATTTACAATAGATGCCGATCCCATGCTGACCCGGCTTCTTGGCGGGGTGGTCGGTAATATCAGTTATGATTTTATTCGCTTTATCGAAAATATCCCCGATATATCCAAAGATTTACTCGGTACGCCACTGGCATCATTTTACTTCATCGATACTCTGCTGGTTTTCGATCATGTTCAACGTCGGATGCGGGTGATGTCGCTAAGCGACGATTCATCAAGCAAAGAGATCACCGAAAATATCGAGGCCATACTTGATCGCCTGCGTTCACCGCTGACGACCGTTTTTCCTCAAGACCCGATAAAATCCTGCGGCGAGCCGGTCTCCAATCTGGGGAAGGAAGGTTTTTGTCGAGGGGTAGAAAAAGTCAAAGAGCACATCTTATCCGGTGATGTTTATCAATTGGTACTTTCCCAGCGTTACTCGGGAGAAACGGACGCGGACCCGTTTCTAATTTATCGTGCTCTGAGGATGCTTAACCCGTCGCCGTATATGTTTTTCCTCGAAATGAAAGATGTCACGTTGATTGGATCGTCACCGGAAGCTCTGGTGAGTCTTGAAAATGGTCGAGCCTCGGTGCACCCAATTGCCGGGACACGACCGCGGGGAGCCACTGATAAGGAAGATCGACAACTGGGCGAGGAATTAATGGCCGATGAAAAGGAAAAAGCGGAGCATGTCATGCTCGTTGATCTCGGTCGCAATGATCTGGGTCGTTGTTGCGTGTATGGATCTGTCTCCGTTCCGGAATTTATGAATATCGAGCGTTACTCCCACGTCATGCATATCTGTTCGCATGTTACCGGAAAACTTAAACCCGGTCTGGATCAATTCGATCTCTTCTGTGCCACTTTCCCGGCTGGAACGGTAAGCGGCGCACCGAAAATCAGGGCGATGCAGATAATTGAGGAATTGGAGGGTTTGAAACGAGGGCCCTACGCCGGCGCTGTCGGGTACTTTAGTCTTTCGGGTGATACCGATTGGTGCATTGGCATCAGGACCATCATAATGAAGGGTAGAAAGTATTTCCTTCAGGCCGGGGCTGGAATCGTGGCCGACTCCATTCCCGAAAACGAGTGGGTCGAATCAAATAACAAACTGGCCGCGCTGAGAAAAGCAATAGAGCTGGCGGAGGAGGGTCTGTAATGGTTTTGCTGATTGATAATTACGATTCATTCACCTATAACCTGGCTCAATACATGGGTGAAATGGGGAACGATCCGAAAGTTATCAGAAACGACGAGGTCTCTCTTGATGATATCAGGGCTTTAGAGCCTTCTCATATTATTATATCACCGGGACCGGGGCGACCCGAGGATGCCGGGCTATGCTGCGATCTGATCGGTCAGATGGCGGACAAGATACCGATTCTCGGTATCTGTCTCGGCCATCAATGTATCGCCGCCGCATTTGACAGCAGTGTCGGGCGAGCCGCAAGAGTGATGCATGGCAAAACCTCGGCCGTTTTTCATACCGGTCAGGGCGTCTTTCAGGGTTTGCCCAGCCCCTTCAACGCCGCTCGATATCATTCCCTGATAGTAGAGGAAGAAGCTCTTTCGGATCAGATTGAAGTCACAGCCTATACCGACACCGGCGAGATTATGGGTATAAGACTGCGCGATCATCCTGTTGAAGGTTTGCAGTTTCATCCGGAATCAATATTAACCAAACATGGCAAACAACTGCTGGCCAATTTTCTGAATATGAGGTGACACATGATTGCCAAAGCCACCAACCGGCTGCTGGACAAGCGGAATCTTTCTGTTGAGGAAAGCAGGCAGGTCATGGAAGAGATAATGAAGGCCGAGGCCACCCCTATTCAGGTGGCCGCCTATTTGACCGCACTGAGGCTTAAGGGAGAAACCGCGGATGAACTATTGGGTGCGGCTCAATCCATGAGGGACAAGGTCCATAGAATTGAGCACAACCAGAGTAGTCTCTTCGATAATTGCGGAACAGGTGGTGATAGTTCCGGTACTTTCAATATATCCACAACCACTACATTCGTGGTCGCCGGTTGCGGCGTTGCTGTCGCCAAACATGGTAATCGATCGATCACCAGTAAATGCGGCAGCGCCGATGTGCTGGAGGCTTTGGGGGCAAATCTTGATTTGTCACCTGCTAACATTGGTCGATGTATTGATGACTTTGGGTTGGGGTTTTTGTATGCTCCGAAACTCCATCCGGCTATGAAAAACGTCGCTCCGATACGCAAGGCTCTTGGATTCCGAACAATTTTTAATATTCTCGGTCCTCTCACCAACCCGGCTTTTACCACTCATCAGATGATTGGCGTGTTTGATTCAGATTTAACGGAAATGTTGGCATTAGTGGCGAGTAACCTCGGCGTTACCAATGTGATAGTTGTCCATAATCATGCAGGTATCGACGAACTTACTACCGTGGGTGCGAACAAAGTATCAGCGGCCAACAATGGATCGGTTGAGACTTCCCGGTTGGATCCTGAGGATTATGGTTTTCAGCCGTGTCGATTGGAAGATTTAAAAGGGGGAGCGTCCGAGGAAAACGCAATCATTCTGAAAAGAATCCTCGAAGGTGAAAAAGGACCCAAACGCGACACAGTACTTCTCAATGCGGGAATGGCTTTGCTGGCGGCAGGAATTGTGGAGGATGTTCGGGAGGGAATAGTCCGGGCCACAGAATGCATAGATTCGGGTAAAGCCTCGGCAAAACTAAATGAGTTCATCTCCGCCTCCAAGGGTCTGAATCATGCTTGATGAAATTATCAAACATAAACGAAATACACTAAGTGGGATAGACCTTGACCGAGAAATAGGTTTGATGCGGCGTGCTCTGCCGAATTTGGCTCCGGTGATAAGCCTTAAAAAGAGCCTGACAACAGACAGCGGCATTTCTCTGATAGCCGAGATCAAACGACGTTCGCCTTCCAAGGGTGATCTGGCGGCTGATCTTTCCGTTGATCAAATGGTTGGAAGTTATGAAACTGGTGGAGCTCGTGGTATCTCAGTTTTGACTGATAAGCGGTATTTCGCCGGGACTACCGAAGATTTGATGGCGGCCAAACATATTACTCATCTGCCGGTTCTGCGTAAGGATTTCATAATTCATGAATATCAGGTATGGGAAAGCAGGTTAATTGGGGCCGATGCGATTCTTTTAATCGCCGCTGTTCTTACCTCGGATGAAATCGCCCGGTTGTACTCGCTGGCCAAGGAAATTGGTCTGGAAATCCTCGTGGAAGTCCACAGTCAAATGGATATTGAAAGGATAAGGAAGATCGAGCCCAAAATAATCGGGATCAATAATCGGGATCTGAAGACGTTCAATGTTGATTTAGCCACGACGGAACGACTCCGCAGTCTGATTCCTGATGATGTCGTTTGCTTGAGTGAATCAGGTATCAAGCGTAGAGAGGATATGGTCAGGCTACAGGCTTGTAACGTGGATGCTGTATTGGTCGGGGAGGGAATAGTCACTAGCTCTTGCCCGGAAATGAAAATATCGGAACTGTTGGGGACAGAGCATGACCAGAATTAAGATATGCGGTATCACTAGCCTGGATGACGCCCTGACGTCGATTGAATTTGGCGCCGATGCGCTTGGCTTTGTGTTTGCTGACAGCCCGCGGCAAATCGATCCGGAAACGGCTCATAAAATAATCCGGGTACTTCCGCCGTTTATTGATACTGTTGGCGTCTTTGTCGATGAGAAGGTCGATGTGATCCAACAAACAGCCAACCATTGCGGTCTTCATTCGGTTCAATTACACGGAAACGAATCGCCATCGTATGTCCAAAAGCTTAGTCTTCCTTTAATCAAGGCTTTTCGCATTCGAGATATTTCCGATGTGGAAGATATTAAACGCTTTGAACTGACCCATTTTTTGCTCGACACCTACGACGAACATAAATCCGGTGGTACCGGAAAATCATTCGACTGGGAAATTGCCTTGCCGGCCAAAGCTCTGGGGGAAATTATCCTTAGTGGCGGATTGAACTCATCCAATATCACCGATGCCCTTGAAAGTGTAAAGCCGTATGCTGTCGATGTCAGCAGTGGCGTTGAAAAATCTCCCGGGATTAAGGATCATCGTAAAATTGAGGAATTTATCCGAAAGGTTAGAACGTGGGACAACCGAACAAATTAGGATATTTCGGATTGTATGGTGGCCGTTTTGTGCCTGAAACTTTGATAGTCGCTCTACTCGATTTGGAAAAAGAATATAAACTTGCCCGGCGTGATAAGTCTTTTCGCCGGGAGTTGAAAAGGCTTTTGCAGACTTATGCCGGACGACCGACAGCGCTTTATCATGCAAAGCGTCTGACGGAAAAATGGAAGGGCGCCCAAATTTATCTCAAGCGCGAAGATCTGACTCATACCGGTGCGCATAAGATCAATAATTGTCTGGGACAGGGATTACTGGCCGTGCGCATGGGCAGGAAACGATTGATCGCGGAAACCGGAGCCGGTCAGCATGGTGTGGCCGTGGCCACCGTGGCCAGCCTGTTTGGATTGGCCTGTACGGTGTACATGGGTAAGACGGATATGGCGCGTCAGGCCCCGAATGTGAACCGGATGAAACTTCTCAAGGCCGAGGTCATCGGCGTTGGCAGTGGCAGCAAAACCCTGAAGGATGCCACGAACGAAGCGATCAGAGATTGGGTGACCAATGTTTCCTCCACCCATTACATAATCGGATCAACTGTCGGACCGCATCCATATCCGTTGATAGTCCGCGATTTTCAATCGATAATCGGTCGCGAAACCAAGGCACAAGCAAAACGGATGTTAAAGAAACTGCCGGAGGTCATCATCGCCTGTGTCGGAGGCGGAAGTAATTCGCTGGGGATATTTCATGATTTCATCAAGGAAACCAAGGTTCGTCTGATTGGAGTTGAAACTTCAGGCTTCGGTCTGCATACTGGTCAGCATGCGGCGACTCTGTCGCGAGGAAAGCCGGGTGTTTTGCATGGCAGTTTCAGCTTTCTCTTACAAGATAAGGAAGGCCAAATCCGTCCCACGCATTCGATCGCTGCCGGTCTTGATTATCCCGGTGTGGGACCGGAACACAGTCATCTCAAATCCACCGGGCGGGCTGAATATGTGACTGTCACCGATAAACAAGCGCTGGCTGCATTTGTGGAATTGTCACAAATGGAAGGGATCATTCCTGCGCTGGAATCGTCGTTTGCCTTGGCGTATGCCAAACGATTGGCCCCCCAGTTGGGACGAAAGCGTACGATTATTGTCAATCTGTCGGGTCGAGGGGATAAGGATATGGCCACTGTCCAGCAATTGCTTGACGTTGGAAATGGTTCGGGAGATAAAAAGCGATGATTAAACACAACACGGTTATGGATCTTTCAAAAGTCTTTGACCAATGTCGATCAGGCCATAGAGCTGCGGTTATGCCCTTTTTGACCGCCGGATTTCCATCGGAAAAACTGTTTGGTAAATTACTGGCCGAGGTAGTAAAAGCCGGGGCCGACATGATCGAAATAGGCGTTCCCTTTTCCGACCCGCTGGCTGATGGTAAATCGATTCAGAAGTCATCGGAGCAGGCTCTGGCTAATGGCATCAACATGGATCGTACATTGAAATTGTGTACAAAGACAATGAAGGGTGTGTCAACGCCATTGATCCTCATGAGTTATATCAATCCAATCCTGGCCTATGGTGCCGAATTATTACTAAAGCGTATGCATCGGACCGGTTTTCGCGGACTAATTGTACCCGACCTTGTTCCTGAGGAGGGTCAAGAGATGGAGCGGCTGTGTCGGCAGGAAAAGATCGATTTGATTTATCTTCTGGCGCCAACATCAACGGCCGAAAGACGTAAACAGATTGTTAATCGCAGCAGCGGGTTTGTTTATCTGGTATCGATCGTCGGAGTCACCGGGGCCAGAAAATCCTTTCCACCGGAAATCCATAGCTGGATACAGCAGGTCAAGCGGGAAAGCCCTCTCCCGGTATGCGTCGGCTTTGGGATTTCGGATCATCGTCAGGCCAAAGCGATAGCCAGAAACGCCGACGGTGTTATTGTCGGTAGCGCCTTGACAGAAATTATCAGGCAGGCGGAAAACGAAGAGGATATGATAGCAAATGTGGAATCGTTTGTTTCCCAACTACGGAATAAGGTGTGATGAGATAGAAAATTGCAATATTGGCAACATGTAGTCCTTAGGAGATAGAAATGGTTATCGTGATGAACTCGGAAGCGACAATAAAGCAGGCGAGCGCCGTTATCCAGAAAATTACCCAGCTCGGATTTAAACCGCATATGTCCCGGGGCGCAAAAAGAACGATTATCGGTATAGTCGGCAATGGCAAGAAGCTATCTCCCAAGGAACTCATGCTTCTTTCGGGCGTCGAAGATGTTGTCCGGATAACCAGTCCGTTCAAGTTGGCCAGTCGGGAATTCAAACTTCAGCCGACCGTCGTTACCGTCAAGGGAGTCGATATTGGCGGCAAAGCGGTAGTAATGATGGCCGGGCCGTGCGCGGTTGAGGACCGTGACCAGATAATGGCCTCAGCCGAAGCCGTGGCCAAAGCCGGAGCCACAATCCTGCGCGGTGGGGCCTTCAAACCGCGCACCTCACCCTACAGCTTTCAGGGTCTCAAGGAATTCGGACTCGAAATAATGCGAGAGGCCGCCGATGCTCATGGGCTGGGCGTGGTGACTGAGGTTATGAATCCGCAGGATGTCGATTTGGTCGCCGCCTATGCCGATATCCTTCAAATCGGAACCCGGAACATGCAGAATTATTCTCTTCTGGAAGCCGTCGGCAAGACCACCAAACCAGTACTGCTCAAAAGAGGCATGATGTCCACCATCGAGGAACTGTTGATGTCGGCCGAATATATTCTCTCCAATGGCAACCCCAATGTCATGTTGTGCGAACGGGGCATCCGGACGTTTGAGAAACTTACGCGCAACACTCTCGATATCGCCGCTATTCCTCTGATCAAAGATCTCAGCCACTTACCGATAATCGTGGATCCCAGTCATGCCACCGGGCAGCGGAGTCTGGTAGCGCCGACAAGCAAAGCGGCTGTTGCCGCGGGTGCCGATGGTTTGATTGTCGAGGTACATCCTCATCCCGACCGGGCTATGTCCGACGGTGCTCAGAGTCTGCATTTCGAGGAATTTGAGGAAATGATGGCTGGCCTGAAGAATATTGCCCGGGCAATTGGAAAAGATATGTGAAAATTCCAAAATGATGTATGCCTCGCCGATCCTGCCAAACGCTAATCATGCGACGGGGGGCAATCTTATTAGCCCGCTGCGTAAGCGGGCTTTTTCTTTGCTTTTGGATATCTAATAAATTATATTATTCTTTAATAATTGAATATGGCTTCCCGCAGCAAGCTGTGGGTTTCGCATTTCATGATCAGGTTGTTTTCGTGTCTCATTCTTAAACTTCTACCAAAGAGGTTACCTGATGGGTCAGCATATTTTCATTTCTTATTCAACTAAAAATAATGGCACTGTCAAGAGATTACGCGAAACTCTTGAACTCCACGGCGCACTTCCGTGGGTCGATTCACGCGAGATTACCGGCGGGGATGATTTAGAAACCAAGATCGAGGAAAGCATTCGCGCGGCCCGCCATTTTCTGGTTGTTATCAGTATCGATGCCCTCAGCTCAGAATGGGTACAGAGTGAGGTGGAAATCGCTCTGAAGGAAGCAAAGAAGCGCAAGGATGGGTACAAGGTGATTTCGGTCGTATTGCCGGGAGTGGAAAGAGGCCATCTTAAACTATTATTCCCACGCGAGCCGGCCCATATTTTTGTAGATAATACCCCAACCGGTCTGAGCGAGGCGATGCCAAAAATATTTGCGGCATTGGGGGAGCAGCTTCCTGAAGACTGGGAATCGAGCGAAACAGTGTCGGTCGAACCGGTTGAGGAGTTGATCCTCAAATTAGCCGATCCGATTATCAAAGAGCAAGACGGGGTGCGCCGAGCCGAGGCCACGGCCGAGTTAACCTACAATTCGGCCGATAATAGCCGTGCCATCACCAGCCGCCGCTACAAATTCAAAGCACCGATTGGCCCGGTTGAACTGGGGGAAATACGCTGGTATATCGAAAGCTACTTCCGTTGGCCGACCGGCGTCTTCAAGGAACGAGCCCAAAAGACTGAAAAGGACCTGCCGGAGTGGGGGAAAACTCTCTACAGCGATGCGTTGAGTGGGGATTCGGCCCGCGAGCCACTGGACGAATGGCGTCGTAAGAACGGCAGTCGCCGTTTTTCTGTACAGGTCGATTTTGATCCGCCGGAAGGAACCAGTAAAGACGAAACCGAGCTTATCCACGAAGCGGCCAGCGATTTACTTTCTCTGCCATGGGAGATCATGCACGACGGTACCGGCTATCTTTCGCAAGGCGGAAACGCGGTGCGAGTACGCCGCCGTATGCTTAACCGTGAGCGAACCATAACCTTGAAGGCCCAACTGCCGATCCGGGTACTGCTTCTCAGTCCGCGCCCGGAAATTGACAAGGACGGCCACCCGGTCGGCTATCTTGATCATCGGAGCAGCGCCATGCCATTGGTGCAGGCCGTGGAAAATTTGGGGAACGAGCTGGTCAAGGTCAATATTTTGTCTCCGCCAACCTTCCCCGCCCTAAAGGCGGCCCTCAAAAAGGCCAGGAAAAATAACGACCCGTATGAGATCGTTCATTTTGACGGTCACGGAGTTTATGATCGGCGAGCTGGATTGGGAGCCCTTTGTTTTGAGGACCCCAAAGACAAACAGAAACTGCGAGAGCGACTGCTTCAACTCGTCCACGCCACTGAGTTGGCCGCCGAACTGCGCGAATACGGTGTGCCGCTTATTTACCTCGATGCCTGCCAGACCGCCCAGACGACCAAAGACCCGATGGCTTCGGTGGCCGCCAGATTGCTTGAAGAAGGGGTCGGTTCGGTGGTCGCAATGAGCCATTCGGTGTTGGTGGAGACCGCCCGTCGCTTTGTGGAGCCGTTTTACAGGAACTTGGCCGAAGGGAATCGGGTTGGCGATGCCATGCTGGCCGGGCAGATAGCGCTTTACGATGACCCTTATAGATTCAAGATTATGGGCGCCGGAGAGTTGAGCCTACAGGACTGGTTTGTGCCGGTTCTTTTTCAGGATGAGGATGATCCCCAACTCTTTTCTGTCAAGGTTGGAGAGGCGGCCGTCAGTTTGGCTGAAAAACGGCAGGAACTTATGCTGGGCAATTTGCCGGAACCGCCCGACCATACCTTTGTAGGGCGCAGCCGGATGTTACTGCATGTAGAACGGTTGTTGGAGCAGGAGAACTATGCTGTCATCCGTGGAAGCGGTGGCATGGGCAAAACTGTTCTGGCTACCGAGTTGGCCCGTTGGCTGGTTCGTTCCGGGCGTTTTGAGCGGGCCGCCTTTGTGAGTGTGGAACCTCAAAACGTGCAGGATGTCAAAGGAGTGCTCGATGCCATCGGCCGCCAGTTACTGCCAAAATACACGGTGACCGAATATGGCAATGACCTTGGGGCTGCCCTGCAG
>JAAEQF010000115.1 GCA_024231695.1 FCB group bacterium
CCCTGGAGCCGGAGGTGCTCAACCAGGTCATGGCCACGGCCGTGGACCAGGCCGAGCGCACGGCAACCGACACCATCACCGTGATGGTCAGGACGGGCGGCCCGCAGGTGCTCATCCTGGAGCCGGCCGACGGCACGTGGACCAACCGGGCCCGCACCGACGTCAGCGGCGTGGTGGTGGGCGGTCCCACGGCCACGGCCGACGGCACCGTAACCGTCGCCACACCAGGGCAGGCCGCTCAGACCGTGAGCCTGGCCTCGGACGGTACCTTCCGCGCCCTCGACCTGCCCCTGAGCGAGGGCGAGACAGCGATCACCGCGACCGCCACCGACCCGCAGGACCGGACCGGCGAGGCCACGGTGACGTTAAGCTCGGACCAGACCGCGCCGGCAGTGTCCCTGCTCGCCGACGGTCAGCCTCTCGAGGAGGGCGCCACCTTCAACCAGACGATCACGGTCACCGTCCAGGTCAGCGACGCCGGAGCAAGCGAGCCGGGCGACCTCCCGGCCCCGCAGGTCCGTCTCAACGGCAGCGTCCAGACGGCCAGCGTGCCCATAACCGAGGTAGCGATCAACTCCGACGGCGGCTATCTGCTGGCGGTGACGGCCGAGGACCACGCCGGCAACCAGACCCGGGTGGATCGCTCCTTCGTGCTCGACCTCGGCGGCTGCAGCCTCACCGACATCGAGCCGGCAACGGGTACGGCGGTGGTGGCGAGCGCGGTGACCATCCGCGGTCGCTCTGGCAGCGCCGCGAGTGTGACCATCAGGGTACCGGTAGCAGGCGGCGACCCCGAGCAGCCCACCTACACCGACTACCCGGCCCTGCTCGCCGACGGCACCTTCGTGGCCGGCGACGTGCCGTTGCCCGAGGTGGGTGAGAACGCCATCGAGATCACCTGCAGCGATGCCGCGGGGACGACCGCGAGTGAGCCGCTGCTCATCGAGCGGCTGCCTGAAGGAGCCGGACCGGTGGTGCGGATCGAGGCCCCGGTCGACGGCCAGGCTCTCGGCGACAAGACCGTGGTGATCAGCGGCGACGTGAGCGACGGTGACCTGAGCGATGGTGACGCCACAGTCACCGTGAACAGCGCCAGGACCACCCTCAGCGACACCCCGGACCAGGACGACGGCCGTTACGGCTGGACCACGACGCTCGTGCTCCCGGAGGGTCCGACCATCCTGGCGGCCCGGGCCGTCGACGAGGTGGGCCGGGTGGGCAAGGACCGGATCATCATCAACAGCGACTCCAAGTCCCCGCAGGTCCGCATCACCTCGCCCACCAGCAGCACCTGGCTGGGCCCTGCCGGCGAGAGCGCCCCGGCCACCATCACGGTGAGCGGTCTGGTGGACCTGGACAACGAGCCCCACCTGCATCCCTTGGTGACGGTAGCTACCAACCAGGGCACGGTCGATGCCACCGTCGACC
>JAAEQF010000116.1 GCA_024231695.1 FCB group bacterium
TAACGGCTCCTGCGGCGTGCAGGCTTTTGATATCTCTGACCCCACCGCCCCCGACAGAATAGGCTCTTACCAGACACCCTCGGATTGGGATAATAGTGTCATGTCATTTGCCGGGCGCCTGGCGGTTCAAGGGGATCTGCTTTTCCTGGCCGATATCGGACCGTATGTGACCGATGATATGGAAGCGTACATATGCGATCCGACCGTACCGGAGCCGGGGGACCCGAGCCCCGGCGACCTGATCATTCTCGATATCTCCAACCCGGCCGAGCCGACCCTGGTGAGCCATTACACTCCGAGCAGCATTCCCACCGATGTCGATGACGACGCCCTGGACGGCCTACCTGCTTCGTTCGCTTTGCACCAGAACTACCCCAATCCGTTCAATCCGACGACAACTGTCCGGTTCGATCTCCCCCGACGTTCCGAGATTGTCCTGACGGTTTACAACCTGCTCGGGCAGGAGATAACACGGAAGGTTGAGACCCGGTCCGCCGGGCACCACACGCTTGAA
>JAAEQF010000117.1 GCA_024231695.1 FCB group bacterium
TATCGAGGGTGACGATTTCGGGCATAATATAGCCCGACTTGGGTCTTTGGTCGAGGGTCAGGAGTTTATACCGTCCGCTGCGGGCATTGTGATACGATTCTATCCCCGGCGAGGCCGAACCCAGAATCACGGGGCAGGAAATTTTATTGGCCAGCATCACCGCCGCATCGCGGCCGTGATAACGCGGGGCGGGATCATCCTGTTTGTACGACGGATCATGCTCTTCGTCAACGATAATCAGGCCCGGACCTGCGAGGGGAGCGAAGATGGCTGAACGAGGCCCGATGACTACTTTGATCTCACCCGAGGCGATTTTATGACGGACGATTTGGCGTTGCGAAGCGGTCAGGCCGGAATGCATGACGGCCACTCGGTCGCCGAAGAAGGCGGCAAACGAGGAAAGAAGCATACCGGAGAGAGCGATTTCGGGAACCATGACCAGTACCGACCGGCCGGCCTCGACCGCCCTTTTGGCGGCATGGCAATAGACCATCGTTTTGCCCGATCCGGTGATCCCGAAAAGCAGAAACGGTTCGAAACGGCCCTCGTCGATAGCGGGAGTGATTTGATCCAGCGCCTGCTGTTGACCTTCCAGTAGTTTTAGTCCCGGCAGATCATAACGGATCGGATAGGTGCTGAGTTCGGTAACGCCGCTTTCGTCGAAAACTTTTCGAAAAGTATCGTCTTTGCATAGCTTGGTGATCTGGTAAGTGGTGAAGCCGAATTCAGAGAGCAGTTGTTGACGCGAGTAGATCATATCGGGTCGGATTTTTCGTAGATGTTCCATTGTGGCCGCATTGGCTTCGGGGTGTTCGTTAAGCAGGCGATAGCCGAGAGATTTTTTGCGGGTGTTAATTTGGCGATGGCGTGGGACGATGATCCCACGAGCCAGCCATTCGCGAACAATGGTTGCCGATTCCTTGTCGCGAATGAGAACTTTTTCGGAGACACTTTGACGGCGAAGAAGTTTAGCCGCCAGAACACCATCGGTCTTTTCGCTGTCGCAGGCGATTTGCAGATAGCCACGGTCGGCGGCGGCATATTCCAGTTTCGGTTTTCGGGTACCGCTTCCGGGCAGGGCCGCGGCCAGCGTCTCCCCCAGTCCGGAGAAATAATATTCTGAAATCCAGCGACAGAAATCAAACAGGTAGGTCGGAAACGGAGAATCAGTGTCGATCCGCTCTTTGATATAGCGCAGACGATAATCGACCGGCTCGGTTTGCCCTTCGACATAAAAGGCAACTTTGAGACTTTTCCCGAAAGGAACCAAAAACCGGCATCCGGGAATCAGGTCGGCCGCATCGTCGGAACGTATTTTATAGGTGAACAGGTTGTGATACGGCCCGGCGATGGCCACATTTATGCGCGAATCTGCCATAAGCCAAAAAGGGCGGCCGGTAGGCCGCCCTTGGAATTGAGGATCAATTCATGTTTTAAAGTTTATTGAGTTTTTCTATTCTCACCTTGGTTTCGTCAGCCTTGGTCGTATTGCCGATGTGCCGATACAACTCTTCCAGCCGTTCCAGGACATCGACGTCGTCGTGTTTGATTTCATCGGTTTTCTCATAAACCGGAATGGCCTTTTCGAATTCACCCAGCTGAATATAAGTTCGCCCGAGATAATCAAGAATGTCAACGTCGTTTGGTTCGATGGCAACATATTTTTCAAAAGTCTCGGCCGCCTCAATGTTTTTCAGGCTGATCAGATAAAGAACACCCAACTGTCTGATGGTATTGAGATCGTTGGGATCGACTTCATGGGCCTTCTTGAAAAATCCCTCGGCTTTTTCGGCCGTGCCGATTCTCTTGACATCCAATTCTTTGGCCAGGGCTACCGATTCGGCCGTAGTATCCTCGATATCGGAGATCTCGGTATTGATATCCAGCATTTTCCGATACCAATATTGCCCTGCGGTGAACTGCATAGAAGCATTTTCCGGTTCGATCTCCAGATCCCGAAGGACATATTCCTGAGCCTTATCATAGTCACCGATCGAATTGTAACAGATAGAGAGGTTGACAATAGCGCTGGTGTTTTCCGGCTGGTATTCCAGCAGTTTCTCGAACCAGACAATTGAGCTATCCCATTGAGCTGGTTTGCTGGAAATGTAAGCATATGCTATCTTACTGACATCGGCGTCGTTTTCTCCGGTAAGCTCCATCGCCTTCCGGTATTGCACGATAGCATCAATAAGGCGTCCTTCACGCTCCAGAGCCAGGCCATAACCCGTGTAGGCCATGGCATCCTTTGGCTTAACCAGGATAGCCTGCATAAAGCCTCTTTCGGTCAGTTCAAAAGCCAGTTTTTTCTTTTCGCCTAAAACCGCGGCCGAATCCTCGCTCGGCGCATTTTCAATCATTACCGTTACGGTGTCGTACTGGCGCAAAAATTCAACGGCTTCGTTATATGCTTCTTCCCAGTATTTCTGGCGGAAGCCATCAATTTTCTTATCGTATTTATCTTTTTTGCATTTTTTTCGATACTTTTCCTCGACTGACTCATCGCCACAATAGATTTGAGTCGAATCGAAGTAGGCAATCATCGTATCCAGTTCATTGATTTCCGCGAAGAATGTTCCCAGCGTGAAATAAATCTCGGGCACATGCTGATATCTGACTGAAGCTTCACGAAGAAGATCGATTGCTTTGTACAAAGTCGGTCTGGCCTTGTCTTTCCGGTACTCATGCTGATAGATGATCTTGGCCGACTGGATGTAGGTGGACATCGACCACAAAGCCCGGTTTTCTTCGGCCTTCACCACCGGCATCAACAGAGTTAAGATCAAAAAAACGCTTAATGATATAACAAACTTTCTCACTATGTCCTCCCGAACGTTTAGCAAAATCGATTCAATTTATATTATCGCCGGACATTTGTCAACCGCTACTTGGGATCGTTCACAGAGCCCTCAGCGGCGCGTTGTCCTCACCGTAACATCAATAGTTGCCGTGTCTTCGGCCGGTATATCCAACGTCCATTCGATCTCGTTGGCCGATTTTTTTACAAAATCGACACTGGAAACCGGTATATCCCAAAAGCCGCCCAAATACTTCGAAACTATCACCGTCGCCGCTTCGTCCTTCTGATTGCGCAGTTCGATACGAAAATCTGTTTCGTCAACCTTGTCCGAAATCCTCCGGCGTGATACCACCGTCGTTTCGCCGACGACATCGAAAGCCTTGCCGATATTCAACTTGACTTCCTCGTTGCGCGGTGTGTGACCAATCCGGTCCTCACCCAGCAGGATCATGGCTCCATCACTGTCCGCTTTGAAAATACGGAAGCGACCGGCCGGCAAAGGCATCCCCAAACCATACTGCTCCGAATTGCGGGTCTTGATAAAGACATTGACGTCCTTCCGGCCCGGTTCGGCGTTGTATTTGAGTTCCTTCTTGACCTCGGCCCGAGTGGGGTCGAACATCGATAACTGTTTGATTTCGTTATCGGCGATGGTCGAGGGACGCGGCAAAGTATAAAGATGATATTCGAAAAACGCCTTTTCCTCGAACCCCGCAGCCATAGGCATGCCTGTGGCTTTAAATTCAATCATACCCCGCCTATCGATGGCTTTGGATTGTGCCCTATGAATATCGCCGGCAATTACTTTCAATTTGGCGTTCTTGTAGGTTTTGCCGCTGCGATTATTGATCGATACCCAGCCGGTCAAATCAAGCCTGTCATCGTTTTCGCCAAGCACGCCGACATATTCGGCCTGCCAGCTGATGCCGCTGGTTTGATAACTGACCACAGCATCGGCCGCGCCGGTGAAACCGGAGCGATAGAGCCAGAACAGCGTTGGCCGGGTAATCAAACCTTCGGGAAGTTCAGGAAAAGTCACATCGCGAACAGTGCCCTGCACGATCGATTTGATCCGTCCGTCATCGGCCTTGATAACTAAATAACCGCCGGAGAAGGATAAAAGCGTTCCCGAAAACAGTTCACCCTTCTCGGTGACGATATCTATTTTACTGTCAATATATTTTCCGTAAATCTTTTCCGGGCTGACAAGATCATAGGCGTAATTCTGCTCCAGAATATCGACTGCCAGCATTGTATCGGCCATGGTAAAGGCAACCGAGGTGGCGTCGATTCTCGCGGCCACATCGGTGAAGGCGATGCGGCCGTCACCCTCGACAAAACTAAGATTGCGCACTTCGCGAACCACACCCAAATCGCTGTTGTAAACAGTAAGTGAAA
>JAAEQF010000118.1 GCA_024231695.1 FCB group bacterium
ACAGGTGGTTCGTCCCCGCTGACAGGGTTTTACACTCCAAAAAGCTTCATCACCCACGCGGCGTCGCTGCGTCAGACTTTCGTCCATTGCGCAATATTCCCTACTGCTGCCTCCCGTAGGAGTCTGGGCCGTATCTCAGTCCCAGTGTGGCCGTTCGCCCTCTCAGGCCGGCTATCCATCGTCGCCTTGGTAGGCTTTTACCCCACCAACAAGCTAATGGACCGCGGGCTCATCCCTAAGCGGCAGGTTACCCCGCCTTTGATCGTTTAAAGATGCCATCAATCGATATCATCCGGTATTAGACCCAGTTTCCCAGGCTTATCCCAGACTCAAGGGTAGATTACCCACGTGTTACTCACCCGTTCGCCACTTTACTTGCCCAACCGAAGCCGGGCTTTCTCGTTCGACTTGCATGTATTAGACACGCCGCCAGCGTTCGTTCTGAGCCAGGATCAAACTCTCCGTTAATTTTCAAATCTTTGAGTATCGATCTGAATCAACGAAAAGGTCCTCTACTCGAAGACGCTAATTGTTGTTCGTTGGAATTGTTGAACAGCATCATCTCGCGATGACACCGTCCGCATTCACGGTTAGTATTTACCGTTTATACATGACACGTATTATTTATTTGTCAAAGAACCGCCGAAAAAAACTGCCGACCTTTAGATCGGCAAGCATTCAGTATAGCTTATTTCCAAAGGGCTGTCAAGAGAAAATTTTCAAAATCTTCGATGTCTTAATTCGTCTTCTCTCTCGATCTCCAAACCCTATCAAAAGTTATCTATCGCTATCGGCAGAAGACAATAATACTTATTCTCCCCCTTGTCAAGCCCTTTATATTCATATACGGCATTTTTATTGGATTTTTTACGTTTTTTTTAACTCGCACCAAAATCCTTGCACGACAACACGATACGAAACCGTCAGACTCGCCAAATAGGGAACTTCCCGCATTTTCTGAAAAATAACCACTTTTTTGTGTTGACCCAATTTATCATACCTCGATCTAAAAGAAGATAGCCTCAAGACCAGTCCTCCCCGCATCGGTAAACTCTGAAAGTGTACCGCCAAAAACAACGCCGGCCCCCTATCGAGAACCGGCGTAAATTAAGCAATATCATTGCCGCCAATGGTATATTATGCAGCGCACAATATACCGCGACCGCATGGAGCCATCAATTGGTAATCCAGAAGTCGCGGCCATAAAGTCGATAGACCGGCTGCGTGCCCTCGGTAGCCGTAATCATGTCCTCGACTTTTTCGAACTGTGCCTCAGGGCCGATGATGAAAAAGTTACCACCGGCACTCTCGGACAGTACACCACCATAACCGATCAAAACACTGCCATACACGCGGGGCATGCGTTGATGAAGCAAATCATAGAAACCTGCCTCGCTGCGCATATTGATGACGTTGCGGCGGAAGTTCCCCACCACTTCCGGAGAGTAGCCGTCGGCCAGATCGGAGGCCATCGATGCTGCCCGGCGCGTGTAACTATTTGATCCGCGATTGCGGCTAAATGCTTGCGCCACGGCATAGTCGGCCAGCTTGGGATCATGCGGTGCCTTCTGCAATTCGCTGACCACGAAACGCATGGTGGTGGACAGGTCGGGGCAGCGCTCGGCATAATAAATGACCGTACCTCCGGTTTCGCTGTAACGCAAACCGTTTGAATAAGCCAGCCCGGCGCTCCAGGTTTTCATGAACATTGAATGGGCTCCGCCCCCGCCGTACAGTCTGGCCGCCAGGAAATCAAGCAGTTTCTCACGGTCGGTATCATTGATGTCCGCGCAGGCGGCGCTGTAAATAAATACGCCGTTACGCGTATTGGTATTGATCAGACCGACATAGGTGGGATCGCCGATTTCCGCATAACGACTTCGCGCACGATTGAGGATAACCGGTGCATCATCATATACGGCCAGGGCCAGCTCTTTATCGCCCAAGGTGGCGACCAGATCACTGATAGAGTTCCATAGCTCGCCACGATCGACGGCATTGGAGACCATGTACATGCGGGCTGCCTGTTTATTGCGCAGCAGTCCCAGAATGGTTTCTAAATCACTGAGCACTTTCTCCGGTCGAAAGAGCAGATCGTTTTTCATCTGACCCAGCAGATAAACCCAATCTTCGGAGGCATTGGCTTCCGGGGCATCCGGCAGGATGGCACTCAGATCGGTCAGGGCTTCGCTGATCAGATCCTGCGACTCCACGGATACCAGGGTGTAGGCGGAAACAAAATCCTGATAAGCGCCGCTTTCAAAGCGGGTAGGGTCGCCGGTACCGAAAGAGGAAGCGAACTCCAGCAGGTCATCCCTAACCTGTTCCCGGCCGGCATTGGCCAGTAAGTCAAAGAGGACGCCGACTTCCCGGACAGTCTGTTCGCCGCCGGCATCGGTCAGGCGCCATTTCAAACGATGCATAAAATGATCCTGAGTCAAGAAGCAATACCCGGCCAGTAGCAGTTTGTCGGTTTGGTGTTTATAGCCATTGGCTGGTCCGTTAACCCAGCCTTCTTCGGAACCTTTCATCCGATTGCGCAACCGGGCCAGGCGGCTATCCACCACGTCGCGTAAACGGGGCAGATTGGCCTCATCCAGAAGCGGTGAAAACAGACCGGCCTTTAGCCATTCGATGGCCTCGCGGCTTTCGTCAACATTACTTCCGGCGGCAGTGATCAACAGTTCGACCCGGCCCGTAGTGGGATTGGTCGAGATGCTGCAGCGCAGCGAAAGAATTTCATTTTTCAATCGCCGGCTCAAGTCGGCATAATCTATCCTCTCCCCGTCCTTGACCACACCAATCTGGCGGATCAACTGCGACAGGAACGGCACATAGATCAATTTATCCTCGGGCACAACGCGCAAGTTCAAGGCCAGCCCGATAGTCGATGTGGTCATGCTGTTGAAAGTCGAGGCAACCATCGGAACGGTTTCGGCCAAAGTATCCAGTTTGAAATCCAACTGGGGATCAAACGACATCGGCGGATTTTCGAGGAATTCCGGCATCTCGATTTTAGCCGCAATAGCATCCAGTTCGTCCGTAGTGCGATCGAAGTCTTCTTTATAACGAGCAATCGCATCGGCCTCTTCGGTGACACTGTATTTGGTTTTGAGTTCTTCGGCGAAAGCAGCCATGCGCTTATTTTTATTATCGACAGCCGAGGTCAGCATAGTCGGGTCAGCCGAGCAGCCGATGCCGTATGGTTTGGTGTCCAGCAGACGCCATTGGGCGATGTAGTCGGTCCAGATATTTGTGTTTTCCGCCAGCAGCTTCTGCACAAAGTTCATTTCTTCATTCTGTAAAACAGATTTGCGAAAACCCGGCTTCTTTTCCAGAATCTTGATCAGCGAATACCAAGCCCCGCCACCGCCACCGCGCAGACCAAAACCGGGCGGCGAATTAAGATAATCTTCGTAATCCTTTTTCATTTCCGCCAGACGACTTCTGGCGCGGTTATTGAACTCTTCCAGTTCCGGCGAACCGGGGCCGTAGGCGGCGATGGTCTTAATTTCATCCTGAATCATGGCCGCCACCGAAACCATTTTTCTCTTGTTGAGATGCTCAACCGCGACATCGGAAAGGCCGACCCAAATGGCATGTCCGGGATTTTCCTCAACGCTGGTCCAGACGCCGCTGGCCCCGAGATCAATCAGGCGAGTATCGGAATTGATAAAAGCGTTGTACAAATTTGAAGTCTGGCTACCGCCAAGGCAATACAGAAAAATATCCAGCAGCATTCTTTCATTGTTGTCATAATCCAGTTGCGGCGGCCAGGCATAAACCAGATTGCCCGGTTCCTGCTCGTTTGATCCCGGATAATGTGTCAGTTTAATTTCGCCGGGGGTGGCTGAGGAATTGTACGAAGGGATAACCAATTTCACCCGTTCGGAGGGCTGGCCTTCCTGATACAACTCGGACAAAATACCGTCGGCTCGTTTCATAAACTCTAGCGGAGGCATATTGTCCGGCAAAGTTGCAATCATCCCCATATTGTTGAGTCGGTAGCTGGATTTTTGAAATTTCCAGAGATCGGACGGTTTCATTTCGCGCAAGGCCGGAGGCGTGCCACCGGAATTATTGGACAGGTAATGATCCTCGCCATAAAGCATCTTATCCATGCCGCCATAGAGCCAGTACCAGTGCTTTTCAAAAGTACTAACCATTTCAGTATAAACCGTACCTTTTTCGTCCAGCGTCAGTTCACCCGTCTCGTTATCCACGGTCACTCCGACATGACAGACTTCACGGCTGATTTCCTCATCGGAGAAATTGGGATACATCATGGCATCGAGTTTGGCCTTAAAGAGATCATAAAAAATGTCGTTGCCGCCCTGGGAACTGAATGGATAAGCGGTATAGAGCTGAGAAGTATAGGCAGTACTCCTTCCCAGCGACATATCCTCCAGCGAGGCCACGTAGCGTCCTTTGTTGCCTTTGCCCAAAAGGAGATGTTCACAGGTGTGCGGTTCGCCCATATCCGATTCCGGGGGCGAATTGACCCATAGGAATCCCTGCGGTACCGACTGTATTTCAAACAAATCAAGGGTGAATCCGGTCGGCAGGTGCAAGAAACGAGCTCCAAAAGCCTCATCCCGGCCATTCAGATAATGGTTCTCGACGACAAAATTATGCATCGAGCCACCTTGAGCAAATGTCTCATACGCTCCTTCAGCCATCGACGTCGCCGTCAATCCTCCAGCCATTATCATTGTAATGGCGCAAACAAGTCGCATCCTTTTCATGACCCGATGTTCTCCCTTCGGTGTTGTCTATTGCGTAAATATAATATTGGCCTGTTGGTGCGGGCATTTATACTCTTCCTCAGAAGTCGTTGACTCTGAAGATAGTGAGTTTTGCGCTGGAATTCAATTGAAATATTGCAGGGACTTTATTCGTCGTCGGCCGAGGATTTTTTCAGTGGCAGCGAATATACTGCGGTGAGCCGGAGATTATAAGCACTGCCCAACTGCTCTTCGTTGAAATGCTGATAGATCGGCATTTCAAAATAGGTCTGCAGACGCAGTTTACCGGGGATGGCCTGATATTGGATTCCCGGCGTCAGCCATAATTGATGGCGGCCGGTCATGGCAACATCGACTCCGTTCTCAGTGTCCCGCCTCCGAATCATTCCGGAAAGACCGAGCGACAGATCAAGTTTTTCTTTTAAATGAATACTGGCCGAGGCCAAATAGGAAAACTGGTTGCCGAACTTATAATCGTCATAAGCGCTGGTCAGAATATAAGTTCCCGAGACAAAGAAATCGACGGTTTCGAAACCCTGATAATAGGAAAGCGACCAATGATAATCCCATGATCCTGTTCCCGGCTGCAATTCCTGGGGCAAAAGCATGCCCTCATCGGTGGAGCCGGTAGGGATTTTGACACCGAGGCCGATTGATATCTCACGGAAGTTGACAAAACTTCGTTTCAGGGGACTGTATCGAACGATGCAGACCATATCTCCGAGTCCTGAGCTTGTCCATTCAAAGGGCGTAGGTGATCCCAGATTGTCTTTTGATTTTGCCTTTTGTAAATAAGGCAAAATCAGACTGCCGCTGAATCCGGGCATAAAGCCGTAAGAGGCGGTTAGAGTCGTTCTTTTCCAATCGGCTTCGGTATTGACCGGATCATCGATTTTGTCCGAGCCGCAATACTTTTCGCGCGCGCATAAGTATTCATAATGAAGACCGATTTCCAGCACATGAGGCAGGGCCGTGGTTTCGCCGGCTATACCCTGTTGAGGCACCGCCGGGGCGCAGCAGTTTTGTCCCATAGCGTATTCGGCAGTACAAATTAAAAGTAGAGCTATGGCAATAAATCTATTTATCATTTCGACTCGCATTTATGGAGTAACCCAGACTTTGATGCTGTCACGGGCTTCGCCGCCGCGATTATCGCTGACGATAGCATGCACCCAAGTCGACTTCGGAATATGTACAATACAACAATTAGTCAGCGTCAGTGTGTTGCCGCTGGGTGTACCGGCAAAGCCCGATGAATCCGTAACCCAATTATATTGCAGGTTATCGCCATCGGGATCGCTGGCTGTAACGGTAATAAGCGAACTGTAATCAGCCACAAAAGTATCCGGCTCGGCGGTTAGTGATTCGATGATCGGCGCCTGATTGTTGGGATCAACGATATTATCGTCATCATCACCGCAACCGATCCAGACAATCAAGCCGATGAATAAAAGTAATATATATGGCAATTTTAGGGACGGTATCATCAGCACCTTCTTTTCATAGGCTAGCCTATTTTTCCAGTTCAATCGGGACGGTCACGATGGTCGTATCCGCTCCGATAAATCCAAAAGTGATTGATCCCCCCTTGAAATCTTTATCCACCGGCAAAGCAGTAGCATTGATAAGTAATTCTTCTTTCGCATCATGAACAATATCCCGAGGCAAATCGATACTTTGTACCAGTTCTCCCGAAGAATGAAGGACGACAACCTTCAGCGTATCCGGCCCGGAATTGAAAAATTCCAGTGTTGTAGAAGAATCGGATATTTTGCCGTCTTTTACTTCCCACTGCAACTTCTGAGGTGTAATCGATATGTTTTCAGGAGATTCTTTCTTTTTATAAACGTAGGCCTTGAGCCAGATGCTGTATATCTGCTGTTGTGATTCGCTAATGAAAATCTGTGTAGCTTTTTTGGTGCGTTTATGGTATCGGCCCGATTTGAAGAGGATATCAATCGCCGCGCTGTCACCGGGAGCGATAGGATGATTAATCTGAGATACGCTGGTGCAAGAACACCCGGCTTTGATTCGATCCACCGGCAGAGAATCCGAACCGGTATTTATCAAATAGAACCGTTGGCCGACCTCCGACTTCTGAGGTAAAAAGCCGAAATCCCATGATCGCGGCCGGATGGTGACATTGTCGTCCTGAGCCGACGCCGGAGATAACAAACCGGCCAAGACCAAAGCAACTATCATCGAGATTGGAATTCTTTTTATTGAAGCCATCGCTTCTCCGGGCTGAGATATTCGGGCAATCCGAGTACTTTCGGAAATATATTGGACAAATTGAGCCACGGCAAGGGAATTGTTGAGGTGTTAATTCCGATTGACAAAAGTGGGAAAACAGCTACTTTATAATTATAAGTGCTTATTCCAACATTCGACGGACTTCGTTATTGGCTAATTCATTTATCAATTCAGGCGGAGTTATGCATTTGAAGATATTATTACTGGTAGCGGCCCTCTGTTTTTTCGGCGGTTTAGTTGCGGCCGAAAACGGCCTGGACCTCAAAGTCAGAATTGGCGATGAACTCGATGTTGATACTATCTGGGTCGGTTCCGAAGCCAGTTTCGATTTTTATTTCGAGAACAGCCTTGAACTGGTTGGGTTCGTAACCTATTTCCGGATTTATTCCCCGGACGAACTGGTCACCTGGACTTGGAAAGAAGGCCCTTACCGTATAGATTCGCCGGCCGACACGATCTGGAGTTACGCCACGGTGGAAGAGGGATCGCGCATGGATCTTCCCGATGTGATTTGGGACTATTATGGTCTGGGGTTAACGCAATTAAGTTTTGACGGCCTCTCACCCGATACCATTATCCTGGCCGGAGCGTCCGCCGAGACGCCACATATGAACACCGGTCCAATGGAACATAATATAACAATGCGCTTTCAGGCCTCCGGGCTATCACCGGGCGAGGTCGGCACAATATGTGTCGATACTACGCGCAGTGGCTGAGGCTGTAACGGCCTGGTCGCCGTGGGCGACTTAACAATTGTACCGGAAGCATGGGAAATCGGCGCTAAATGCTGGCCGGTGAAAGTTTATCCGATAATGTGCGGAGATGCCAACGGCGATGGTTCAATCAATGTCGGCGATGCCGTCTTTGTCATTAATTATGTTTTTAAGAGTGGACCACCATCGGCACCGCTCTGTAGCGCCAATACTAATGGCGACAGCTCGGTCAATGTCGGCGATGCGGTATATCTGATCAATTACGTTTTCAAAAACGGTCCACCGGCAGTTATACCCTGCTGTCCCTGAGGTGGGCGGTAACGCTTATTGCCGGAAAATGATCGACTCGCGTTCGAACCACGTTTTGCAGAAAAACAGCGACAACACGGCCAGAACGGCATTGGCCAAGACCGCGACAAATACAAAATTCCAGGCAATCGACCCGGCGATGGCATCCTTGAGAATCAGGGTGGCGTTGACCACCGGGATTAAAGCCATCTGATAATTAATCTCCACTCCCGGTAAAAACGAAATAATGGCCGGCAGGATAATTACCATATTAAGCGCAGTAACGTAACTCTGGGCTTCTTTGAAAGTCCGGGCAAAAATCGATACGGACAGGAGAACGCCGGCAAAAATCCCGCCCAGCGGAATGATTATCAGAAGAATCAAGATAATCGTCGGTAAATCGAAGGAGATGGCCATCATCTGACCCAATTCGCGGACGAATTCCCCGACCATATAACTGACCGAAAAAGCCATACTGACCAGCGAAAGCAAAGCGGCCACGATTCCGGTGACCAGAATGACAAGATATTTGCCGACCACGAATTCGCCGCGCGTAGCCGGTGAAACCAGCAGAGTTTCCAGTGTCCCTCGTTCCTTTTCTCCGGCAGCCAGATCAATAGCCGGGTACATGGCGCCCATGAAGCACATGATGATTATCACGTAAGGCAGCATCGGCCCCATTGTTTTACCGATCATTTTTTCCGGAGGGCTGACATTTTGACTATTAACTTCAAAGGGGGAAATATAATCGGGCGTGAGTCCCAGCTCGTTTAAGCGGGCTTCAACTAGCAGACCGTCATAGGCGGCAAGCATTTCCTCGACTTTTTCAAAACCGATTTCCGATTTCATTTCCGCTTTATCATAGAATACATCCAGTACGGCCGAACTTTTTTCCTCCAGAGCGGCGGCAAAGCCTTCAGGGACAGTGACCAGCACCTGATAGTCGCCTCGTTTGAGCGCCTCGGTCAGGGTCGTATCGAAATCAGCCGCTGTTTTCAGATTCAGCGCCGGAGCGCGTTCGAACATACCGCGCAAATCCTCGGGCAGGTTATCCATGCCGGTGACTACCACGGCCGATTTTTCCTCATACAGTTTGCTGATCTGGCTGGCCATGAGCGAGGACATGCCCATCATCAATAGTGGGATAGCGGCCATGGGAATAAGCAGCATAAAAACAAGGGTGCGCCGATCACGGAGGGTATCGATCATTTCTTTCTTAAATACTGTATTGATATTGCGAAATCGCACGATTATTCCTCCACGATCTTGATGAAAGCGTCTTCAAGATTATCGGTTCCAGCCTTGGCCAGTATTTCCGCCACTGTCCCTTCCGCATACATGCGGCCCTGATGAATGATTCCGATCCGGTCACACAACCGCCTTGCTTCGGACATGATATGGGTCGAGAATATAACCGTCTTTCCCTCTGCCCGGCAGGTTTTGATGAATTCGACAATCGTCCGCGAACTCATGACGTCGAGCCCGGTGGTCGGTTCGTCGAAAACCATGGCCTGCGGATCATGCACAACCGAGCGGGCGATGGAAACTTTTTGCTTCATTCCGGTGGAAAGGGTGTCATTGCGGGAATCGGCGAACTTGCCCATATCAAGCATCTGGAAAAGTTTTTCGGTGCGCTCTTTCAAAACCTCCGGGGTCATACCATACAAACGCCCGAAATACCGAACCATTTCACGCGGCGACAGTCGGCCATACAACCCGGTATTGCCGGAAAGAAAGCCGATCTGGGAGCGGATTTTTTGCGGATCGGCGGCCACTTCGATATCGTTGATAGTAGCCGTTCCTGAAGTCGGTTTAAGAGCAGTGGAGAGCATGCGCAAGGTCGTCGTTTTGCCCGCGCCATTAGGCCCCAAAAGGCCATAGACCTCCCCCGGCTGACAGGTAAACGAGACTTTATCGACGGCAATGATTTTACCCCGTTTTTTGTCTTTGAATATTTTGGTCAGTTCTTTGGCCTGTATCATCTTGCTTTGAATCTCCCTGCCAGTTCAATAGTAAGTGATTTAAATCGCTGTAAAAATACAAGTTGGAAATCCCGGTGACAAGTTTTTTTACAGTACGATCTCTCTGTTAAAAAGATTCGCCAATTTTATATATTAGGAAAGGGTTGCTGAACGTTATTATACAGGAGACACTCACGGGAGGAATATAAATTGATCGCGGAAACCCATATGGGTCTATCCTCGCTTTTCCTGGCCGACCTGCTTCTGGCCATTCACTTTGTTTGGGCTGCCTGGATGATCGCCGGGATACTTCTGGCTTTACTTGGTTTTTTAAAACCAAGCCTTTGGCGCTGGAAAAAGTTCCGCATCACTCATCTGGCCGGTCTGATCGGTACGGCCAGCGTTCCTTTCTGGTCAGACGGCCTTTGCCCCCTGACGATCTGGGAATATAACCTGCGAGTCGCCGCCGGAACACCGGGCGTTCCGGCTCAACCGGCTTCGTTTATTATTCATTGGATGCGGGAGATTTTGTTTGTCGATGTCGATCCGCTGATATTGTCGATAATTACCGGAGCATTGGCTCTGGCCACAGTGATAATCTTTATTCTTCGTCCGCCCTGGCGGGTGTGATAACGTCGGGTTTCTCACTCAGATCCTTACGGATCTTCGTTCGGAACGCCGACCTACAACAGATCATTTTACAGTAAAAATCAGACCGTTTCGCTGTCGTAATCGACCAAGGCCATAATGTCGTAACCGGTCAGCCGGTCGCGGCCTTTGAGAAATGATAGTTCAATAAAGACGGCAATTCCGGCTACCTCTCCCCCCAGTTTTTCGATCAACCGACAAGTAGCTTTGAGGGTGCCGCCGGTAGCCAGCAGGTCGTCGAGAACGGCCACGCTGTCGCCTGAGGTTATGGCATCGGTATGAATTTCAAGGCTGTCGGTGCCGTATTCGAGAGCATACTCTTCACTGATCGTCGTAAAGGGCAGTTTCCCCTTCTTGCGTACCGGAATCAGAGGGATATTCAAACGATCAGCCAGCGCTCCACCCAAAAGAAAACCGCGCGAATCGATGGCGACAATTTTGTTGACTTTTTTTGTTCTCAAGTACTTTTCAATGGCGTCATAGGCCTCGCATAGAGCCTCGGGGTCGGCCAGCAAAGTGGTGATATCGCGAAAAATGATTCCCGGTTTGGGAAAATCGGGAAGGGAACGGATTACTGTTTTTAGATCTCTCATGATGATTACCGTATACTGAAATCTGTGAAGTTCTGAGGAGAGGGCATCTCTTCCAATTCGACGCCTGAAACTGAGGCGTAACTGGAACCAACGCGGATGATTTTAATCATGTCGTCGATGAGGCCTTTGGCACCGCAGGCTATTATTTCGACCTGCCCGGTGGGCAGGTTTTTGACGGACCCGGTCAGACCGAGTTTCTTCGCTTCTCGAAAAGTAAAGTAGCGGAAGCCAACGCCCTGCACCAATCCGCTGACTATTATACGAACTGCTTCATTTGCCATCGCGTACGAGTTCTATGGCCTTTTTAACTGCCTCCTCGGGATTGGAGGCGTGACAAACTTCGGGAAAAACATCCCATGTGACCAGTGAGACAACCGGTTTTTTCATTTTCAAGGCGAAAGCCATTTCGGAGATCGTTCCGAATTTGCCATGCAGTGAAATGAGAACATCGGCCGATTGAACGAGGATGACATTGCGGGCCTCGCCCACTCCGGTCGGAATTACGATATCGCAATAAGGGTTGGCCTTGGCGCGTTCGTTTCCGGGAATAATTCCTACGGTGCGTCCGCCGGCTTCGGAAGCTCCCTTGGCGGCCGCTTCCATAACGCCCTTCAGTCCGCCGCAAACCAACACCGCTTTTTCTTCGGCAATGGCCACGCCGACGGCATAGGCCTGATCCTTAAGTTTCTTGGCGCATTTTCCAGCCCCTATAACCCCAATATAAACGGTTTCTTTCGATCCCATGTTCCCCTCAAAACTCGCCCCTGGGTGATGTACAGCCATTGTCATGAAGTCAATTAATCGGGGCGACTGGATTTGAACCAGCGACTTCTTAGTCCCGAACCAAGCGCGCTACCAACCTGCGCTACGCCCCGATTTAAGGCTAATAAAATATACCAATTGATAGATTTGTCAAGCATTCATTTTATCGGTTTTCAGCGGGGAAGCTTTATTTTTGCCGAGATCAGTCGATCTAGGACGCCGCCATCGGTGAAATGCAGATGGATCGGCGTAATCGATACCTTCCCGGAATGGATGGCATTGATATCCGATCCCTTCTTTTTTTCCCACACCGGGCTACCGGCAATCCAAAAATACTTCAATCCCCTCGGATCGGTTCTCTCGATAATTAGATCATCATATTTACGACTACCCAGAAAGGTAAAACTAAAATCTTTGAAGCCGTCTTTGACCTTGCCTGGAAAATTTATATTCAGGATTGTGGATGATGTCAAATTGAGATCGGGATAGATTTTGAGAAAACGGCTGACAAAGCGAGCCGCCCCTTTGAAATCGGCACCGTTGGAATCGGTCATAGATAGGGCAATTGAGGGGATTTCAAGCTGTGCCCCTTCAATCGCGGCCGCCACCGTACCGGAATAAAGAATGTCCTCGCCCATATTGGGGCCATGATTTATCCCCGAGATAATCATATCGGGTTTCTTGTTTTTCAGAAATTTCAGTACGGCCAAAAGAATCGAATCGGTTGGAGTGCCGTCGCAGGAATAGTAGTTAGGCTCATGCTTGAACAGGCGTAAGGGACGGGTCAGGGTCAACGAATGGCTGGTGGCCGATTGTTCCCGATCCGGAGCGACCAACAGGACATCATGGTGACGGCTCAGTTCTTTGCGCAGAATATTTATGCCCTCGGCATGAATGCCGTCGTCATTGGTTATCAGAATTTTCATATCATTATATACTCATCAACGGGGTTAACGATTAATTTTTCTAATACCACAATCTTCTCCATATCTGGCGGATAAAACGGGTAGTGTCTTTGAATGGGTTAATAAACGAATGCGAACCCTCGTAAACAGTCGGAATGGCAACTTCCCCGGCGGTATGCCCAAGATAACCGGTTTGAAAAAGCATTTCGCTTTCGGTGTCGTAGCGGTCAGCAGTAAGCCGTAAATTGCGCAGGACGGATGTTTTTATCATCCGATAGCCGGATTGGGAATCGCGGATACGCATGGACCCGAATATGGAAATAATCAGCGAGGTCAAGTTGTTGGTCAATTGTCTTTCCAGCGGCATACGGCGGGTTTTTATATTACGAGTGCCGATGATCAGGTCGGCTGAGGTAAATTGCTCTCGAAAGACATTCAAACGTTCGGGAATGTGTTGGAGATCGGCGTCGATGGTGATAACGGCATCGTATCCGTTTTGCAGGGCAACGGTGAAACCAACCTTAAGCGCGGCTCCTTTCCCCCGGTTTTCCGGGAAGGATATCTTGCGGCAATCCATACTCTGTATTATTTCCTCGGTATTGTCGGATGAGCCGTCATTGATAATGAGGATATCTTCGATTGAAGCATATGGTGTAATCCGCTGAATCAATTCGACGAGATATTTGGCGGCGTTATAGGCCGGGATTATAATCAGAATTTTCGGATTCATTTATTCCCCGGAGGATAATTATGGTCGGGGCGAGCCGATTTGAACGGCCGACCTCTCGCACCCCAAGCGAGTGCGCTAACCTGGCTGCGCCACGCCCCGACAGATCAGACAAAATGGCGAAATATTCAAAAAAGGCAAGGGAAAAGTTTGAGTATATCCTTTAATTCCTTCCTGATTTCACCCAAGACAGTCTGAGAGCGGGCTTTGAGCACCAGTTTTTTCTTTTCCGGCGAGGATCCCAGTCGGCGCAGGATTTTGCGAGCTCCGGCAATAGTATAGTTTTCCTCATAAAGCAATTGCTTTATCTGATTAATCAGTTCGATATCGCGCTTCTGATAATGCCGGTTTCCGCCCTTATTCTTTTTGGGGCGGAGCATGGGGAATTCCTTTTCCCAAAAACGCAGGACATACGCTTCCAGGTCGGTTATTCGGGCCACCTCGCTGATAGAATAATATAGTTTTTCATCGGTACGCACCTTAGCCTTTGCCATCTACGCCTCCATGAATAAAATATATAATCATTGCCCGTTATTGCCTTGCTTCGGCCTTTAGCGGCCGGGTCATCAGTTTGTTCACTGCCTCGCGGGCCGGAAGATTCTCAAAAAGAACCCTGCAAACCGCGCGAGTTATCGGCATATCCACTTTGTGTCGATCGGCCAGCTCGCGCGCCGACCGGCAGGTGGTCACTCCCTCGGCCACCATAACCATCCCGGCCAAAACCTGGTCCAGTGTTTGTCCCTGCCCGATGTGATATCCGACATATTGGTTACGGGAATGGCGAGAAATACAAGTGGCGATCAAATCACCCACGCCCGAGAGACCGACCAGAGTCTCCGGATCGGCCCCCATGACCTGAGCCAAACGACTGATTTCCACTAACCCCCGGGTGATCAAAGCACCCTGAGTATTATCGCCGAAACCCAACCCCTGAGCTATACCGGCGGCGATGGCGATAACGTTTTTCAAAGCCCCGGCCAGTTCCACGCCGATCAGGTCGGTACTGCGATAGACCCGGAAAACAGGGTTGCTGTATATTTCCTGGGCCTTGCGTGATTTGGTCTCAGCTCCGGCGACCACAACCGTAGTCGGCAGGTGACGAGCCACCTCTTCGGCATGAGACGGTCCTGATAAAGTGACAATTGATTCACTATCAATACCGGCCCAGTCGTCGGCGATTATTTGCGAGACACGCCTAAGTGTTCCCTGTTCGATACCCTTACTCAGATTGACAATCAAATCGGGCCGGCCGCCGGAATTTGCCAGTTGGCGGCAGACACCAGATGTTTTTTGTGTCGGCACGGCAAAAATGACAATATCCGCGCCCGCGACCGCTTCGGCCAGATCACCGGTCAACGAAATGGATTCGTTGATCGGTATCTCCGGAAGCTTGTCCGGATGTTCACGTTTTTCTTTTATCAGGGCCAGTTCGTCGGGATCGAATTCCCACATGAGTATATCGGCACCGTTTTCCGCCAGCAGGTTGGCGTTGGCAATCCCCCATGATCCGGCGCCCAATATTGTAATTCTATCGCTCACTGTGAAGCTTTCCTCAGTTGGAATCGGTTTTCGGTGCCGGAGGCAAGCCTTTTGATGTTCTGGCGATGTGTGTATAAAATGAAAGCCGCAATAATTGCCGAGACGACCAGAAACGAGCTTTCTATCGGCCAGCCCAGAACCAGCTTCTCGACCCAGATTATCACCGCCAGAGTTACTGCGCCGACCATCGAACCGAGAGATATATAGCGAAACGCAAAAACTACAATCATGGAAACGCCAACGGCAATCAAGGTTTCAATAGGCATCAGGCTGATAAACACGCCCACGGCCGTATTGACCCCTTTGCCGCCGCGAAAGCCCAGATAAGGCGAATATGTATGTCCCAAAACGGCCAGAATTCCAGCTATCAGGGCAGCATTGGAAAGCGATACCGGCCATCCGGCCTGATAAAAAGATGAGGTTATAAGAACCGCCGCCGCCCCTTTGCCGATATCTCCGACAAAGACGAACATCGCCGGTATCGGCCCGGCCAACCGCCAGACATTGGTGGCTCCGACATTGCCCGATCCTTTCCTGCGGATATCTCCCTGCCCGGCCAGATAGCCAACAATCAGGGCAAAAGGGACACCGCCCATGAGGTAGGCGATGAAAAGGTAAAGATAGAAACTCATGCGTTCTTACCCGGTATGACGGTCACTTAATTCGGGAATGCAAAATCCACTTGCCACCGGACATCGTCAGCCCCCGATCATGATACATTTCATATACGGCGCCGTCGGATGTTTCCACTCGAAAACAATTACGGTGACGGCGCATTCGCCAGGTCTTCCTTTTTGGCGCTCCGGCCGGAAAACCCCAATCCGGCCAAACCGCTATTATTTCACGTATGGCCAGATCGCGGCCGTTCCATCGGAACGACACCGGATCGCCATTATCTTCGCTTCGGACAACAGCAATCTCTTCAGATATAAACTGTGCCGTTTGGCTGCTCATTAGATACTATCGGGAACTGCCTGCAATGAGTCAGGAATATCCTCGACTTCGGGAAGGATCGGTTCCTGCCCGAGAGCTTCCTGAATCAATACCAGAATATCAGCCCCTTCCTCCTTGTCGATTGTTTTATCGGCCATAGCATTCTGGAATGTCTGGGCCATCTCCTGGATATCCGGAGCGGCTACTTCTTTATTTTTGATGGCCGCCTTGAGATCACTCATTATCGTGCGAACGTTGTCTTCGGTGTATCCTTCGGGAAGATTGGCGACTATTTCGGTTTCGGTGTTGTCGATCAGAAAGTCAGTACCCGCTTCCAGAATTTTGTCCTTGTTAACCCAGAGTAAAACGCCGCCAATAATTATCAGCAAAACGACAACCCCGGCAATAATCAAGCCGATAGTACATCCTTTGGACAAAGCCATAACGCCTCCATGCCTTTAAATATTAATTTAAATGCAGAACCCCTCTATTCCGTAACCCACGGCAGGCTTGCGCGTTCGCGCAACATATTGATGGGCTTCTTTAGACAAGATAATAAACGATCGGAAATATGGCAAATGTTTTTTTGAGCGGATGTGTGATTACATTGCCGGATCGGAATTTTCTGAGTGCGAATTACCCGACTTCACCGATTCTACTTTGGGGATAAAAAGGGTTGTTTGACCAATACCACGGGCATATATTTATATAGACTTAGGATTACCAAATATATGGCTCATATGAATCGCCTTTGCAAAATATCAATCATTATAGTCATCTTTCTATCGATATCCGGTTGCGGTACCGCTCATTACTTCATTCCACCAGAACCTCTTGAAAAAGGCCAGTGGCAAATATCAGTGGTATGGCATTATGATCTGGCTCGCCTACAAGTACCAAGATCTATGCTTTTTCCAGATATCAATGCCTGGGTTGGTGCCGGGCAGGAAACAAATTTCGGCTTTGGCAGCTCCTTCTTAGGACCAAGCCACATCTCAGCGGCTCGCTATTATTCCGATGATTCAAATCGAAATTGGATCGCTTATGGCAATCTTCAACCATTTAGTCTGAATAATAACCCGCTTATTGAGGTCGGCGCGGCATATTCTTTTGGACGTTCCTCGACTAAGCATATGCTTTTCATCGGGGCTGGAATAGGATCGAAAATGGCCTGGCCGGGCTTTTCAAACGCCTATGAATCTCGCTTTGGCCCATCAGAATATACGCCATTTTATATTCTTCGGTATTCGATTACCGGCAGAACAATCGGGTTCTCTTGGGTTCATTACCATGGCTTAACAAAGAAACTTGTTCGGAACTCATTTCCCGGAATCGATGCTCCATCGGATACTGTATACACCTCTACAAATGTGGACTCTGTTACTATTTCCAATTGGGGTCAGTCAAGATTTCCAAAAAATATATTACTCGCAATTTGGGTAAAACCCCCGGGAGCAATAAACTTCTGCGCAAACCCGTATACCGATGCATTCTATGATCCTAATATTGAAATGTCATCATGGTTTGACGGTAGATTCGCCTTTGCCAGAGAATGCGGCTACACCACTTGGGACACCTATTGGGCGAGTTCATTCGTAATTGACATGAAAGAACTTGCTGATACTCAAAATAGACATGGAGGCGTCACAATACTCAGATATCCAAAGGCTCTTAAGGAAATGATTGATAAAATAAGCTGGTTGAAAAATGACCATGCATTTGGATTTGCCATTTTTTCGCATCCCAGATAAGCCCGACCCAACAAGCCAGGTTTAGCATCGTCTGGTCCAAAAATGTGATGGCGTATCGGCTCACAAATCACTTTTATAGATATATAACCAATTTGGCAGCAAAAGGTCATCGTCGAGTGTACATTGCATTAAACGTCGTCTTTTCGCTTGACAATGGCGATTATTCTGAATAGGTATTATATATGAACTGGATGCAGATTGTGGCCTTTGTGATAATAGTGCTGGCCTTGGTCTCCCATGGTTTCTCTCCTAACATATTCATGCTGGACAAATACTCTATATGCCTCCTATTTCTTTTAGCAATCCCGCTTCTTACTCCATATCTGAAAAAAGCAAAATGGTTTGGTGCAGAGTTTGAGTTTCGAGATGAAATAGAAAAGACGGCCAGTCTAATTGAAAAATCGGAAGAGGTGACAAAAGAATCGCGCCCCCTCCCATTCAGTACATTTTCCACCGAATCTGCCCGACAAACACTGGATATTGATCCAAATCTTTCATTGGCTGCACTCAGAATTGATATTGAGCGAATTCTCTCACATGCAGTTTTGAGTTTTCTTGATATTACAAATATTAGAACCCGATCACTTCGGGGATATATGCAATCATTAACGGCGGCCAAACTTATTAATCCCGATCAGGCTGGGGCGTTGTTGCATATTTCTCACATGTGTAATAAGGCCGTTCATGGGCATGATGTAACCAGGAGTGAAGCCATAGAGATCATAGAGCTTACAGAAAGACTAAACCAAAGTTTCTCAATTGGCTATTCTATTAATGTTGATAAGAACGACCAATATGCAGATCATGGATTAATCTGTGAATGGGAACACTGTATTGAGCACTTCCCTTTATTAGAGGAAGATGATAAAAATATTTCTTGCCAGATTTTCGGACATAATTGTCCGGGCGGTTCTGAGGTACGGATCCAGTGTATTCTAACAATGGCTGATTTTCCTCCCGACAGACATATTTCTGAAGAATGAACAATATACTAGTGCATCCGCTGTAAAAAAATGTGATGGCGTTTCGGTCCACAAATCGCTTTATTTGGTTATCAGAGTCATCCCAAAACGTCAAATCTCTGTCGGAGGGGAAAATGTTCGTCGATAAAGTCATCAGAGAATTCAAGAAAGTCGATAAGCCCGAAAATAAAATGAATATTCAGCGCTTCTTCAAAGAAAAACTGGACGATCCTTATATGCTCAAGTCAGCCGTATTCAAAAAGGTCTGTAAAGAGTGTTATAAAGAAATCAAGGACGAACCGCCCAAGAATATCCTCGATATCTGCAATCAACTGGTCGAAACCGGTGATAGATACCCGCGCGGAGCCGCAATGGTATGGTCCGGTAATCTCAAGGGCCAGTACCTGAAGTCGCATTTCAAGATGTTCGAATCATGGCTGACGGGAGTAACCAACTGGGGCGCCTGCGATGTGCTTTGCTGTGGTCCTTTGGGGAACATAATCGCTCAATACCCCGAGCTGGCACCCAAGACCAAGAAATGGATCAAATCGAAAAATCGCTGGTACCGCCGAGCTGCCGCGGTCAGTTTGATCAATGTCGTTAAAAGCCGTCAACTTCTCGATGAGGTTTTCGACGCGGCCGACCGTCTGCTAACCGATGAGGATGACATGGTTCAAAAAGGTTATGGCTGGATGCTCAAGGTCGCCAGCAACGAATACCCTGAGGAAGTTTTCAAATACGTGATGAAAAATAAAGTAAAAATGCCGCGCACTGCTCTGCGTTATGCCATAGAAAAACTCCCACAGGCCAAACGCAAGGAGGCGATGAAGAAATAAAAGCGTTGATCTCCGGTGGAAATATCTTTAGCTTGGATTAAACCGGCATCTGATGTACAGGGGATCATTATGAATAGCTTCTTCGCCACCACGACCAAATCATTTGTTGCGCAACTGTTTCTCATAATCTTTTTCGTATCATCAATCGTTTTGGCAGGGAATCCGGCTAAAACAGATAATTCCGAGGCCATCGAAATATCTTTTGACGACGGCCCTCATGTCTATTGGCAGAATGACACCACGGCCATAATAGTCTATATGTGCAATGATCAGATTGAGAAGAAAATCCTGTCCGGTAAAGACACGCTTCGCTTTAATGGTTTATGCCTTGATTCGGAAATCGAATACAAAATTCCGACCCTCCCCCCGGTTGCCGGTCCCGATATTGTCAATGACGGTTCCAGAATATTCGTGGTCAGTGATTTACATGGAGAATATCAGCATTTTCTCAATATTTTGAAAAATGGCGGTGTCATCGACGAGAACTATCATTGGATCTGGGGCGACGGACATCTGGTCATCGACGGCGACGTCACTGACCGGGGCGCCCATGTCACCGAATGTCTCTGGCTGATTTATCGTTTGGAACAGGAAGCCGCAGCTGCTGGCGGCGCGGTCCATTTTGTCCTCGGCAACCACGAACTTATGGTTCTGCGTGGCGATAACCGCTATGTCAACGAGAGATATCTCAATGGCATTTGTCGCAAAACCAGGATTCGCAGTGAGGATTTTTATGGCCCCGATTTGGCTCTGGGACGCTGGTTGCGAAGCAAGAATGCGGTTATTAAAATCAACGGTATCCTGTTCGTCCACGGCGGCATTTCACCGGAAGTTATGACTGCATATCCCGAACTGAGCAGACTTAATAAGGCCGCCAGCAGATATCTCGATCTAAGATCGTCGCAATTGGCTTTCAATGATGAGGCTCGATTTTTATTCGGCAGTTTGGGACCATTTTGGTATCGTGGTCTATTCGAGGAAAGAGAAGGCAGATACACTCGCCTGACGCAGGTTGAAGTGGAAGCAATTTTGACCAATTACGACGCCTCCTCACTTGTTGTCGGGCACACTCCGGTTGATACCATATCTACATTATATGATAAATGCGTCTATGCCCTTGATGTCGATGTTCCGGTCCTTGGCGGCCTTGAGGCTCTGTTGTGGAAAGAGGGTCTTTTTTATCGAGTCAAGACGGACGGAAATTTGATCCTGATTGAATAGTCGTGAAGGTCAAGCAAGTTTTGAAAACACGGGGCTAAAAGCCATCATGCCAATACTATATCGACTGGTGTAATGGGCCAGATACGACTCCAATGCAATATGTGGAAATTACCGGAAGACCTGGAATTTCTCTTTTTTTTGACTTGAGTCAAGTTATTGGGACGTATTTACTGTGTACTTATTACCGAATATTAGGGCAATTAACATCGATCAAGGAGGGTTGACCCATGCTTAGAATTTGTATCATCGTTACGGCGATTTTGTTTTTACCGCTAATGGCCGTTGGTCAGGACTGTATCGAGTGTCATAAGGAGATGACACCGGGTATAGTAAGCGATTGGCAAATAAGTAAACACAGTGAAAACGACGTATCCTGCGAGACCTGTCATGGTGAGGGACATACGACTGCGGCCGATGTCGCCAACGTCGAAATCCCGACACCGGCTACCTGCGCCACCTGTCACGACACACAGGTGGAGCAGTTTTCCAAAGGGAAACATGCGCTGGGCTGGGCTTCGTACCGGGCCATGCCGACGACTCATCAACTGCCGATGGCTTTGCGCGAAGGCATGAAAGGCTGTGGCGGCTGTCACAAAATAGGCCTTAAAAGCGAAGAGGAAATCAAGGAACTCAAGGAACAGGGTTCCGGTTTCGGACTCGCCTCCTGCGACGCCTGCCATACCCGCCATACTTTTTCTGTCCATGAAGCCCGTCAACCACAAGCCTGCCAGACTTGTCACATGGGCTTTGATCATCCGCAATGGGAAATGTATTCATCATCAAAGCACGGCGTGCGCTACTTGTTAAAACAGAATGGCACTTTACCGGAAACGGTTTCGGCTCCCACCTGCCAGACCTGCCATATGGTTGACGGTAATCATGAAGTACGTACGGCCTGGGGATTCCTGGCCGTTCGCCTGCCTTTATCGGAAGACCCGCAGTGGAAAGCGGATCAGATCACTATATTGCAGGCTCTGGGCGTTCTTGATCTGGAAGGCAATCCTACCGGACGTCTGGACGTAGTCAAGGCTGCCGATGTGGCCCGTCTCGATCAGGAATCATTCGATGCCGAGCGAAACAAGATGCTGGCCGTCTGCAGTGATTGTCATTCGGAGAATTTCGCCAAAGCGGAAATGGCCAAAGGCGACGATATGATCAGGGAAATTGATCACCTGCTGGCCGAGGGCATTCGGATTATCGCCGGATTGTATCAAGACGGCATTCTGATTAAACCGGAGAGTTACGCCACGCCTTTCCCCGATCTGCTGACTTTCCATGACGCTCCTACACCGATCGAGCAGACGCTGTTTGAAATGCATCTCAAGCACCGCATGCGGGCCTTTCAGGGTGTCTTCCATTCCAACCCGGACTATGCTCTCTGGTACGGTTGGAGCGCGATGGTTCGTGATCTGTCCGAGATTAAACATATGGCCGAAGATATGCGCATTCATAAAGGCATGTAAGCCTCCGGTCAGACGAACGTAAATCTGTACGGACCCCGTCGTTTTATTAAGGCGGGGTCTTTTTATTGTCTGGATCAATCGACTGTACCGACGTATAATCTGGAAATGATTTTTGCCTCGCCAATATAGATTGGCTGATAAGGATGATGAACATGTTGAAAAGTAATAATTGCACTTTGGTGGTCATCGACGTGCAGGGTAAGCTGGCCACATTGATGCATGAGAAAGAACTGTTTCTTGAAAATGTGGTCAGGATGATCAAAGGCGCGCAGGCGCTTGATATCCCCATTCTCTGGAATGAACAACTACCGGATAAACTGGGCCCGACTATTCCGGAGATAAAGGAAATCCTGACCGACAATTTACCAATGGTCAAAAAGGTCTTTAGCTGTGCCGGTAATGCCGACTTCATCGAACGGTTAAAATCATCAGGCCGCCGTCAGGTTCTTTTGACCGGTATGGAAACTCATGTTTGTGTTTATCAAACAGCTTTGGATTTGTTGGGTGACGGTTTTGAAGTTTATCTAGTAGCCGATGCCGTATCCTCACGGACGCTTGATAACAAAAAAGTAGGGATCGCCGCCATCACCGCCGCCGGAGCGAAAATCACCAGTGTCGAAATGGCTTTCTTTGAAATGCTGGGCGTGGCCGAAGGCGAACGGTTCAAGAAAATAATAAAAATCGTGAAATAGAGTAATAATCGGCAAGGCTATTCGTTGCGCAAAGCTTGCACCGGATCGACTCGGGCCGCCCGCGAAGCAGGATAATACCCCGCCCCCAGGCTGGCCAGTAGTCCGAAAAAGAAGGCAACCAGAATCAGCCATAACGGTAGAGTAAACAACTCCACCGGATCAACTCCCTGCCTTTCCATAATAATCACAGCCACCATGGAAGCCACCCTGGTAATCAGCCAACCCAGAATTATCCCTGCCACCGATCCGATGGAACCGATCACGCCCGATTCAACCAGAAACAAAAACCTGATTTCCCGTTCATCGGCGCCCAGCGATTTGAGTACCCCGATTTCCTTGATTCGCTCAATGATCGACATAATCATGGTATTGACGATACCCAGCGAGGCTGTGGTTAAAGCGATAAAGCCGACGATACCCAGGGCCAGATAGAAATAAAGAAACATTTGCCTGATTTCATCGAACTGCTCGGCATAGCTGAAGGTCCGGTAGCCCAGAGCCTGAATCGTATCCCGTATGGCCGTATGCGCAACCTGCGGTTCCAAATCGAGGGTTACTCGTGGATATTCCCCTTCGGCTGGGCTGTCCGACGTCCCCAGAAAATCCCCCGCACTGATGGCTGAGAAAAGTTCAATCGGGTCATTGGGTAGCCCCCCGGAAGTAAAACGTCTTGCCGTTGAAACGGGTAAGATGACAGATCTGACACGCATTCTATGACCACTGCGACCCTTAAGCACACCGGTCACGGTCAGAGTATCGCTGATTTTTTGGGGAGAGTTCATCAGACCATCGGTAAACCTGCGGATGGCATCACTTAATTCGTATCGAATCAGTTTTTGGCGATATGTTCCAGAGCGGAGCGAATCGAGTTTGATCTCGCTCAACCGACTGCGCAAAGTGCCATCCTCGTCGCTAATCAGGTGGGCCATAGCGCTGTCGATTGAAGACAAACTGACGGTAATTATAATTGGTTGCCCGATTATCGAATCAGGATCTTCTATCCCGGCCATCTCCAAAAATTGGTTGGTCACGACCACTTCCCGGGCGCTGTCGGAAGCGAAAGCGCGCCCGGCGCTGAACTGTGAGAACAACCGCGTGTCGGAAGCGGTTTTGGGCAGAGGTTGAGCCTCTGCTGTAAATTGAGTGTCGTTGATTGCGACCGTGACATTGAAATCATCAAACGGATAAGCCAGCTTCACACCGGGGATTTGCGATAGGGCCTCGACCGCCGCATCGTTTAGGGGCACCTGCTGATCCCCGCCATCCTCGTCCTCGGCCGGGTAAACCAGCATGGTCGTGAACAGCCCCAGATTTTCAAATTGCTTCTCAATCAGTTCCTGATTCCCGGCTCCGAATGAGAGCATGGAAACAAAAGCGCCAATGGCAATCACTACTCCGGATATTGTTAAAAAGGCCCGCAATTTCATCAGCCATAGGTTACTTAAGGATATGGTAATCAAGTCGCGTAAAGTCACCGGGAGTCCTCCCCGGTCGAAGCATGATCAGCTAAACGGCCGTAGTCCATCTGCACCGAACGATGAGCATATTTATTGGCCAGAGCGAGATCATGAGTAACCATGACCACGGTTAATCCTTTCCGGTTCAAATCGGTCAATAATTCGGCGATTTGCCGGGTGTTTTCGTGATCAAGGTTGCCGGTCGGTTCATCGGCAAAAAGAATCTCCGGTTTTTTTACCAGGGCACGGGCAATAGCCACGCGTTGAAGCTCGCCGCCGGAAAGATCACTCGGCAGGTGATCGAGGCGGTCAGCCAATCCCAGTCGCTCTAGGATTTCCTCGGCCATCCGGCAGCGATCCTGCCTCGGAGTGGAATCGAAATAGAGAGCTAATTCAACGTTTTTTAGAGCCGTGCGGTGAGAGATTAGATTAAATGACTGAAAGACCATGCCCACCCGAGCAGCTCGGTAAGCAGCCAGTTCTCGACTGGATAGTGAATTCAGAATGCCGCCATCGACTTCAATTCGCCCTGACGTCGGCGTATCGAGTCCGGCCATCATTCCCAGTAGAGTCGATTTGCCCGATCCGGAAGCCCCAACGATTCCGAGAAATTCGCCTCGCCGGACACTCAGATCAACCCCATCGACGGCCCGAACCACGTGCGGCCCGCGTCGGAAATGACGGCACAATTCATAGGTTTGCAGCCATACATCGCTTCTCACAAACAGTCCCTGCCCCGGCCCATAGTTTTATTCATGTTAGTACCAATATACGAACGGCAAGCCGCAGGGATTCTAAAAACTGATCATTCAGCCTAAAAAGCCAAAAAAAAATATGGCGGCGAAACCGGGAGGTTCCACCGCCGATGAGATGAATTCGCCTGTGCAGTTGAATTGTCATCTCAAGATGTCAGATAGTCTGCACTTTCAAACTTTGATTTTAGCCCGAGTCGCCTTTTGACGAAGATTTTTCCGCCAAAGTGAAATTGACCGAAAAGGCCACCCATATCGCAACCGGTTGCTCGTTTTGAAGGGCCGGTTTATAGCGATAGTTCATGGCCGCCTTTTGGGCCGCATCATCCAGCGATGCCGTACCGCTTGACTTGGCTACGATTGCTTTGACTGTATTGCCTTCTTTGTCAATCAGGGATTTAATAATCACTGTGCCTTCAATCCCCTGCTTTTTGGCCTTGGCCGGATATTCCGGCTCTACTTGATGAATCAATTCCGGCATTCTTTCAACGGCAACAAAATCATCCATTGCCGGGTACTTCGAATCGCCCTCGCCCGGACACGGTTCATCATCAAGGGCAAATTTGACGTCATAGACGACCCAAGTGGCCACCGGCTGGCCCTCCTGAATTGCCGGTTTATAATTGGTAGCCCATCCGGCCTTGATCGCCGCCTTATCCATGGCCTCAATTCCACTGGATGATTTAACTTTCAATTCAGTCACCTTACCCTTGGCATCCACCATAATCGCCAAAGTGACCACACCCTCCAGACCCTTCTTTTTGGCCTCGGCCGGATATTCTGGTTTTACTTTGGAAATAACCTCGGGCTTGATCATCGGTTTCGGCGGTTTAATCATTGCCGGATTACTTTTTTCGGCGGCAATGAAACCAAACGAAGACAGAACTAACAGTACTGCCATAGTCGCAACCGCTGTGATTTTAGAATTTTTCCGCATACTTCCTCCCGCTTAGGGTACTTTCCTTTTCGAGTCCTTATAAAGCGGTAATCATAAATACAGACGGGGCAATGCGGATATTGTTTACTTTTAACCGGTCAAGATCTTTTTTTTTGCATTCGGGAATCAAGCCCACCGGCAAACCATTAAAGAGATTGCCAAATCAGACAATTGGAGTATATTGTTGCATCAATCATTGACCGAGGTTTTTATATGACTTCCAAATATTGTTTTTCAATTCTGGCGGCGCTGTCGATTCTGCTCCTATTTGCCATCGGTGGCTGCGGTAAGGACCCGGTATCGAGCCAGGACGATATTCAAACGATAAACGGCGACAGCCACGTTTTCTTCGGCGCGGAAGCAACCGATTCCATAGTCAGTTTCGACTTTGGGTACACTCCGCAAAGCTCAAAAATCAGTCATATCTACTGGCTTCATAACACCGGCGATGATTCTCTGAATATAGTCAATATCAACCCCGGCTGAGGCTGTACCAAGGCTCCGTTGGAAAGAACGGAGATTGCTGTCGGCGACAGCGTTAAGCTGGAAATATATTTTTCTACCTCAACGTATCGGGGAACGATAGTCAAACGACCGAAGATTTGTGTTGACCGCGATAGCCTGTGCCGCTATATAGAATTGAGGACCAATGTAGTTGCCAAACCAGATTCGACCTATCCACTAGTCATTTCCCCTTACCGATTAATGCTAATGAAAACCGACAGTGTCGATATAACCTATATTGAGTTTCATATTTCCAACCGCTCCGACACGAGTATCTTTATCCGTCCTATTGACTATCCCAAAGACTACTTTGAGTTATTATTACCACCTGAAACAGTGCCGGACTCATCGATTTCAGGTCACCTGACTCTGAATGGATTGGGGCTGCAAAATTCATTTAATAAATCGTTGACCTTTGAATGCGATGATGCTGTGCAATCGCGGTTCACCATTCCAATCGTCCGGCAAATTCTCGGTCAAGGCGAAGTCAATGCCGCCATCAATCTCGATCCGGAATGCCCTGAATAGGGTTTGGCAGAAACTATCGCTATGCACGATGTATCCGACAATAACCCGGAAACACGTTTCATCTGCGATGATAATCTCGGAAAACTGGCCCGTTATCTTCGCGCCTGTGGATTCGATACCTATTTCGATGACCATATCAGCGACAGTGATTTGATTACCATTGCCCTTGATGAAAACCGCCACATCCTTACTCGCGACCACAAATTGACCGAACGCACGCTGGTGCGGAAATATTTTCAGATTGAAGACGATAATTGGATGGATCAGCTGAGAGCCGTAATCAGCTATTATGAACTCAGAGTTTCTAAAAAGAATATATTTACCCGCTGTTTGGAAGATAACGTGTTAATCGAAACCGTATTAAAGCATAATATTAAAACTTTGGTGTATCCGTATATATACGAGAAGCATACTGGATTCAAACAATGTCCGCAATGCAAGCGAGTATTCTGGGCGGGCACTCATACCAGGGCGATTATCGAACGCCTAACCCTCGGTGGTATCAAGATATTAGATTAATGTTCATGGCTCAGACCTCGGAACCAATATCCTTGACCGGTGGTTTGTATAAATATTCGAGAATCACTCGGCGGTCTTTCCCCTCGCCTTCGATCCGTTTGATATGAAGACTGACGCTATAGCCGTCCTCGGTTTCCATAATTATCCGAAGGTCAGATTTCAGCTTCAACCTTTCATAATGCGAGCCCACGGATTTATATTTGTCCAGGCCATCTCCGACAATACCTGCAGCCACCATAAATATTTTCGATACCCTGTTGACCGGGCTCAGCCTCGAGGGCGAACATAGATAATCGATCCCGTCTTTATGATAAAAATACAGGTCATTTTCCAGAGCATCGCTTTTGCAGTAATTGTCCTTAACGAAACTGAATCCGGCCTGATCGCCCGAGTAGGATGTGGCCAGTTCGATCTCTCCCTGAGGATAGCAGACCAGTTCGATCTCGTTGGTCGGCAAAGAGAGACTTTTATCGTTGTAAACGGCCCGCATATGGACATAATAGCGGGTGGCGTTGGCAACGTTTTTGATCTCGAATGTTTCCCGACGAGCCGATCCTTCAGGATCACCGGGATAAACTTCGGGATTATGGGGCTGGATTGACGAAGGTAAATCGCGGCCGGGATATTCTTTGGCCAACGGTCGCGGTGAAACATAAAAATTGAATCCGCGCATAATTCTGGTTCCGCTGCATCCCGGGTTATAGGCAACAATCGCCCGGCCGTTGCCGATGGTTTCTATTATCAGACCGCGCGGTTGACAGCGGACACTTTCGTCTCCACCACCGGTCGGCGGTCCACAGGAGATTAAAAGGAAAATCGATGAAAATAGTAAAAGTCCGAGTCGCAGATAGTTCTTGGTCATCCGTTCGAGTCCTTCAATGCCGATAATGATCGGGGCAAATTGTCTTTTATACTTTGTACGCGCGAAACTCCGCCGGGATCGTTACCGGAGATTTAATCAATCGTTCGGGCTTCGGGACCGGTGTATTCGAAATTTCTATTTCCAAGTTGGCGCATCGGTCGCTGAGTGGTCATCTCTTCATAAGTATGAGCGATCAATCCCGGGACGCGGGAAATCATGAAGAAACCTTTGCCCAGCCGCCAGTCGAAGCCCATATCGGAAATAACGGCGGCAATAGCGCCGTCAACATTGATCGGTAATCTGCGGCCACTGGCTTTTTCCAGTTCCGCTTCGATAGCCCGGGCCAACTCAGTATGGCGGCCCGAGTAATCGAGCGTGGCTGCAATTTCAAACAGCTTGACCGTACGCGGATCGGTTTTATGCAGGCGATGGCCGAAACCGGGCATTCGCTTTTTAGCCGCGCGCATATCGGCGACCAGCTGGGCGGCCAGGTCCTCGACCGAACCCTCCTTGAGGGCCAGTTCCTGAATTATCCGAGCCGATTGCTCAATCGCACCACCGTGCGTATCGCCGATCACCAGCACTCCGCCGGCGACGGCGGCATTGAGGGAATTCCCGCCAGACATGACCGTCCGCGCACCCAAAACCGATGGCGGTGTGGCCCCGTGATCGATAGAGGAAACCAGAATGGCCTCCATCATCCGAGCCTGTTTTTCATCGGGTAATTCTCCGCGCAAAATCAAAAAGATCGCCTGAGCGAAAGATAACTTATCCATCATTTCGACGATATCATATCCGCGAACCCGGATTTTTCCGGGACCGATTTCGGTTATACTGGTTTGCCATTTTTCTTCACTCATTTTCTGATTACCCTCATGTCTTCTATTGTATCGTTTTCAACCGTCCCGTCCGGATCGGCGCATTGCCCACGGGCGAAATCGAGCCAGTTTGTTTCGAATTCATCTATCGGAAGCTGGAAAATAGTTTCAATCGACTTTTGCCAATCAACCGATGATTTCCATAACATGTACAGGCGCGGAGTGCCGTAATTGAACATGATAAAGCCACACAATGAGGCCGCCTCGGCCCGTCTGGTGGAAAAGTGCAGGGAGTCGAGTTTGACGTTATCACCCAGATCGAGCAGGCGGGTTAGCTGTCCGGAGTTATTTAGACGATTGGCCTTATCGTGGTAATTGAGGCCGGAGAAGTCTAGTAAATGAGGTACTCCCTCGTTCAGCACTTCGAAATCCCCCGGTTTGATACCGTTTTGTCCCAAGAGGAATTTAGTCAGCTGATAACCGTAGGGATAAAGGCCGCCCCAGTGAATCGAATTTTCTGTGGAAAAAGGTATTTTTTGATCACCCAGCATTTCAATTGTTTCCGGTCCGGGAGTGTAAACATACAGATCTATTGTCTCCTTAGGCATCGGAAATTCGAGTATGCTGCACAGTTCTTTCAGGAATCGATCATATCCCTGACCCAACTCGGCCTGACGTTCCAGCCAGGACGATTGCCGCGAGAAATGGAGATTGAAATGAGTGGAACTATACGTTGCCCAATCGGCATATTTATCGGTATTGACCTGTGGTTCATCCGCGCCGCAGGATATCATCAGAAAACATAAAATCGCCAACGCCACACTGGCCGGACCCGTTTTGCCCGAAAACCATTTGCCTGTCTTCATTTGCAATTTCCTATCCTCCCTGGCAAAATCATTCAATAATTATTTAAACCGCTAATGTAATCGCTTTTGATCGCCGCGTCAACCCTCTCTCCAGTGGGCTCCGACCAAAAACAGCAGGCCGGTGGCGCTTGGCGCCACCGGCCTTTAATTTGCAGGACATTCAAGCAATAAAGATCATGCCTTTATGCAATTCTTTTATAAACCAATGCCTTAGTAGGACAAAACCGGGCGCATGCCGGACTACCGCCGCACAGGTCACATTTGACTACCTCGTCATGAACCTCGTCGATCAGCGAACAACCGAACGGGCAGGCAGCCACGCAAGCTTCGCATTTGACACATCTTTCCGTATCCAGATCGATCGCCCCGGTTTCTTCATTACGTTTGAGTGCGTCAAATTTACATGATCGGACGCAGGCCGCGTCATCGCATTGCAGACAGGCGATGGGAACATATTTGTCCGGCGAATAGGCAATCGGGTAGATACGACTGCGGCCGGGCTTTTTATCTTTGGTATGAGTAAAGGCGCAGGCCAGTTCACAGGTCCGGCAACCGGTACAAAGCGAAGGAATAACTTCAAATCTAAACATTACAGTGCCACCTCCTTCGCCTGATCGACGATCCCGCCCATTTTACGGGCCAAATCGGCTCGCTTGCAGTCGTCGCAAACCTCGAAGTATTCCGCCGGTATATCCCGGTCGGCGATCAAGTAATCGGCAAACTCGCGGGCGATAGTTTTCTTGCCGCATTCTTTGCAGGATATCAGTTCGAACGTCCGGCCCCAGATATGCCGCGTACCGTTTTCGTCATGCCACTCAATGACATTGGTGGGACAGATTTTGGCGCAACTCAGGCAGCCGATACAATCGGGTGGAGCCTCGCCGAAAGGCCCGGAAATCTTCTTATCGCGGCCGCGATTGACCGCCGCTATGGCGCTCTTACCGAGCACCTCACAAGCCCTCGTGCAGGCATAGCACATGATACAGTTGTCGGCGTCGGGCAGAGCCTCGTAACTGGTTTTGACAATACCGTATTCTTCGGCCATTTGCTGAATGACCTCCGATTGCGGACATCGAGCCAGATACAAATCGAGGATGGTTTTACGCACCTCCAGGACATCGCCCGAGTGCGTCGAGACAATCAGTCCTTCTTCCACCGGATAGAGGCAAGAGGTTACCAGCTTTTTCCAGCCGTCCCAATCCTCACGGGTAATTTCCACCATACAGAGCCGGCAGGAACCGCTCGGTTCGAGGGCTTCGTGGTCGCACAAGGCAGGTATATCGATCTGCTGACGGCGTATCGCCTTGATCAGCATCTCGCCCTTATGAGCCTTGACCACTTTTCCGTTTATCGTAATATGTACCATTATCCACCTACTCAGCTAATCTCAATGGCGTCAAAAGTGCACACGGTATAACAGGAACCGCATTGCGTGCATTTATCCTGATCCAACACATGTATCTTTTTCTTCTCGCCGGTAATGGCCTCGGTCGGACAAGCTTTGATACAAGCCAGACAACCGGTGCATTCGTCGGTGATTTCGAATTTTATTAAATTGCGACAAACCCCGCCCGGACATTTTTTGTCGCGCACGTGGGCCAGATATTCCTCACGGAAATATTGCAGCGTACTCAGGAAAGGATTCGGGCCCGATTGTCCCAGCCCGCAAAGCGATCCGACCTGAATCGATTTGGACAGTTTTTCCATCAAATCCAGATCGTCCTCGGTGGCCTCACCCTCGCAAACTTTGGAGCATAATTTATGAAGTTGATAAAGCCCTTCGCGACAGGGAACGCATTTGCCACAGGATTCCATTACCAGAAATTCGAGGAAATAGCGGGCCACGTCAACCATGCAGGTATGATCGTCCATAATAACCATGCCGCCCGAACCCATCATCGAACCGGCTTCGGTCAAGGAATCGAAATCGCAGGCCAAATCCAGCTTATCGGCCGGCAGGCAACCGCCGGAGGGACCGCCGGTCTGTACCGCTTTAAATTCGCGTCCGCCGGGGATACCGCCGCCGATATCGAAAATGATTTCCCGGAGAGTAATCCCCATGGGGACTTCGACCAGCCCGGAATTTTTAATCTTCCCCGCTAATGAGAACACTTTGGTTCCCGAGCTTTTGGCTGTACCTATCGAGGAGAACCAGTCGGCTCCCTTTTCGATGATCATTGGAACCGTGGCGAATGATTCGACATTGTTAAGAACGGTCGGTTTGTCGTGCAAGCCCTGGACAACAGAATGAATATATTTGGCTCGTGGTTCGCCGACTTCTCCGGCCACCGATTTCATCAGGGCCGATGATTCGCCGCAAACGAACGCTCCGCCGCCGCGATTGACCTGAATATCGAAGCAGAAATCGGTACCGAGAATGTTATCACCCAACAGACCGTTTTCACGAGCATCTTCGATGGCCTTCTGCAGGTTGATTACGGCCATGGGGTATTCTTCGCGAACGTATATGTAGCCTTTGGTCGAGCCAACAGCATAAGCACAGGTGATCATCCCTTCTAAAACCGAATGTGGATCGCTGCCCATCAGCGTTCGGTCCATAAAGGCCCCGGGATCGCCTTCGTCGCCGTTGCAGATGACATAACGAATATCGGCGTCGATTTTGGCACAGGTGGCCCATTTGCGTCCGGTCGGAAATCCGCCGCCGCCTCGACCGCGCAGGCCGGATTTGGAAACCTCGTCGATTACCTGCTGAGGAGTCATTTCGATTAACGCTTTGGCCAGACCCTGATAGCCGCCCCGGGCGACATATTCGTTGATTTTGTTGGGGTCGATCAATCCGGCGTTGCGCAAAGCAATCCGCTGTTGCCGGGCGTAGAACGGAATCTGATTATAATCGGCAATCCGCTTTTTGGTGTTGGCGTCTTTGTAGAGCAGACGCTCGATAATCTCGCCGTTTTCGATAGTTTTTTCAACGATATCGGGAATGTGAATCTTTTTGACCTTGGTGTAAAAAGTGCCTTCCGGCTCCAATATCACCAGCGGCCCCAAAGCGCAGTATCCGTGACAGCCGGTTTTGGTAACCGTTTCAACGGACACGTCGGTGATGTTTTTATCGGCCAGGACTTTCTTGAATTCCTCGTATACCTCGACCGCGCCATTGGCTCGGCAGGCCGTCCCGACACAGATCAAAATCCGGCGTTGACGGGCTTCAAATTCGGTTTTGCATTCCGTGCGCCACTTATTCAGTTGATCTATATTTTCAATACGCATATCAATCCTTTTTCACCAGACGCATGGCCTGATCGACGCGGACATTGCCATGATATTTTTCGTTGACCGTTATCACCGGAGCCATGGCGCAAACACCAACGCAGTTGACTACCTCGATGGTGAATTTCATATCCTCCGAGGTCTCCCCCGCTCGAATATTGAGTCCGGCTTCCAATTGCTCAAGAAGCAGACCGGCGCCCTTGATATGACAGGCTGTGCCTTTGCAGATGCGGATGATTTTCTCGCCTCGGGGGGTCAAGCTGAAAGCGTTGTAGAAGGTCGTAACATTGAAGACCTTGCTTAAGGGGACATTCAAAGCTTTGGCCGTTTCCACCAAAGCCTCGCACGGCAGATAGTGAAACTCGCGTTGAATATCCTGAAGGACGCTAATCAGCGCATCCGGTGTCTGAGGATTGCGTTCGATAACTTCGCGTATCCTGCTTAAATCATGATCCATTCATTTACCTCTATGCGCTGACTTTTTCGATCAGCTTGCGGCCTTCCTCGAAAGCCCTGAAATTTATATCCAGAAATTCTTTTTTCTTACCCATTTTCTCTTTGAGCATAATGCCCAGCGTTTCGAAAGAAACGATCCCGGTGGCCGCCACATAGGCCGCCAGCATGACCATGTTGGCCGCTTTGGGACTGCCGCACTCACGAGCGATATCGTTGGCCGGTACCAGAAACTCGGTGATGTCGCTGCGTTCAGATTTGATATCGATCAGGCTGCTGTTGATCAGAAGCAAGCCGTCTTTCCTGATCATGGCGCCGAACTTGTCCAGCGAAGGCCGGTTGAAAACGCAGGCCGCCAAGGGCATATTGATAATCGGCGAACCGATCCGTTCGTCGGATATGACTACCGTGCAATTGGCCGTACCTCCACGCATTTCGGGGCCGTAGGACGGAATCCAGCAAACCTGTTTACCCTCTTCCATAGCCGTATAGGCCAGAAGCTGACCGGCCGTCATTACGCCTTGACCGCCGAATCCGGCAAATACTACTTCTCTCTGTCCCCCCATCTCAGACCTCCTCCGCTTCCGGGTCTTTATAAATTCCCAGCGGATAATACGGTTCCATATCGCTGGCCACCCAGTCGGTCGAATCGGCCGGCGATATACCCCAGTTGGTCGGACAGGTGGAAAGCACCTCGATCATGGTAAAACAGCGGTTTTCCTTCTGCAACCGGAAGGCCTTCTTGATAATCTTTTTGGCGTTGACGATATGCATCGGAGTATGCACTGCGACCCGGGCGATAAAACTGGGCGTTTTCAAAGTTGACAAAAGTTCGGCCATCCGAATCGGATGTCCGGCCAGGTTCACATCGCGGCCGGCCGGGCTTGTGGTGGTTCGTTGCTGAGGCATGGTCGTCGGAGCCATCTGTCCGCCGGTCATGCCGTAAATGGCATTATTAACGAAGATGGTCGTGAACTTCTCACCCCGGTTGGCGGCATGGACAATTTCACCCATGCCGATCGAGGCCAGGTCGCCGTCGCCTTGATAGGTAAAAACGATCATATCCGGCCGGGTCCGCTTGAAACCGGTGGCCAGAGCCGGAGCCCGCCCATGAGCGGCCTCCATGAAATCGCAATTAAAATAGTTATAAGCCAACACCGAACAGCCCACCGGAGCCACACCGACGGTACGATCGCGAATTCCCAATTCATCCAGCGATTCGGCCACCAGCCGATGGATTACGCCGTGCGTACATCCCGGACAATAATGGGTGATATTGTCACTCATGGCCGTGGGCCGTGAGAAAATTGTCGTGGTATCCATCTTATCCTCGTTTTCTTTCGAAGATCACTTTTTGGTTCCCAGAAGAGAACGCACTTTCTCCTTGACTTCGTCGGGCGTGGGCACGATGCCGCCGGTATGACCGAAAAACTCGATCGGCTTGATACTTTTGGTGCAACGTTCAATATCCTCGACCATCTGCCCGGTGCTCATCTCGATAGTCAAAACTTTTTTGATATTACTTTTGGCCGCTTCGGTATAAATCTCTTTTTCCGGGAAAGGAAACAGGGTAATCGGCCGGAATAGTCCGACGCTGATTCCCTCTTCCTCCAATTCGTCGATAGCCGTCTGGCAAATACGCGACATGGTGCCGTAAGAAGCGATCAGGATTTCGTTTCTATCAGAAACCTTGTACAGTTCGTAGCGGACTTCTTCGGCTCGTGCCTTTTTGTATTTTGCTTCCATAACCAGGCAATTGTCTTCCAGTTGCTGGGGATCGAGAAAAAGCGATTTGATCAAACGCGCTTTGCGGTCCTTCGCGCCGGTCAGGGCCCAATCCGATTTATCCGGATCGTTCTCGGCCCGATATTCCTTAGGAAATTCGACCGACTCCATCATCTGCCCGATCATGCCGTCGCCGATGATCATCACCGGATTGAGGTATTTTTCGGCCAGATCAAAAGCGAGGATGGTCAGATCGACAGCCTCCTGCACCGAGGCCGGAGCCAGAACGAGTAAACGATAATCGCCGTGACCGCCACCCTTGACCGATTGGAAATAATCGGACTGCGCCGGCAGAATACCACCCAGACCGGGGCCGCCGCGCATTATATTGAGCAAAACCACCGGCAAGTGAGCGCCGGCCATGTAAGATATCGCCTCCTGCATCAGACTTACGCCGGGGCTGGATGAAGTCGTAAAGACCCGCTTGCCGGTCGAGGCTGCTCCGAAAAGCATGTTGCCCACGGCCACTTCCGACTCGGCCTGGACAAAAACGCCATCGATCTCGGGAAGCCGCCAGCATAAATATTCGGCCACTTCACTCTGCGGGGTGATCGGGTAGGCAAAGTAATGTCGCGACCCGGCGGCTATTGCCGCTTCGCCAATCGCTTCGTTGCCTTTCATCAATTTTTTGGCCATTGCAGCTTTCCCTAATTAATATTCGAACAGGGCATACCCTGTCCCATGCGTATGTACTTCAATCGCCACATCCGGGCAGACAATAGCGCATATCCGGCAACCGATACATTTGGTCGGTTCCGCAAGCTGCGCCACTAAATATCCCTTGAGATTAATCTCTTTCGACATTTCCAAAATCTGCATCGGACAGGCCCTGACACAAAGTTCACAACCTTTGCAGTACGTCTTATTTATTTTAACACCGGGCATCAACTTGTCCTTTTCTTTCCTGACTATTTTTCAGCCTGGTTTTCTTTTCTTTCCCATGGCTTGAGCATTGACCGCGACAACGGTAGAATCGGGCAGTCAAAACCGTCCGACTCAATCTGCTCAAGCAGACTATTCCTGACGCTGACAAAAGCCAGCGGCAATCCCGTCTCTTTGCTTATCTGACAGGCCAATTCATAACCCTCGACAACCACAGCCATGTCGGTTTCATCAATCATGTGGCTGTTGGCCACCAATCCGGTGAAGCGTAATTTGGACGTTGCCTCAATCCGAGCCATCGTCTGACGACACCCGGCCGCATCGGCGGTCTGAGGCCGGCGACTGTTTAGCACGGCCAGCATTTCATAACCACCGGCGCCGTCCAAAACCGCCGCCAGCGATCCCAGTGATTTGGCTCCCTGGGAATCACCACCGACATCAAGAATCAAACGCCCCTGCGGATGTTCGATAGCGCCTTTCACTTCCGGAAGTAAAATAGGCAAATCAGCATAAGTCTGCCCTCCCTGCGGAGCTACCACGCGAATACCGAGGGCTTCCATCTCCAAAATCGCCTCACGTGTACGAAAATACGGATTTACGAGATCAAGATCAACTATTGTGAGTGGAGTTTCCTTGTCAGAAACCAGAAACTTGGCCAGATTGACCGATACTTCAGTTTTGCCACTGCCGAAACCGCCCACTAAAATAATAATCTTTTGGGGAAATGTGGGGTAACGAATTTCGGCCTTCTCCATCATTTATCTCAACCAATCGTTGCTCAGCTCAGAACACGCCTGCCTTGCGCCAAAGCAATGATCCATCGGCACTTAGGCAGTCTTTTCCATCTCTGACAATATCCTAAAATCGACGCTCAAAGTCAAGCCGCATTGTGAAAAATATCACTAATCTTCTCCTTTTCCGGCCACTCTCAATGGCTTATGGGATGAGGCTAATGCCTACTTTAAGTCATCTCTCGTAGTTATTGCACTACAACAACATACATGCGTCGCTCGCACAATAATACAGACTCTGTTCCGCATCTTGCCGATTATTGAGAGGGATTAGCCGGGATAATAAATAGATGTAATTAAAACCGAAGTTTTCAGCGATCGCGTGCCGGAAGCAGGTCTGGATTCGATTCTGCGAGTCGTTCCAGATGGGAAATTCCCATCGGGCCGATATAGGTTTCGGTTAGTGAATAAACCGGGTCGGCCAGGGCTTGGTCGAGGTCAATGAAACTGTAACCGAGGGTTTGGATTTCTGTCAGCAGTTCGGTCAGAAAGTCGCCATTGATGCGATTTGCATGTAAAAGGAGAATATGCTTGACCGAGTGGCCCAGGATTTCATCGGCCAGTTTTTCGGCTTCTTCCAATTGATCGACGATATGGTCCAGATATTCATTGCCGATCTGGTCAAAGCGGACTGAATCATCGGACTGGTAAATTTTCTCATACTGCAGATTGAAAGCATAATCGTCGGTATCAACTGAGACATGAGCTACACGATATTGCATTTCATTCAGGTATTCAGCAACTGCCTCTTTGGTTTTCAAGCTGTTACCGTAATGCAGATATGGATAACGGAAATACATTCTTTTCTGACCGGCCTTGACCAGCATATCCTCGATGGTCTTTACTCCGGCAATGATATCCTGAATATATAGCGACGGAGGAACCGTGTTGAGATCGGGATGTGAATTAGTATGGTATCCGATTATATGCCCTTTGGCCAGCCACGATTCGATCAAGTCAGGATCACCCTCGATATTGTTACCGATGACAAATCCGGCTGCCGGAGCGTTGAACTCCTCCAGCGCCCCCAGAATCCGATCGGTGATCATCAGCCGCTGAATGCGGTCATGGACTCGTACTACCGGCAGATCGTCGAAGGTGATGCAGATTTGTTTGTTGGACTTTTTGGTTTTCTTTTTGGCCGGTTGATCCTGAGACCAGACGACTCCAACCAGAAGAAACAAGGCCAAAAGCAAGAAGGGTATTATCGTTATCCGTTTCATATTCAATTGTTAAGTCGTAGGGGCATGTTTGTCAATTAAAACAATATCCGGCTAATTAATTGGTTGAATTCTACCCAACTCTTATCGTATAATTGTGCAATAAAGAGATTGTCCAGATGAGGTTAAATTGAAGTGCGGAGTATAGCGACGCGAATGTTTGTGAATATTTTAATAGCGGTAGCCCTGATCTATATCGTTATCCTCATTCTCGTCTATGCCCTGCAATCGAACATGGTTTTCTTCCCCTCCCGGAAACTCTATGCCACGCCGCAGGCGGCCGGTCTGGCTTTCGATAATGTCACTATTCAGACCGAAGACGGCGTTTCGATACACGGCTGGTTTGTCCCGGCCGATTCGGCCCGGGGCACGCTTTTATTTTGCCACGGCAATGCCGGGAATATTTCCAATCGGATCGAATCGATCGCCCAGTTCAATCGGTTGGGATTGAATGTTTTCATTTTTGATTATCGCGGGTATGGTCAAAGCGAAGGTAAAACGACAGAAGACGGCACCTATCTGGATGCTGACGCGGCCTGGCAGTATCTGACCTTAACGCGAGGAATTGAACCGCAACAGATTATCGTTTTCGGCCGATCTTTGGGTGGAGCCATCGCGGCTCAGCTGGCAACGCAAACAAATCCAAAAATCCTAATTGTGGAATCGGCTTTTACTTCCCTACCTGACGCCGGAGCCAAACATTATCCATTCCTGCCGGTCAGGTTGATGGCTCGATTTAAATTTAACACGAAAGAATATCTCACCCGGATCAATGTTCCGGTTTTGATCATCCACAGCTCGGTCGATGACATCATCCCATTTGAATTCGGCCAAAGGCTATTTGAGGCAGCTCACGAACCGAAGCAGTTTCTGGAAATCAACGGCTCGCACAACGACGGTTACATGGTCTCGGCTGATCAGTATGAAGCCGGTGTAACCGCTTTTCTCGACACCTACCTTAAGCAGAAAAAATAATATTAAATCAGGGCTGGGTCCTCGGGCGATAGAGGCGTGGTTCGAATTTCTGATAATGTTTCGCATTTAATGAGTGCATCATTTTATCGTATAACGATGATTCATAACTGCGCAATGGCTCCAACTGCCCATAACGGCTTTGAAGCGAGTCCAGATATAATTCCAGATCGCCGTCTTTTTGTGGATAAAGCACAAACAGATCAAAAGCGCCTGCCGCTTGATAGCGAGGCGGCAGACTATTATAAGTAGGCCAATCGCGAATATATAATCTCGTCGGCGGTTTAAATCCTGAGTAGCTTATCGGTATCCAGCGCCTCATGTCCGGCTGCACAAACATCACCCGTGGTTTGATCTCCATTCGTTCAATCCAAATCAACGGTTCAATCAGACCTTTATGGCCATAGGCCGTAGTGAAAGGTATTATAAGCAGAAGATTTATTATCAGGGAGATTCCGGCCAGCGAGAGGAAAAGTTTCCGGTTTTTCAGAATATACCCCTTTTCCTGGTAACGATGCCATAAAGCCAGAGCCGTCAGTATAAACAGCGCCGGTATGATCGGGAGCATGAATCGTTCCTGCTGATTACTGTGCAGCATATGAAAGACGATGAAAGCCAGCGTACTGATTACCAGCAGGCGATGCCTTCGCCAAAAAGAGGGCAAAATGGACAAATAACCCAGGACCAACGAAAAAGGCGGAATGAAAAAGCCAAGAATCACCAACATATAGACAAACGGCACGGTCACGTAGCGAGCGCCCAGACCGGTGTTAATCATTAGATTATTGATTGTCGAAGAAGCAAATCGGCCGACCAGAAAATAATCAATTATGCCGGAAAATAGAAGCATGCCCGCCACCGCGGCGGAATAATGAATTGCCGGTCTAATCGAGCGGTATTCATACCAGAGTATAAACGGAATCGGTAAAGCCGCGAAAGCCAACTGAAAGCGGATCATCCAAGCCAGTCCGGTCAGCAGACCGGCCAGATAAAGCCGGGAGATTTGAGGTTCGTCGCGGTAACGATAGAAGAAATATAAGGCTCCAATCCAGATATTGCCTCCAACCATTTCGATCAGATTGCGCACGCCCAGAAACGGCATTCCGAAATGCAGGGCAACCATCAGACCGCCCAAAACGGCCCACCTGACTCTGCCGGTTTGCCTGCGCAGAATCTGATAAACAACCCATACCGGCAGAAGCGAAATCAGGGCATGTAGAAAACGGATAGTGTACATCATCTTATCAAGCGCGGTGATTCCAACCAGGGTATGGAGTTTCATCACCCCAAACAGAAACATGGTATAGAGAGGAAAGCGGCCGATGGTCGAGGCCGGATACTCTTTCCAGCTTAGCCCTCCATCGATGTTCCACAGGCCGTTTTGCAGCCAGAAATAGGCCACGTCCACGCTGTCATAATGATCGTCGGAATGGATAAAGCCCTGGGAGAAAATTGCCGCCGTCAGGCGTAAAAGCAGGGCAACAATAATTACTGCGGCCAGAGGATGAGATTTTATGTACCTGATCATTTGTTTGCTTTTCCCGGTATCATTAATCCAAGCTGGTCTGCCGACTGTCGATTGTCAAGGAAAAATAAATTTCTGGTAAGGTCTCTCACTTTTTGAACTTGTCTTGAGCAAAAATCGTCTTATAATACGTATGGAAAATTGAAACGAAAGATTAGGCCATGAAACGATATACTTCTTTTTTGCTGTTGATTGTTTTCTTTGGCGCCGGATGCGACAAAGACGACCCTCTTCCACCTGCACCTCCAACTGCGGATGAGACTCCTCCGACGGTGGAGATTACTACTCCCATGGACGGTTATTCATATACTCAGGGCGATATAATTAATATTAAGGCCTCGGCCGATGATAATGTGGCCGTAGTGCGGGTTATCTTTTATCGCGACGGGATTTTTATGTTCTCAGATCCTTCAGAGCCATATGAGACCGAGTGGAGCACTAACAAAATTACCAGCACCGGTTCACATATTATTACCGCTCGGGCCTATGACCAGGCCGACAACGAAGCGGAATCGGCCGAAGTAAGCATCAACATCTATGAATAGCCGGCGCTTGTCGATTTGGGGGATTCTATCTAAAAACGGGCCGGGCCCAATCCGGCCGGGCCACATAGATTTTTTTGGACTTCGTGGCCTATTAAATCTGACCGCTGGGCCGGCCCTAATATTAATATCGGCAAATTGCCAGCCGTTTTTAACCTGCCCGTGAGTCTCACAGACAGCTCATCCGCGTTTTAGACAAGCCTAAACCGACCGTTTTAGTCAGATCAACATTGCCCTTACGACTGGATAATAAATAGCGATATTTACAGCGGGTTATTCGGTTTGGGAATTATTTTTGAGTTATGGTATGGATATTAAAAAGGCCGGCTAAAAAGCCGGCCTTTCTGATTTTCGCTGTGGAATATACGTCCGAATTACCAGCTATAGGCGTAGGTTGGAGTAGTGGTCAACTTAAGACCGACCGTATCAGTTCCATCAATAACCGCCTGGACCTGATAAATAATGAATTGCTCGCCGCCTGAGGTCCAGCCACCGGTTATGGACGCCGTCGGATTGTACATAATCCAACCGCCGGATGGACGCCAGGACCAGGTTCCGTCCGGAGTGTTTGCCGGATTGATCGGGTCGAGAGTCCCGTTATAATTGCTCGGGCTATTGGATAAATCATCGAACGGATTATGAGGCGCAATCTGCTGGCCATTCATGAACTGTTTGGCCACATGGATGGCCAGAGATGATTCAAGAGTTGATCTCATGTTGTCCACCGCCGCCTTTTCGGCTTCCTCGGTGATCATAAATAGCCTGGGTAATGCGACTGCCGCCAAAATACCCAAAACTACAATGATGATGACCAATTCAATAAGTGTAAAACCCGGATTTTCTAATTTGTTCCTCAAACCCATTGCCAGCCTCCTCTTATATAAGGACTAACGCTTGTATTGTCACTATATCGGAACTTATTCCGGTATCTTAACCACTATCGACATTTATATAATTCAGCCGGACAACAGCTTACTTAGTCCAACAGAATTGAATCAGACTCTAAACTGCCGCGGTACAGAAGTTCCGCAAATCCTCCAATTGATCCTTAAGATTCAGTTGGTCCAAATACTCCAGATCAACCGCCGAAAGCTTATCATCCCTAACATTATTGATCTGGTCGTAATCAAGGGCATACGCCAGATGAACTGTGGTCAATGTGTTGATGATCGGGCTGGGAGTTTGATTGGGATCATAATGCAGAGCTACAGCCTCAAGAATCGAATCCGGCAAACCCCACAGAGACAGTAGATAGGCTCCCATCTGAGCGTCGCTGACTCCAAGAACCTCTTTCTCCGCAGCATGCAAAGTTATTTTTTTCTCCTGCGATATTTTTGCCGCTTCCATCAGTTCGTCCGGGAAATAGCCGAGCATGACCAACTTACCAACGTCGTGAAGCATTCCGGCCATGAGCGCTGAATCGCTTTCTCGTCTGTCCAACCCAAAAGCAGTAGCCGTCAATCTGGCGCCGGCTCCGACCGCCATACTGCGATCATAAATCGCTTCGCAGGAGAAACCGGGCAGATTGTCGGCTTTCAACTGGTTGAAAGTCCCTGCGGCCATAACTACACTTTTAACCGTATCCAGGCCCAACAGATTGACCGCGTGCATCGGACTTTCCACATGAGTTTGCAGACCAAAATAGGCTGAGTTGACAATCTGTAGAAGCTTGGCCGTAATACCGACGTCCTGCTTGATAATATCAGATATTTTCTGAATGGTCACATTTTCCGACTGAAATTCTCCGACCAGTTTTTTATAAATTTCTGGCGGACTGGGCAACGAATCAATGGCCGAAATCCGGTCGAGCAGATTCTTGTCTGATAGTATTTTTCTTATCCCGAGGGAATTATCAATCAATTTGGCGAATTTATCTACTGGAATTGACCGAGGTACACATTGATGAGCGTAGGCCATAGCTCTCGTAATGGCCTCACGATTATCGCTATCCGACACAATATAGCGTGTCGTTCCCGGGTAAAGCTCCCGAATAGTTTTGAGCATGTCAATGCCGTCTATTCCCGGTCCTTCCATTTCACTGATCACAACGTCAAAAGGGCCGTCTTCGGCCAGTATGGCCAGCGCCTGTTCACAATCGGCGGCAGAGTTCGATACCCATTCTTCCGTAGAATTAATAAGCAAGTCGGTCAATTTCGAATGGGCAGTGTTCTCTCTGTTTACAAACAAAATTCGCCTTTGGGGCATTGGATCCTCCCTATACAATTCTTTTAAAATAACATAGCCATGCCATCTTCAGAGTTGCAATATTACGTTATATGGTCGATACGAAAATGGCGGCGGGAGAAGCGATGATCGCTGAAACAGTCCGGCGCGACTGCTTCACCCGGCCATGTTTACTCTATCGGAAGGATCGCCGGATTATTAATCTATCATTCGATAATCGGCGAAAAAGAAGATGTTTTTTGTCGTATAAGCGCCAACTGCTTCCTAGATCAGTATCAACTTGTCCCGATCGAGCATATACAACCGGTCGGCGATGTTTTCGACAAAGGCACGATCATGGCTGATGATCAAATATCCTCCACTAAAATCACGCAATATCCTCTCCAGTATCTCAATCGATTCGATATCAAGATGCGAGGTTGGTTCATCAAGGAAAAGAAACTCTGCTTTTAGAAGCAAACACTTGACAATCGCCGCGCGCATCAGCTCCCCATAGGAAAAATTGCCAACCGACTCGCGGACTTTGTCTTTCCGGATCAGCGCCGCTCCGAGGTATTGACGAATAGTAGTTTCATCAACGCCGCAATCACTGAAATTACCAAGAAGAGAGCTCTGGTTGAAAAAGCCGGCCAAACCCTGGGGGATAACAGCAGACGGCACACTGTCGTTTAGAATTGCCTGCCCATGAAGTGGCTGCAATTGTTTTCGGATTAGCCTGACCAGTGTTGATTTGCCGGAGCCGTTGGCTCCCATCAGGCAGATTTTATCCCGTGTTGATCCCGCCAATGAGATATCTTTAAGCAGGTAATTCCTCGGTAAGCCGGAAGCGAATTCTGTGTCGGAGGAATAAGCATACGCCAGATCCTCCAGACTGAAAACCTGCCGGTTGGCAATTGGATAGGAAGGCAGGCTGAGATTCAGTTTGCGCGGTAACCGAGGTTTTGCTTCTTCCAGTTTTCCCAAAGCCTGCTCTGCGCGCTTCTGCGCGGCTTTGGCCCGTTTGGCCATTTTCTTGGACAATTTGGCAAAATAAGGTTTAGCAGCACCGCCACCGATTTTACGCTTTTCACTTTTGGCCGACCAACCTGCTTTTTGGCGCATATCATCCTGCAATTGCCGAATCTTGCGGCCGATATCTTTGACTTGTCGTGAGCGTGAATCCAGATCGTTCCGCCGAACTGAAAAAACAGCCGTTGCTCCTCCGACCGAATGATATATCCCATGCGTGGTCAACAACACTGTTTTGTCGGCCAGGTTGTCGGTCATGGTTCGATCATGAGTAATCAGGATTATCCCTTTGCCCTGTTTTTTCAATCTTTCGATATGAGCTTCGAAAGCGGTAATTCCGGCAATATCAAGATAATTGGTCGGTTCATCAAACAGATAAAGATCATAATCGCTGGCAATGGCTCGGACGATAGCCAGTTTCTGCCGTTCACCTTCGGAAAGCCGGCTGACTTTTTCCGCCTCAATTTTAAAATCAAAATCGCGGCCAAGCCGTTCAATATCTCCGGCCCGTATAGACTGGTTTTTATCATTCAGGATGGAAGCGACATCATCTATATATTGCGGCAGATAACCGATTAATAATCCCGAGGAAGCCGCAAAGCCACCCGTCACGTCCATAATGCCGGCATCGGCTTTATGACGTTCGCCGCCAATACGGGCCAAAATCTCCTGTAGAAGGCTCGATTTACCGCAACCATTGGCCCCTACCAGGGCAATTAGCTCACCTCGTTCAACCGATAGTGATAATCCTTCAAATAGAGTTTTGTCTAGAGTGGAAATGGAAACGTTCTTTAGATTGATCAGCATCTCCGATGACATACCGACACCTCCGCATGGAATAGTTTTCCCGCCTGAAATATCCGGCGGTTTTTCGATTCGGATGAGCCATTGGACTAATCTCCGAATCGTCATCATTTGTCGGGATGTAGATGCTGGTTACATCAGGGCTGCTCCTTTAGAGGTCAATTACAAGATAAGCAATAATTGGTCTTTGTAAATCGATTTATTCGCCCGCTTTATCGTTTTGTTCCTTTTCCCGCCTTTCGATAATTTCGGCCAGTCTCTTCTTTCGTGTTTCCAGTTTTGCGATCTCATCATCGAGTTCGCTTTCGACTCGGTTGTTCCCGGATTTATCGCGACGCTCCTTGAGTGACCCAATCTGAGACCCCAAATCCTCGGAGTACTCCCTAAGCTTTTCCATTGATTCCGCTTGCTCGGCCTTGTCGAAAACCATATCCTCTGGGATCGTCTGTTCTTCATCATCTGTTTTCAGCGCCGGCGATTTCGGCACAAATCGCCGCCCGTCGGGTATCGCCCGTGTATTCATGAATGTCGGCGAGACAATTTCAACGCCGTTTTTATGCAAGATATCAAGCATCGATTCGCGCAGACGGGAACGGGCGCTGATAATATGTCGTACCTTGGTCAAAAGACCGGAGACGCGGTAATTGACTGAAAAATCACCCAGGTCCATGACGCGCACAAACGGTTCCTCTAATTCAGCCCCTTCGGCCGCTTCATGCAAAAGTCGTTCGACAATGCTCCGATGAATATCATAACCCAGCGACACATCGGCCGAGATTATCGTTCCCGATGAACGGATCACTTTTACCGGATTAGTCACCAAATATAGATTGGGCAGAGTAGTCAAGTTCCGATCCTCGCCCTGTATCTCTACATGAAATAGTCCCTGGTCCGAAACCCGCCCGAAATAATCCCCGACCCGGATAAAATTTCCCGGTCGAAAATTGCGCAAAGCCCTAATCATCAACCCGGCCATAATGTTGCCCAGGAATGTTGTCGAGGACAAGGCGATGGCGGCACTGAGAATCAGGCCAATCAGGGATAATAATTGCCCGCGCGGCTGATGCTCTATCGGCAGGATCATGATGACTATCAGCAAACCGGCAAAGGACAATAACAGCGTGATGACCTGCCGCCGAAAGTGTTGACCGGTGGCTCCGCTGTATTTTTTCTCTAAAAAGAGACGGGCTCCAAAAATAAACATTAAAATCACAAACAGTGCCACGCCGGATGGTATCCACTCGCGAATATTATCGTAAAATTGCTGTACTATTTCCATTGGTCACTTCTCCCCTGCTGTTTGCTCCAAGAAAGGCAGGCACATCCTCCGAGTCAACTTAAACAACGGATTTGACCAGTCACAAAAAAGACCCCGACGGAATGTCGGGGTCAGTGTGTTATTGAAGCAACTCAGGAGAATCATCGAACATCACTGTGATGCCCAATGATATTTTTATAGAATCTATTGGTGACCGTCAAAGATTACATATTTATAATCGGCCACTATTCATTACGCTTTAGCGTTTTAATCATTTTTACCATACTCCGCTGACTGCTTATATTAGACGTATATGGTCGCTATACATCTATTTACAACTCCTCGGTCAGTTCGATAAACCGTTTGTATTCAATGGCCGTCCAGCTTTGGGCCTGAAAGGCTCCGTTGGCCAGACTGATCATTGATACTTTGGCGGCCACCTCTGGGTTGGGCGCCTGATAAACGCTAAGAAAATCGAAAGATCCCAGAAGGGCATAGTGAGCGACAAATTTGACTTCCGGGCAGGATTCCCGTACCTGATTCATCCATGTCTGCCCTTGTTTGGCGCGATCTTTTACCTGGCTACCTGCTTCCGAAGCCAGTTTGGTCATCAAGATAAATGTTTGCATGATATATGTCTCCTGTATTGAATTGCCCGAACGAAAACTGAGTCCTATAAACAATACGGCAAAAAAAGTCAATTATAGAACGATTTCGCAATAATTGCGCCACATATTCTGCGCTCCGACTAGTTGAAACTGCGGAAAATTGTCGGCTTGTCATCATCATCCCCGTCTTTCCTCACCATATTAGTTAGACAGTCTTTATTCTTGACATATATAACCGGTCTCCTATATTCAGATTGTGAATCAAGCATCCGACTGATCGACATCCGAAGCAATAAAAGGCGAAATATCATTAAGAGGGAGGCAATATGAAATTTTTAATTTTGGCAATGATTTTCATTTTGCTGTTTCCGGCATTCACCGAAGCTGGAGTGATTTACGGCAAAATTACCAAATCGGGAAGATCGATAGGCGCGAATGTGAAGGTGGAGATCTATCACATCAGAACTGAAACGACATACCCTGGAAAGACTAACAATTTGGGCGTTTACCGGATTAATGTACCACACGCTGGTGATTGCAAATTAACAATTAAGGGTGGGTCATTCGACCGGTCCATGGACGTTACATCCTTCAGAGACTCAAACAAAGTCGATGTCGTAATCTATCGTGACAAAAAGGGAGTTTACCAAATAAAAAGGAAATAGTTTGCCAAAAAAACCTCGTGACAAATGGGACAAGCTGGATATACTCCTGAAGCCGGCCGGAGGAATCATGGCCGCCGTTCTCATCGCTGGAATCGGCTTTTTTGGTTCCGGTTATCTGGAAAAGCGCCAGGACAAAGAGATGCGCACTCGGCTTTATACGGAGCTAATCAGCAAACGCGAACAGTCCGAGTCGGTTTTGCGCAAGGATATGTTCACCAAAATCATCGATAAGTTTCTGTCCTCGGATACGTCCGGGTTAGAGGGGAAAGTCCTTAATCTCGAACTCCTGGTTTACAATTTTCACGAATCGCTTAACCTCAAACCCCTTTTTAACCACGTGATCCGCGAGCTTCCTGAATCTCTGGATCCGAAGTCCAATGATTTTTTGAAGCGACTGCGCCGGGTGGCCGGGGAAATCAAGAATAAACAGGCGGCAGTACTTGGTGACCATGGTATCTTTCAGGATATCGAGTTTAAATGCCCTAATGCATTTATGAGTCTGCCCGATTCCGTGGAAGTATTGCCTCCCATATTCCGTAAGGGATTTTGCCTTGAACTCGATTCGATTGTAAGATATTTCATAGTTGAAATTCTGGAGATTGATTCTGGAAGCCGGGAAATTGAAATCAATCTTGAAATAATCACTCCAATCGGTGAAAGGGCAATACTTTGGATTACAGATACTGTTTGTTCCGATACTTCAGAAAATATCTTCGACCTGGATTATAAGGCTCTTTCCGGACTTTTGGAGGACAGTCTTCACAGTAATGATCTCGTAAGTATAATCATGGAGGAGTATATTACCTCGATGACCGAGTTCGTGGATCCTTTTGCCGATCCGATCGAAGCAAGTCCATTAGCAAGCAAGCCCCCTCCTGAAAAACAAAAACCAGACCCGAAAGATGCACTGGACATGGAGGACAATCATTTCGGCGTCGATTTCTTTGACTTCCCAATGATCGACAACACCCGCCTGGGGCAAAAGGATCATCGTCTGGCAATCGTCTTGACTCGATGGCAGCCTGATCCTGAAAATGAGGATTCTATAACCGCAATAGAAATGAAAGCAATATGTTTTCCCGGCTCGTATGCCAGTCTAAAAGACCGGCCGTTTTACGATGACATCGTCAACAAACTAATGCCGGAAAAGGATGATTGACGGATATCCTCCCGTTTGCATTTTCCGCCCTGTTAATTCGGAAAAGTATTTTCGAGGCATAAAAAAAGCCAGTGAGTCTTAGTTGACTCACGGGCTTTTTTAATCTTTATGCGGAAGGCGGGACTTGAACCCGCACAGGCGTTAGCCCGCCACCCCCTCAAGATGGTGTGTCTACCGGTTCCACCACTTCCGCATTATAAAAGTCTTTACTGCGAATCGGAAGGCGGCGGAGTATTGAAAATATCTTCCGCTGTAGCCGCATCATCGGTGGCGCCTTCAACCGGCAAAGTCTGCTGCTGGGCCGCCTGTTGTTGCGCTTCCGCGTCTCGCTGAGCCGCTTCGCTAACGGCCGACGATGAACCGGTCACAGCCGATTGGTTGGCGCTGGATGACATGAGCGACAATCCCAGACAGGATACCATAAAGGCAATGGCCAAAATCGTTGTGGCGCGGGAAAGGAACGACGCGGCTCCCCGGCCGCCAAAAACGGCGCCACTTACACCGCCGCCGCCTCCAAAAGCGCCGGCCAGCCCTTCACCTTTGGACGATTGCATAAGTACCACCACTACCAGGGCGATACAAATCAGAACATGAATAATAAGAAATACAGTGAAAAACAATTTCTACCTCCAGCTTAAACCATCGCGTTCACAATCGCCGCGAAATCGTCGGCTTTAAGGCTGGCTCCTCCAACCAATGCACCGTCGATATTTTCCTTCGCAAACAGTCCGGCCGCGTTCGATCCCTTGACCGAACCACCGTATAATATCGTTACCTCTTCGGCAATCTTGCTGCCATATTTGTCGGCCAAAAGTTTTCGAATAAATCCGTGTACTTCCTCGGCCTGTTCCGGTGTCGCTGTCTTGCCAGTCCCAATAGCCCAGACCGGTTCATAAGCGATAACCGTTTTCTTCATATCCGATTCAGACAAAGAATCGAGTGAGCCGCCAAGCTGCCCCTCGATTACCTTCTCGGTGTTTCCGGTTTCGCGCTCTTCAAGCGTTTCGCCGACACAGACGATCGGCACCAGACCGGCGCTCAAGGCCTTTTTAGCCTTGATGTTAACCGCTTCATCGGTCTCTGAAAAGAGGGCTCTCCTTTCAGAGTGACCCAATATAACATGGCTACAACCGCTTGTCAACAGCATTTCGGCGGCGATTTCGCCGGTAAAAGCACCGGAATCGGCCTCGTGCATATGTTGCCCGCCTATACGTATTTCGCTGTCTTTCAGGGACATAGCAATTTCGGTCAGGGCCGTGAAAGGCGGACAAACCAAAACCACTGGATCAGTGACTTTGCCCACCAGATCTTTCAGTCCCTCGATCAGGACCCGACCCTCGACCACGGTCTTGTTCATTTTCCAATTGCCGGCTACGATTTTTTGTCTCACCTGATTCTCCTATACCTCAATGATGGCATCGGTTAAGGCAGCGATACCGGGTAAGCTTTTACCTTCGAGGAATTCGAGCGAAGCTCCTCCCCCAGTTGAAATATGAGTGATGCGATCTTTGACTCCGGCTTTAATCGCGGCTGCAGCAGAATCACCACCGCCGATAATCGACACTGCACCGTTGTCAGTTGCCAGTGCCATCTGCCCCGCCATGGCAACCGTACCCAGAGAAAACTGGGCATATTCGAAAACACCCATCGGGCCGTTCCAGACTATCGTTTTGGAGTCGGCCAGGATACCAGAAAACAGTTTCAATGTATCCGGACCTATATCCAGACCTTTCATATCGGCCGGGATATCATTGATGCCGACAATTTTCAAATCAGCATCCTCGTCGAGTTCAGCCGCAATGACGCAATCGACCGGTAGAAGAAATTTCACAGAGTGCGATTTGGCCTTATCCAAGATTTCACGGGCCAGTTCGATCTTATCCTCTTCCAACAGCGAAGTACCGATTTCCATGCCCATCGCCTTGAAAAATGTAAAGGCCATGCCGCCGCCAATGAGGATATTGTCAACCTTCTCGAAGAGATTATTGATGACATCGATTTTACCCGAAATCTTGGCTCCCCCTAAAATGGCCGTAAACGGGCGAGCCGGATTAGCCAGCGCTCGACCAAGATATTCTATTTCTTTTTCAATCAGGAATCCGGCAACAGATCGGTCGAAATGTTTGGTCACGCCCTCAGTTGAGGCATGAGCCCGGTGGGCCGTCCCGAAGGCATCGTTGACATATAAATCGGCCAGAGAAGCCAGCTTTCCGGCAAAGTCCGGATCGTTATCGGTTTCCTCATTGTGGAAGCGAAGGTTTTCCAGAAGCAGGCATTGTCCATCGGCCAGAGCATTTGCCTTCTGCTCGGCCTCTTCTCCGATACAATCGGCGGCGAACTTGACCGGTGCCCCCAGAAGATCGGCCAGATGTTCGGCCACTGGCCGCAGACTCATTTCCGGGACAACCCGGCCCTTGGGGCGGCCCAGATGCGAGCAGAGAATCGCCCGCCCGCCGCCGTCCAGAATTGTGCGAATGGTGGGCAATGAGGCTGTGATGCGGCTATCATCGGTAATCCGGCCGGAACCATCGAGCGGAACGTTGAAATCGACCCGAACCAGAACCTTCTTTCCGGAAACAGCGATGTCCTTAACGGTCAGCTTGTTCATATTCTCTCCCAAGACCCTGTCCGATTAAAAACAGGGCGTAATGAGTAGATTGATTTCAAAATAAAAGGCCGGTTATCAGCCCATCATTCGGCAAACCATATCAACCATCCGATTGGAGAAGCCCCATTCATTGTCGTACCAGCTGAACACCTTGGCCATTTTGCCCGAAGCCATAGTCATGGCCGGATCAAAAACAGACGAATGCGGGTTGCCGGTGACGTCAATGGAGACTATCGGATCTTCGCAGTATTCAAAGATACCTTTCATCGGACCTTCAGCCGCCTTTTTCATGGCTCCGTTGATAGCTTCTACGGTGGCCTCTTTTTCCAGGAGGACAACCAGATCGACGATGGAGGACACCGGTGTGGGGACACGAATGGCACAGCCGTCCATGCGGCCTTTTAACTGCGGTACAACCTCGGCAATGGCCTTGGCCGCGCCGGTTGTGGTCGGAATCATTGACAATGCCGCCGAACGAGCCCGACGCAAATCCTTGTGTGGAGCATCCAGCAGACGCTGGTCGCCGGTGTAAGCATGAATGGTGGTCATGTAGCCTTTTTCAATACCGAAAGTATCGACTAAGACTTTACAAACCGGAGCCAGACAGTTGGTCGTACAGGAACCGATGGAGATGATGTTATGCTTGGCCGCATCATAATTTCCGTCATTAACACCGAGCACATAAGTGCCGTCGATGTCCTTGCCGGGAGCAGAGACCAAAACCTTTTTCGCGCCGGCAGAGATATGTTTGCCAGCCGTGTCTTTGGTACGGAACAGGCCGGTCGATTCGACGATGATATCAGCGCCCAGTTTGGCCCAGGGTAGATTACCAGGATCGCGTTCGGCCATAACCGGTACTTTTTTGCCGTCCACGACCAGCCCGGCATCATCGTATCCGACAGAACCGGGATATTTGCCCTGCGTCGAATCATATTTTAAAAGATAAGCCAGTGTTTTGGCGTCGGTGATATCGTTAATCCCGACTATTTCGATTCCGCCTTGCTTTGCGGCGGCCCTGAATACCAAGCGGCCGATGCGTCCAAAACCATTGATTCCCACCTTGACAGCCATAGTGCCCTCCGTGAATTCAACTCTTATTTTTTATGAAGAAAGTAAGCCACTCCAACCGATATAGCCATCCCGGAATAATCGGTGAGACCGGCCAAATTGTCGCCAAAATCGATCCAGTGGTACTTACCGTTAATATTCAAGCCCAACTGCTCGGACAGAGGTATGTCGATGCCCCCGCCTAAAACAACCAGTAAATCGGTTTGCGATTCCTCGTTAAAATATAAAGGAAGCGATGGACCGATTACAATATCCGTGCTCTGTTTACCAACTACCACGCCGCCGCCGCCAATCAGATAGGGTCGAAAACGCGATTCCCCCCCGGCCAGAGGCGTAACTTTCAACTGCAACAGCATTGGATACAAATTGATCGTGCCGACATATTTATTGTCGCCATCCAAATATGTAGCGTCGCCGCGAGTTGAAACACCCAGCGAAAGTTCCCCGATAAGTGCCGGAGTAAAACGGTGGTCGTAATATATTTCGGTATAGAAGCTGGCATCGGGGAAATCGGCGGTAACATTGGATTCGTTGACGTCTCCTCCCTGACCAACCCAGGCTCCGATCCTTAGACCAACCATCGAAAATCGAGCTGGACTGAGCCGGTTGATCTCCGGCTTGTCCGCCGCATGTGCTGATCCGGAGAAAAACGGCAGAGCGCATATTAACAGGCCAATGACAATCGCTTTGTTTAGGGTCAACATCATCCTCCGTGGTTTCTAAATCCTGCGTCGCAATTTACATTCTACGTATCATAAATATATTGGCCCAATGATTTATTTCAGGTAATCCAAAAATCGTCTCTTTCACCCATATACCAGCGTTCAGATTTTCGTATATTATATGGCAACGCGAAACGTCTGAGTCAAGGCTAAAGACCTAATATTTCCGTTGAACCCCTCTTTTGCCCTCGACACTTCCCGCTCCCGAGCCGTTAACAGCATTAGAGCCAATAGAGAATATTTGCCGCTACGATGAGATCTCCTCGGCGTCCCGATTTACATTTTCCTTGGCCGCTGAGGCGGCAAGTTCTTCGAGTCTTTCGGCGGACACCCCGAGGGAAATACCTAGTGACTGGGCGATTGCGATATAGGGCGAATTCAGCGGAACCGTGCGGACTTTGCCTGCTGCGTCAGCCATCGGAATCGATTTGACATCGGCTCCCTTAAGAACCACCAGCCGCCCAAATTGATTATCGGCCGCCAGACGCACCGCCTCACTACCGAAACGCGTTCCCAGCAGGCGATCATAGGCCGTCGGCGAACCACCGCGAACCAGATGGCCCAGAATCGTCACCCTTGTTTCCAGTCGGGTCAGGCCCTCGATCTGCGCCGCCAGTTGATGGGAAATGCCGCCCAGACGGATGGCATCGGGCGAGGTTTCGATGCGACGCTTGACAACCATATCGCCGCCCTCTGGTTTGGCTCCCTCGCCGATTATGATAATTGAGAAGTTCTTGCCCTGCCGATTGCGTTCTTTGATCTTGTCACAAACTTCGGCCACATCATAAGGGATTTCCGGAATCAGAATAATATCGCCGCCGCCGGCCAGACCGGAAGTCAAAGCCAGCCATCCGGCATACCGGCCCATGACTTCAATAATCATCACGCGATGATGCGATTGAGCCGTGGTATGAATTTTGTCCACCGCCTCGGTGGCCGTCACCAGAGCCGAATCAAATCCAAATGTCTGGTCGGTGCCGAAAAGATCGTTGTCGATAGTCTTGGGAACGCCGACAATATTGATCCCCAGTTCACAGAGTCTGGCTGAAGCGGCCATGGTACCATCGCCGCCGATGGCGATCAGGCCGTCGAGACCAAGACGTTCATAATTGGCCACCAGTTCCGACGATCGATCCAGATAAATATATTCTTCCTTCTGAAGAATAGGAAAATTAAACGGGTCGGCCTGATTGGAAGTACCCAGAATCGTCCCCCCGAGGGTCAGGATACCGGAAACCGCGCGTTTGTCCAGGGAAATGTAATTATTGAGAATCATCCCCTCGTAACCGTCACGAAAGCCGATTATCGACATATCAAAATCGTTGATCGCTGTTTTGACCACCGCTCGCAGGACCGCATTCAATCCCGGGCAATCGCCTCCTCCGGTGAGAACTCCTAATTTCAAACTTTCCTCCCGAGGTTTGTCCACTTTATTTACTTGTCGGGCCACAACTTAGGCATCCTTTTTATATAACATCGGCCCTTTATTCGGATAATTCAACCCTTATGACTGCCGTTCAAAACAAATCCGGCCGTGTGGATAATCGATCAGCAATCTGAAATCGCGCATAATGCCCACACCCAAGAGGCCCTCGATATAATCCGGCAATGGCAGCCCCGAAAAGTCCTCCGATATCAACACCGATTGCTTCTCCAAAATTATTCGGCCGAGGCGAAGGGAATCGATTATGGCTGAGGCCATTGACTGACTACCGCCGATTCCGCCCATATTAACTCTTCCCAAACTATCGCCGATCTGCTCCTTCAACATCGGATAGAGCCGGGCGTTCCCTCTGATGACCATAGTCGGTTGCGCACCCAAATCGACTCCCAGGCGAATCGGCTGTCCATTGATAAATCCTTCCATAACCGGTATTTGGGCGAAGATGTCAATCGGTACTATCTCGCCGTTGGCTGGAAGGTTTTCATATTCAGGATGATAGACCGTCATTTTTTCAGCAACAAAATCTATTTTCATCGGAAACCGGGCAAAAAAATCATAACCAAGTACTCCATCCAAATCGGCCAAAAGTCCTCCGGCGATGGTTTCCAAATCAAGGATGGTAATACGATCCAGATAAAGCGACAGCCCGCCGAAATTGAGCGAATCAATCTCACCGAAACCGATGCGACTGTATCCTCCGACACCCCTCGCCGGCACTTCGCCAACAACTTTGATCCCCAGCTCATCGGCCAGACTTGCGGCCACGAATGTCATCCCCGCCCCGCTGTCCAGAAGAAACATAAACGGCCCCCGGCCGTTGATCATCGTTTCCAACTGAATGTGATTATTCTCGAAATGAAACGGAAGGACCACCGAATCGGCCCCATCGGCAAAAAGGAAATCATCACCGGATTTGCCGGGGATCGCAAACAGCGAATCGGGCAAGTTTTCATTGATCCGAAGGGAATCCATCCACCCCTTTACTTCGTAGGGCGCGCCGACAGTTTTACTGACCATGACAAAGGGAATATAAACCCCTTCTATTTGGCGGAAATCGCTGTAAGAGGTCATCATCAACAATCCGGTAATAACCTCACGTCGAAAATCAACCTGGCCGGTGGAGGTATTGATATAAATCGACAGCGAATCACCGCCTTCGGGAAAAAGAGCCAGCTTGTGATATTTCCCGCCATCGATCAGGGTATCGCCGCGATAAACCGTCCGCCCCGGATTGCCACCCGGCAACGCGTATGAGTAACTTTGATAATACATTTCATTGATCATCGGTTTGAGCGTTTCGGCGATATCCCGCTTGACTATTCCATTGGGATCGATCGACCAGCCGGTCAATCCATTAAAGCCCATCACTTGAGACATGACACCCATATCAATTTCGGCCCGGTACTGGAACGGATATTTGACCCAGCCGATCTGAGTGCCGCTCATACCCATGCCTTCTACAGTGGCATAGGAAATTACTGATTTGATGCGGGATAATGCCTCCCGCCCGCCCAAAGCTTTGATATTTTTATCCAGCACGGTTTCCAGAGTTTCGGCCGCACCGGTCGAAATCAAACCGCCGCATATTAGCATAGCGGTAAATATCAAAATCACCATTCGTCGCATGGTTATGCAAACCTCCCTTAATTCAAACAACTATACGCAAATAATCGAAACGAAAAGGCCTCAATATTCCTGCCAGCGATAATCGGCCAGAACCAACATGCCGATCAGCACCCAGAAAAAAACAAGCGAAGTACCGCCATAGCTGACAAACGGCAACGGCAGACCGGTCACCGGCATTAACCCCAGAGTCATGCCGATGTTGACCATCATCTGGAAAAAAATAATCGTCACCGCTCCCCAGGCAATTGTCCCCATAAAGGTCGAACGGCATTTGGCGGCTATTTTCATTCCTCGAATCAGAATAAAAGCGAATAGACCGATGACTACGGCACAGCCGACAAAGCCAAGTTCTTCGCCCAGCACAGAGAAGACAAAATCGGTATGGCGAACCGGCAAATATTCCAGTCGTGATTGTGAACCATCCAAAAAACCTTTGCCGAATAGTCCGCCCGATCCGATGGAGATGATGGATTGAATAATCTGGTAACCGGCCCGTTGAGGATCACGACCGGGATCGAGAAAAATCAGGATTCTCATTTTTTGATAATCAGCCAGCCGGTTCCAAACCATCGGCGTCATCATCCCGAAAGCAAGATTGACAATGGTGGCCGACACTCCAATCAGGACTCCGGGGCGGCCGATAAATAGCATGATCAGAAAGAGGACCAGATAAATAACCCAGGCCAGCCAGTGAAAGGCAGTAATCATGGAAATAATCGGCGAAACGATCAGGATCAAGTACAACGGCGACAGTCCGGAGAAAAACCAGAGGGAAAAGAGAATCACGAAATAAACCAGCGAGGTTCCCAAATCGGGTTGTTTAAGAATCAACATTACCGGGATAATGGTCAAAATAAGCGATAACACCAGCCGTCGGATCGATTCCGGGGGTAGTTTGGTATAGGCGAAAAAGCGAGCCAGAGCCATCAGCACCGCCAGCTTGGCGAACTCAGATGGTTGGAAATTAACCGGGCCGAGTGAAAACCAGCGAGCCGCGCCCATTTTCTGGGCACCGACGATAACAACGGCAGCCAACATTACCAGCATCAACAAATAGAACAGATAAGCGACAAAATCGTAGAAACGAGGTGGCATGGCGACGGTGACGCTGAAGGCAACCAAGGCGATAACCAGCCAGATCGATTGCTTGACATAATGTTTCTGATCTGTAGTATTATCGCTGTAATACTGGGCCGAAAATATCAGCAAGATACCGATTACCGAAAGCAAAAGCGCGGCCGTGATCAGCTTCCAGTCCAGATTCGGCAGAGCCAATGGATTTAGGCGTCCCATCACCGGCCCTCCCCGGCCAACGGCAGCCGGTCACCAATCAGGTTATGTTTTTCCAGATAGGTCTTGATAATTTTGCGCACCGCCGGAGCGGCCCAATCCGAGCCATGCCCGGCATTCTCCATAATCACACAGGCAACAATCTCCGGATTATCGGCGGGAGCAAAGCCGACGAAAAGTGAATGTTCCAAACCGTGCGGATTTTGCGCAGTACCGGTTTTGCCGGCCATCAGCACGCCGTCGATTTTTGATCCCCGCGCCGTGCCCTGCTCGCCATGCATAACCGCAACCAGCCCTTCCTTTAGGATTTGAAGGGTCGCTTCAGAAAAAGGCAGGCTAAACGCCAACTCACCACCCTTGGAGGTTTCTCGACCGTCGGGACCGACAATCGATTTCAACAGGTGCGGCTTGAAGACCTGACCATGATTAGCCAGTCCACAGTAGAACTGTGTCAGTTGAAGTGGCGTGGACAGCACTTCTCCCTGCCCTATGCCGAGATTTAAAAGTACTGCCAGAGTCCATTGGCGGAGACCGATATGGCGATCATACCAGTCCTTGTCGGGCACGTTCCCCAAAGCCTCCTGCGGCAAATCAACTCCTGTTTTATGTCCGAAACCACAGGCGGTGGAAAAACGGTGATAATCGGCCAGGCCCATTTTATACGCCAGTTGGTAAAAATAGACGTCACAGGACCTCTCGATCGACGGTATCAGAGGCAGGCGACCGTGTCCCCCCAAATCCCAGCAGTGAAATGCCCGGATGCCGAATTGATAAGCTCCGGTACACCCGGAAAACATAGTGTGTCGGTCGATCAATCCCAGTTCCAATCCTGCTCCCGCCACCAGAAGTTTATAAGTTGATGCAGGCGGATACTGGCCGTCGAGGGGACGGTTGAGCAAGGGGTTGTTGGTATCGGCCAAAATGGATCGCCACAGGCTGTCGGGTATTACACCTGAGAATATGTTGGCATCATTGGCTGGTGACGAGGCCATGGCCAGAATTTCCCCGTTGCGGGGATCCATGACCACTGCCGCGCCACAGAAATCGCCGAGCGCTTCGGTGGCGACTTTCTGAATATCCCGATCAATGGTCAGAATCAGATCACTGCCTGTTTCGGCGGCTACGCCCGGCTGATCGGCCAATACGCCCAACAGCTGACCCGAGGCGGCGATTTCGATATACTCGGTACCCTCCAGTCCGCGCAGTTCCCGGTCGTAAAATTTCTCAATACCCGATTTGCCGATCATGGTTCCGGCCCGGTAAATTGAGATATCCAATTTTTTCATTTCCTCAGATGATATCTCGCCCACATAACCGGTAAAACACTCGCCCCCCAACTCCTCGGTATATTTGCGCACTTCATCCTTACTGTACACGGCTCCGGGATAAAGCTCGTTCTGCTCTTCCAAAACGGCGACTTTATCGAAACCGACATCCCGCTTAATCACCGCCGGTTGAAAGCGACCGGTCAGATTTCGGCGAATACGGCGATTAAGGCTTTCTTCACTTATTTCCAATAGGGCCGACAATCGCTCCAGAGTCGGCGTCCGAGAGACTTCGGCCGGAACCACGGCCAATGAATAGGCGGCCCGGTTGTCAATCAACAACCGTCCTTCGCGATCAAAGACAAGTCCTCTTTTGGGAACAACCGGTTGGATGCGAATGCGATTGTTTTCAGACTGGGTATAGAGGTTTTGATGACGAAACGTCTGCAGATAAAACATGCGCCCCAATAGTAGAGCCAGAAAAAGAGAGCAAAAAATGCTTCCGATAAGAAATCTTTGCGGCAGACTTAGACGACGACTTGACATAATTAGAAAATCGACTTGAGTTTTTGATAGGATAGTCGTCCCGACTGAAACATGAAAAACAACCAGGCGACAAAACTGCTATAGATTATGCTCAGCAGAGCGCTTTGACCCATGGAGCGAATAAACTCGCCCGCTCCGGTACTGACGTAAATTACCGTGTATGGTACGGAATAAACAAACAATCCACCGATCACCAGAAAGACCAGGCTTTTCATAGAGTCAAGATTGAAGCGCTGTTTCAGGATCGACGTGGCCAGGCCTATCATCGCCAAAAGCAGCATATGCACGCCCAGGTATTCGGGATTAGGCGCGTCATAGATCAGCCCGGCAGCGAAACCGAACCATAGCGAAGTCAGATCATCCTTGTTGAGAGCCACCAGGATGACCAATAAAGCCGTCAGATAAATCCGGGCGGGACCGATTGAAAAAAGTTCCATCAGGTTAGTACGGTAAAAGGTGATTAACAGCAAATAGAGAGCATAAGGGATAAAGCGCATCATTCCCCTTTCACCAGCACATACAGTTCGTCCAGACCGTTAAAATTGACGGCCGGAGAAATGGAAATGGAATAGAAGAATTCGCGTTCCGGAAGATCCACGCTTTTAACTTCGCCAATGATCAATCCTTCGGGAAAAATCCCTCCCAGACCGGAAGTGATAATTGTGTCGCCGACAACGACGTCCTCCAGACGGGGGAGGTTGTCGAGGATCATGCCCAAATTCATATTGTAACGGATTATTCCCTGTTCGCGACTGCGTTTGACTCTGGCCGCCACCCGACAACGCGGTTCGGTCAGCAAGTAGACGACGCTGTAGTCGGGCATAACCTGGGCCACCCGACCGGCCAGACCGTTGCGATTAACGACTGTCTGATTAACGCGGATAGAATCACGTTCACCCATATTTATCAAAACCGTGCTGGGCATTCCCGAACCGTGGACGCCGATGATCTCGGTCGGTACGATCAAAAATTCGGAAGGTGGAATAAAGCCTAAAAGAGACCTCAGCCGGCGGTTCTCTTCCAGCGTTTCAAAGTAGAACTGCAACCGGCTCGATGTTTCCACCAGATTGGCTCTTAAAATAGCATTCTCCTCGGCCGTATGAGAAACGGTGGAGAGCGTACTTTTCAATTTGTGAAAGGGGTAATAAAAAACGGTTGTCGTTAGATTACCCACCAACCCGGAAACCGGCCGGCCGGCGATCAGAAAGACAAACGAGATCACCAAAACCAGAACGGTATGCAGCAGTATCCTTCTCTCTCCCGAGAACCAGGAAGATCGCCATTCCATTGGCAGTTTCCTCTGTTATGACGAGATGATTATTCGACCGAATCCAATATGGAAAGCAGTTCTCCGGGAGAACTGACCGTCAACAGGCTTTCGCGATTCTCCGCAGATTTCATAATGTACGACAGCCGGGCCATCACGTTTAGATGGGCGCCGATTGCATCTTCTGGTGCGGCGATCATGAAGAAGACATGTACCGGTTTTTTATCCATGGCATCGAAATCCAAACCTGCTTCACTTCGTCCAAAGGCAATAACAATGCCCTTGGTCGCCTTGGTCTTGGCATGCGGGAAAGCTACCCCGTAGCCGATACCAGTCGTGACCATGTCTTCGCGATGAATAATATCCTGCAGAAGTTCATCACGATTTTTAACCAGCGGCGATGCGGCCGCCAGATTAACCAATTCCTCAATCACGTCCGCTTTACTCGTGGCCTTGAGATCAAACTTGATAAGACTCTCGTCACAAAACTTTGATAGTTTCATGTGCTCTCCAAAATATCTATAAATGGTGACCGGGAACAATGCGGAAATTCTTTCCGTTGTCGCCCGAGTACCCGGTTAACTACACCAAGACTTCGCTTATTGTTCAAATACCCCCATGCGGCGATACTTTGCGATTCTCTGCATGATCAATTCATCCGGTGACAACCGGTCGAGTTCGCCCAGTGCCTTCACTACCGTTTCTTTCAGATTGGCCGCCGCGACATTCATATCGCGATGGGCCCCGCCCTCTGGCTCGGGAATGATGCCGTCGATCAAATCCAATTTTTCCACGTCCGTTGCCATCAATTTCAACGCTTCGGCCGCCTCGGGCGCCTTGGCCGCGTCGCGCCACAGAATGGCCGCACAACCCTCAGGTGAAATCACCGAATACCAGGAATTTTCCATCATGTAAACCCGATCGCCAAGTCCTATCCCTAAGGCTCCCCCGGAGGCGCCTTCACCGATAATTGTAATCACGATGGGTACTTCCAACATGGACATTTCGCGCAGGTTGTGGGCGATCGATTCGGCTTGTCCCCGCTCTTCGGCGCCTATTCCCGGAAAAGCTCCGATCGTATCAATAAAGATAACGATGGCACGATTAAACTTGGCCGCCATTCGCATCAAACGTAAAGCCTTGCGGTACCCTTCCGGATTGGCCATGCCGAAATTCCGAAACAAATTGCTTTTAGTGTCCCTACCCTTTTGCTGTCCAATAACCATGATCGGCCGGCCGTCAAGGCGGGCAAAACCGCCGACCATTGCTTTGTCGTCGGCGAAATAACGGTCCCCGTGAAGTTCCACGAAATCGGTGGTCAGTAATTTAATATAGTCCAGCGTGTACGGCCTTTTGGGATGGCGCGCCAGTTGTACTTTCTGCCAGCGGGTCAGATTGGAGAAAATATTATCCTGCAACTTCTTGAGCTTGTTCTGCAGAGATTGTATTTCTCCATCAAGCTCAATATTCTCGACCCGACTGAACTCTTCCATGTCGGAAATCTTTTTTTCAAGTTCCAGAATCGGCTTTTCAAATTCCAGGTACGGCCCCTCAATCATCGATACAACTCTTTCCCATTCTTTTCGGCTTTAGCGAGCCTAAATCTAAACAATATCCCGAAAATTACAACCATAAAAACGACCAAAATGGTGAACACAGCCCGCTTATCAAATATAAACATCGCCCCCGAAAATACAGCAAATATGGCCGACAAAAGATAGAACAACCAAACCACCTGCGATTTCGACAGGCCGGAAGTGGCCAGAAAATGAAACAGGTGCCGATTGTCCGCCACATAAAATTTCTTCCCGGTTACCGTCCTTCGGACAAATGATACTACCGTTTCGATGATCGGCACCCCCAGAGCCACCAACGGTACAAATACGGCCGCCGTCGTGTAGGATTTGAGGGGAAATAAAATCGATATAACGGCAAAAAGATAACCCAGAAAAAGCGAACCGCTGTCGCCCAGGAAAACTCGGGCCGGATAATGATTGAAATAGAGAAAAACCAGACAGGTTCCGATTATTGCCGCGGTGAAAACCATAACTGTACTCAGGTGAAAAAAGATGCCGACAAAAAGCAGGGCCAAAGCGGCGATAGCCGAAACCCCGGCGGCCAGGCCATCCAGACCATCAATCAAGTTAATGCTATTGATCAAGCCTACCAGCCAGATCAAAGTAATCGGCAAAGACAAATATCCAAGCTCCACCGGTCCGTATAGCGGAATAAACAGTATTGTGATTCCCAGCCCGCCGTAATACAGAATCAACCCAACAATAATCTGGGCCATCAGTTTAACCAGCGCGGAAATTTCGGCCAGGTCGTCAATCAGCCCGGTCAGAAAAACGATGACGCCGCCGGCAATGACAAAATAGAGAAACGGATCGAGCTCCAAAGCAATTTCCGGATATAATTGATAGGATAGGGCCACCGCCGCCCAAAAGCCGGAAAAGATGCAAATCCCGCCGAGATTAGGAGTTGGAAATCGATGTCTCTTATGTTCGCCGGGCATATCCAAAATTCCAGCCCGGAAACAGAGACGGCAGACCATAGGAATCATCACCCCGGTGACGATACCGCCGATGGCGAATATTTTTAGTAAATCAATCCAGCTCACGACTTGAAAGTAAACAATTCATAAGTTAAAGACAAGAAACAGTTGACGCCCAAAAGCGGCCCCAGAAGACTCAAAACAGCAATTGATGAATGATGTTTGACGAAATACCGCCAAACTGAACGGTGATGCCAGATGATTCGCCGGAATCGATAGCGGCCGGTGGAATGCCCCCATAAATGGATGCCTCCGGCCTCCGGCACGTAAATCGTCAATCGCCCCAGTACGCCCATCCGGCGGCAAAGATCGGTATCTTCCATATAAAGGAAAAACGATTCATCAAAGCCGCCCACCTGCTCGAAATCAGCTTTGGCCATCATCATCATGGCTGCAGCAGCCGCTTCGACTATTGTTGACTCCTCATAATCGGGCAGAGTATACTCGCGCCTTGTTTTTCCGCCGAGATGGGACAGAAACGAACCGCGCGAAAAGAACAGATTTTTAAGCGACGGAAAACGCCGGCAGGACGGCTGAAACATGCCGTCGCCGTCGGTGAGACGACCGGATACTATCCCGACCTTCGGGTTATTTTGCATTGCTTCAAACAGACGGGCAATTGCCTCTTCACTCACTTGCACGTCGGGATTGAGAAAGAGCAGAAAATCACCGCTGGAGTTTGTCGCTCCCAGATTACAGGCCGCTCCGAAACCGAGGCGACCTGAGGAGATGCGCTTTACCGGAATATTGACCTCGGCCAGATCGGTCCCGGTCGTGGGACCGGCCGGATTGTCCACAATGATAATTTCTAATGAAAATGAGTGTCGGCTTGAGACGATTGCCCGAAGGCAGTCCCCCAGGACATCTTCACTGTGATGGTTGACGATGATAATTGAAAGTTGGGCTGTGTCGTTCACAATCAAGTCGGCGGAATTTTAAAGTTTTCCAGTCATGGCCGCCCAGCGCAGCCACCAGACCATCCACACCGCCTCGCGAGCAATCGCCTTGGACATCTTGGAGTCGCCCAGCTGACGGTCGGAAAAGACAATGGGAATTTCCTTGATCCGGAATTTGCGCACCCAGGCCCGCATGCTCATTTCGATCTGAAAGGTATAACCGTTTGATCTGACCGCATCGAGATCAATGGCTTCCAGAACTTCCCGGCGAAAGCATTTGAACCCCCCGGTAGCATCGTTGACCGGTATCCAGGTTATCATTCGCGCATAGATATTGCCGAAACGGGACAAGAAGCGCCGATCCCAGGGCCAGTCCACCACTCCCCCGCCCGGGATATAGCGAGACCCTAAAACCAGATCATGATCCTTGATCGCTTCCAGAAATCCGGGAATATAGTTGGGATCATGCGAAAAATCGGCATCCATCTCGAAGATGTAATCAAACTTTTCCTTGATGGCCCATTTGAAACCGTGTATATATGCGCCGCCGAGCCCAGCCTTTTTCTCGCGATGTTCAACAAAAACACGCGGATTCTCGGCCGCCATCCGGTCGACGATATCACCGGTGCCGTCGGGCGAGTTATCATCAACAATCAAGGTATGAATTATTTTGTTCTGAGCCAGAACGGCGGCGACGATCTCCTCAATATTTTCCTTCTCGTTGTAGGTGGGGAAAATTATCAACGCCCGTTTGTTGTTGTCCGTCATATCAGTCCACCGTTCCCGTCTGAACCCGGCGGCGGGCGCCGAGTCGATCAAATACTACCACACCAAGCACAAACAAAAATGACACCAGGGTCAAGTAGCGACCGGTCCGTTGTGTCGATGATATATAGCGAAATTCGACGCTGTGTTCGCCGGCCGGAAGCACCACGCCCCGGAATGATCCGTTGGCCAGATACACTTTGCTTTCCGTTCCGTCGATAAACGCTTTCCATGCCGGATACCAGTTGTCGCCCAAAACCAGCATACCGTCGGCATCAGATTTCGTCTTCAGTGCGACAAAATTATTGGCATACGTTTCAATCGTCACCATGTCATTTATACCCGCCAGGCTGTCGGCCGCCTGCTCAATTCCGGGATCCTCGGCCAATCCAACGTATTGTTGAGGATTAAACGATGAGCTCAATATTGTTTGATTGAGGATGGAATCATCCGGCTGGACGATCCAATTATGCACAATAAAGGCTCGTTCATTG
>JAAEQF010000119.1 GCA_024231695.1 FCB group bacterium
AACGGGCCTTTACGATACCAGCCTCGGGTCCCCGGGTTGCCGTGCCGGAATTACAGGAATCAAGGATCACGGTGATACGCCTGGTTTTTTTGTGCAGACGCGCCAACATCTGATTAAACACATCATCCCGCAAATCCCGTATGCCTTGCGTGCGCGCATCATGGAACATTAATGTTTCGTCGGAATTATCCGCTTCATCACCATTTTTATCGACGGCCTGTGAACCATGACCCGCAAAGTAGACGACCGCCACATCATTTGGTCGGGCCCGCTCAACCAGGGCCTTGTCAAAGGCCTGCTTGAAATTTGCGGTGGAAGCCTCTTCGTTCAGCAGCAGGCAGACATTTTCCTCCGGGAATCCATAGCCGTCTTTCCGTGTCAAAAGGCTGTAAAAGCGTTCCGCGTCATTAGGAGGGCCGTCAAGGTCCGGCACTTTTTCGTTCTTGTATCGGCCTACACCGACAATTAACGCCAGGCGGCGATGGCCATTGGTTTCAACCGCATCGCCGAAATTACACATGCGGGCGGTATCAGAGGACTTAAGCGAAACCGGCTCGCTGTTCCTTTCGGAATTACCGCTGTCACACCCGGCCGTCTGCAATAACAAGAGTCCGAATATGAAAAGCAGTGTTTTTTTATTCCGAAATTCATTGTCTGGGCATCTTTTCATGGCGGATCGGCCGTAAAA
>JAAEQF010000120.1 GCA_024231695.1 FCB group bacterium
CCGGAGGTGGTGACGAAGGCGGATTGGTTTTGGACGGAGAGCGTGACGTGGGTGGTGGCGCCGACGAGGACGGGGGCGGATGGGAAGTCGGTCACGAGTAGGGCGACGGGTGAGCTGGGGTATCCGGCGGCGCGGTCGCCCCCGGTGAACATGACGTCGAGGAGGGTCTTGTCGTTGGGTCCGGGGATGCCGTCCTTGTCGAGGTCGAGGGTGTCGAAGACTTGGGGGATGACGTCGGAGTAGGTCTGGAGCATGCCGGCGATTTCGAGTTGGACCGTGACGACGTCGCCGGGTCCGATGATGCCGTCGCCGTCGCCGTCGCCCCAGTAGTAGCAGGCGGGGTTTTGGGATTGGTTGGGGACGGGGTCGGCGGTCCAGGGGTCGGTGTCGTTGTAGAATTCGTGGGCGTTGGGGGTGCCGTCGCTGTCGAAATCAACCGGTCCATCGGCTGCGTCTGCGGGGTTCAGGGCTCCGTCGGGGTCGGCGAGGTTTGCGACCGCGA
>JAAEQF010000121.1 GCA_024231695.1 FCB group bacterium
CTTTTCAATAGCAATATAAACACGCGTATATCGATCAAATTCTGCCACAAATTGCAAACATAGACATTCATACATCATGCATGCTGTCTAGAGCTGTTGTCTTGAAGTAGAATTGCCTAATCAGCTTCTTAAATAGCTACAAGTGTCTTGGAAACAGAGTTTTCACTCGTCAACCCAGTCATCGTCTGCAGCAGCAGCCTTTGCTTTCTTGCCTTTCTTTTTGGGCGCAGGCTCAGCAGCCTTCTTCTCCTCTTCCTGTGCTGCAGCGGCTCCCTTACCCTTTTTCTTGGGGGCTGGCTCGGCCTTCTTCTCTTCTTCTTGAGCTGCAGCGGCACCCTTACCCTTCTTCTTGCCTTTGGCTGGGGCATCTTCTTGAGTCGTAGCAACGGGTTCTCCCTTGCTCTCTTCAGCTTCTTCGGCAGAATCTTCTCCTTCGCCACCTGCTGCTGTTTTCTAAGCCTCTCCTTCATCCAAGAGGAAGAAGTTTCCAGCTTTCACTTGCTCACGATCCTTGATTGACTTGTACTTGTTGATTCTGGGTCTGAAGTTGTAGGGATCTCTTCTGAAGGTGATCTCCATCATTTGCAAGAACTTGTTCATACCTGAAACCATGCTCTCGGGGGAGGAAGCAAAGGCTTCAATAGCGGGAGTACCACTGAACACAACGACCTTGTCAGCCAAGTAAGTCGCCATGATGAAATCGTGCTCCACGACAAAAGCAGCTCTCTTAGCATTCATAATCCAACGCTTCATGACGCGGGAGGCCAGAATACGCTGCTCTGAATCTAAGTAAGCCGAGGGCTCATCAATAAGATAGAGATCGCAGGGCTTGGCCAACGCGATAACAAGAGCGACACGTTGAAGCTCACCACCTGA
>JAAEQF010000122.1 GCA_024231695.1 FCB group bacterium
CTGGGTCTGCCTGTTCAGGCCGTCGAACCAGGCCACGCTCTCCACCTCGCTGTTGTCCGTCTCCTTGATTCTGGTGATCACCCTATAGGGGAATTCACTATAATCATACTGAACCGTCTTTCTTCCGCCATCAGGGTAATCAACGCGCAAAATTCTCCCGATTGCATCGTAGATGAAACTGGTGGTGTATCCCCGCTCATCTTTCTTTTTCCGAAAAAAACCGTTGCGGTAGTCGAGATCGGAAAACTCCACCACGTGAGATTTTCCGTCCCATGTAACTGGACCGGTTTCACAAATTCTGAAGGTTCTAAATTTGTGCTCATATTCGTATTTCCAAGCGTACCCTCGCGGATCTATATATCTGATTTTATTGCCGAAAACATCATATTTGTATTGCGTTTCTACGGGATGCTTGCCCTCCAGCCACCGGCTTACGCGGGCCAGGTTGCCGTGTGAATCATAGGTGAAATCCGTTTTCCGCATCATGCCGCTGTTCGAGCCGGACAGCGTTCGACGGCTGAGACGCCACATCCAATCCCCGGCATTATCGAATTCATAGGTGATCGTTGCGTCCTCGGCGCCGGTTCCGGAGTAGACGGATTGCAGCTTCAGGCCGTGGCCGTAGTCGTAGGTGTACTGTCGCTCGATGAACGCGGTGGGTTGGTTGTTGTCGATGATTTCCGTATAATGCCCATCCAGATGGATAAATCCGCTCTCGCCCGAGCTGACCGTCGTCTTATTCCAATCAAACGATTCCTCCACGGAGTCATCGCCCGAGGCGCTTTGGAATCGCGCGTAAAACGCCTTGCCC
>JAAEQF010000123.1 GCA_024231695.1 FCB group bacterium
GCCACACCTAAGATCGCTATTTTTAAGGTTTTACCGATGGTCCGGGCAACCCGGCTGGTTACCCGATCAATCCGCTCCATGCTGCGTCGTGCCCTGCGCGTAAAGCGGCCAACGGCCTGCTGCATGCGAGACATTGGTCGCGTAACGCGGTCCACCGCTGCAATGATGGCTTCGATTCTGAGGGCTACTGCCACTTATTATCCCTCCGGCTCTGTTCTTTTTTTGAGTTCCGGCCGAATCGCGTCATAAAAAAATCTGATTTCATATTCTGATAACATTCGGAAATCCGGCAACGACGGATAGTCACGCATGATTTGCACAAGCATTTCGGCGTATACATTAACCCGTGTGTGTTGTCCGTTCGGTAGCTCAAAATCATCTCCGTTCCGAACCAATAAAGGTTCGGTGATTACGCCAAAAAAGCAGAAAACAGCGTCATGCAAAGTTCAAGGTCTGGACGGTGATCCATTTTCGCGAATTTTACCGCCGACGTCTTAGTTAGCTGTCCCATTGCCGCATACATCTGGCTTACTTTTTGGTGGTCTTTTCTCTTGTCCATGGCCGCCAAAACGTCACCCTTCGGTTTGTAAAAAACAATAGGGTCTTTATTGTCAGACGTCTCTGGGGTGTATGTCGGAACCCCATCGTTAAACACCAACGCCCCGCGAACCACAGCGGATACAATGATTTGTTTGTCGCGTTCCGCGTCACGTCCCTCGACTTCATCAGTAACAAAATCCCGTTTCAAATAATTGTGCTCAAGGAATAATTCGTATTCCACTTCAGCCTGTTCTCTGTTTACAACTTCTTTCATATCAGCCCCTACTAAAAAGGTGCCGCGCCCCGGGAGGGTTGGGCGTAGGGTGACCCGCGCGGCACAAATTAAAACCCTACTGTTTCGTCAATTTTCCAGGGCCGCCGAAGTTCGTTACTCCGGTTGTGGCCGCCGAGTCCAGTGCCAATTCACCGGTAACGATCCCGGTGCCCTGATACACCACACCGCTTTGCAGCGTAATGGCGATTACCACAAAATCGTTTCCATCGGCGATCTCCTGGAGAAACTCTTGGTCCCCCAGGTTGGAATCGAATTCCAACGCGCCGCCCGTCGCGGTCCATGCCGCTGTAGTTTTAACGATTCGTGCTGTGGATTTGTCACCGTTCGGGGAAACTTCGTTTTCGTCCCCACCTAGTTTCATTGCAATCGTTGCATCTCCAGCCGCCCGGAACTCACGTCCAGCAACTGAGATATTTCGTAAAGGTCCGCCGATAGCAGTCATAACTTATACTCCTTACGCCGCTTCCACGGTGCCGAAAAAGAACCCAAAATTGTTAGTGATACTAATTATATTCGCGTTTCCGGCGAGCTGAATCACCAATGATATATCCAGCCTTTTACCGTTTGATTCACTTATACCAGCTTGGATACTTTCTTTTGCCGTCTCTGGGTCCGAGATAATCGCGGCCCGTCCGAGACTGTCGATCAACGCCGCGACCGCAGCAACCGCTGTGCTCGGTCGTTTTGCGTCCGGGTTCGTGTGTGCCTGGCCATCCGGGACCAATGGCGCGCCGTCCCAATTGGGATTATTGAAAATCAGGTCCAAATTATAGAGTACCTGCCACAATTTAACATGGTCACAAACAAAACGATACGGTGGGACCGCCTCCCCTGAGGGGTGGTAGAACGTGATCGTATCGGACATTTTCAGGACTCCGTCGGCAGGCTGGACCGTAGAAGACCCACCCAGAACAGCGGCTTCCCGCTGTGATCCATTCCACTGGACCGAATCGATACCGGCGGTTAAACCGGTTGCAATCTGTGATCCGTAATCCCTCGGGGGGTTTTTCTGCGCTGTCACAGCAATCCGCGCCAGCTGGCGCGCTGCGGAAACAAACGGCAAATCATTCGAACCCGGTGATACGAGTTGGCAATTAACCCTATCGGTTTTTCGTGCGTCGGGCACTGCTATCGCAGCGGCCACCGTCGCGTTCGTATCGCCGGAAAATACCAATAGTGGCTTATTTACAAGTGCCCCCCATCGGCCCTCACCGAATGCAGCGTATGTGTCAAGCGCTGTGGTATCCGCTACGTCAAGCAGATTCAAGACCAACGTTTCCCAAACGTTTCCAATTTGGGCCAACGCGGCATTAATCTCGGCCGCGTTGGGATTCACGGCAGCAGATGCGAGTTGGGTGATAGCAAATGTGACACCCTTATCGGTGGGGCCCACGATTTCAATGACCACGTCGCCGGCTGAGGCGCCTTTCCATTTGGACGTCACCGGCACATCGGACCCAACAGTCCCCGCGAGAATCGGGAGACTAACGGATGCGTCTAACGCCACCTTGATTTTATCATGGACATCACCGGCCACGTCGCCAACCGCAACATTAAACGCCTGTGACAGCACATTATTTACTTTAACCCAGTAGGTTGCGGCGGCCGCTGTGGTCACCGTGGCTTCGATGTCTCCGGTCCCGACAACGCCGGATGCGTTGTCCTCAAGGGGGTAAACAGTTACCGGGATGTTCCCAACACCGTCACCCGATACCGGTAGCAACTGCCGTACCGCGAGGTGCAAGGGCGACCCGTAGCCATATGTTGCCCCAACCGCGTCGGGCGAAAATACTTGGGCTTTTGTCAGCGAATATGTTGATGCCGTCGATCCTTGTCCGACGACTGCAATACGTTGGGGTAAGTAATTAACCGCCCCCACGTTTAAATTTACGAAATTAGTCTCTATTCCGACGACTCTTGATACTTGTGCTGGGTCGACGGCGGTACTGATAGGCATCCTTTTACCTCCTATGTGTAGTCAAAGTCGGCTTCAAAATATATTTCGCCCGTTTCAAAGCGCTTTACCGTCGCCGACAGTAGTTCCAAAACTTCCGCGTCTGTTTGCGGACTCAATTCGTTGTATTCAACTTGTAATTGCAACCGGCTGGATGCTACGTTCTGCACATTGGTTTCCGCCGGTTGTTGGTACATGTCAATACTGCTTATCCATCGTGACCACAACGGGCCGCCGAGCGGCAGGCCAAGCCTGTCGTATTCCTCGGCCATGATGATATTCCGCACAAGGCGCGCAGCCCGCTGGACTTCGTACGCGGCTCCACGGTCTCCGGGGATGTGGCCACCACCCGGGTTATCCGCACTCACCGCGTACCCGTAGCAATCAATGTTTATGATACCTTCGGCCTTTTGCCGGTTGTTCATATTTGAGTGAGATTTGTTAAAGGACTCGGTATCAAAAAACACATTAACGATTGGACTGGTGTCCAAGGGCGCGTTTAAATACTGCTCTAATGGGTTCGATTGCTCAATAAATACCCGGAACTTCCACAAATCAGGGTCTTTACCCCCCGCCGTGGCAAGCGCCTGCTGTGACGCCGTTTCAATGGCGAGAATCGCGGCCACTTCATCCCGGATGATTTCAAAATTATCTTGTTTGTCTATCAGTGAGGAGATCGCCATTACTCGGTGTACCCCTCAAGCTGACAAACAACACAACCTATCGACCGGTCGGGGTCGGATGACGCGACTTTAAAAACGTATGGCCCCGCGCCATTTACATCATTAAAAGCCACAATCCATGGTTTCGCCGTGGGGTCAGAGATGCCGGACGGGAGACCCAGTCCGGCATCTGTTAGCGCAGCAATCGAAATCGTGGCCGACGCGAACCGGGCCGATACAATCAAACCTGTTTCGGGGTCGATAGTGGCGGAGATGTCATTTGATAAAACGCTCATCTCAACACTCGTGCCGTTCGGGTCGGTCACCGTGGCAGGCCATCCCCATCCGGTGGTTGAGTTACCGATAATCGCACGATTGTGCAGCGCCGCTAGATCCCTAAGTCCCATTTAGCTGTCAAACCCCTCGATATGGCCCCGTGCGAAAAGGTCTGCGATAACTTCGTCCCCACCTTTGGACCAATATTCGGGCTTAACCAGCTCGCCAGAATCGAGGATCCCCTTAAGTGTGCCGGTGATCGATTTACCTTTTACCACACGGTACCCTTTTGCCTTGGGTGCAACCACGGGGGGCGTGACCACGACACCCTTTTGTTTCTTTGCTTTAGCCATGAGTCACCTACGCCAGATCCGTATCAAGGCACCCGATCGCATCGAGATGCACCGGTACCGCCAAAAGTCGAGTACTTGCCGCGCCCCAAAATGCCGTCCCTTGGTCGTCGACCCATGCGTTCGGAGTCATCTGCACACCACTCTTTGAAGACCGGAGAATCGTGGGGACAAATCGGGACAACCGGGGGTCAATTGGTACAAGGCGTTGGTCGCCGCTGCCGAAGTAAGCGTCATAACGAGCGTTTGGATCAAATACGATAACTTTTTTACGCGGGATATAAGGGCCCTTTGTAGAGCCATCGGGTCCAACTCGGCGGCCGTTATATGTCCAGATATCCAGACTGAAGTTGCCCAAATCGACGCTGCCCCGGTACTGCTCGCCCCGGGCGTTCTGACGCAATCTAACGATACTCCCCGTATCGATATTCACTTCTTTAGATAACGCCGCTTGAAACAAGGTAGATTTTTTCGCAAATTCAAAAGAATCCGTATCCCAAAGTGAAGTAAGCCGGTCCGTCAAACCGTCATCCCTGATTACCTGACACAAAGGTGTCAAATCAGCAATGGGGTCAGATGTGGCGATAGTCGACCACGGCACCGCAGCGGTCGTGAAGTGCGTTGACTTCGGTTTGAAATCAGCCACAAAAATTGTTTCCGCAGTGTCGTCTACTAAGGTAATCTTACCGGTAGTGAGTACCTGCGCGGCCATGTCCTCAAAAGCTCGTTCTGTGCGCTCCATGAGTTTGCGGTACATATCGAATGATTGCTCCAAAAAATTCCGCATAGTGGTTGGGTCAGAAAACGGACTCTGTCCCGGTTGACGCAATCTGAGGTCTCGC
>JAAEQF010000124.1 GCA_024231695.1 FCB group bacterium
ATTCTGCAGGCGGACTGTATCAGGAGCCAGAAAAGCACGCCAAAACGCTATCAGATAGCCGCTCTGTCTGAGCGCGTCTTGGCGAGCATAGTTTTGTCTACAGAACGATTCGCAAGAATTTCTGATTTCTCTAAAAGTTTGCCCGCATTTCTGTCAACTTTCAACTCTTTCCGTCATGCGCTGAGTACTCGCTTTTGTACTCAATCACGCCTGCACGGCCTCTTTTTTTCGCTCTTTTCCCTATTTTAAGCAACTTATATAATTATATAGATGTACAAGCTAAGTTCATATACAAATAGAAAAGGTCCCAATAACCTTCTCTTAGCAATTAAAACAAACACTCTTAGTTTGTAAAGCAGATGTTTTTGGGGGCTCCCCACCCAACATTAATCTTATTTCTCTTCTCTACTAACTAAACCTAGCCCTACTCTAAAGACATTGAAACAATATAACACAAGTAAGTCAGCACAATCCAGTTTCTACTCAAACTTAAGTTTTAATTTTCCGAAGCTTATCAAAGGTAACTGATCCGTGCATTTTCGGCATGATCATA
>JAAEQF010000125.1 GCA_024231695.1 FCB group bacterium
AGTTGGCAGACCGAAGCCGCAATGCGTATGCTGATGAACAATCTCAACGAGGAAGTTGGTGAAAACCCGCGTGAATTAATCGTTTATGGGGGTATCGGCAAAGCCGCCCGTAACTGGGATTGTTATCATGCCATAATAAAAACGCTGAAAGACCTCGAAGATGATGAGACAATGCTTGTCCAATCAGGTAAACCGGTCGGAGTTTTTAAAACTCATCCTTACAGCCCCCGAGTGCTTATTGCCAATTCCAACCTTGTTCCTCAATGGGCTACTTGGGAACATTTCCGCGAACTTGATCAAAAAGGTCTAATGATGTTCGGGCAGATGACTGCCGGGTCATGGATTTATATCGGGACGCAGGGGATTCTCCAGGGTACTTATGAAACTTTCGCCTCTATCGCAGATCAGCATTTCAACGGCGACCTTGCCGGAAAATTTATTTTAACCGGTGGCATGGGAGGTATGGGCGGCGCTCAACCGTTGTCCGGCACTATGAACAATGCGGTAATCCTAACAGTCGAGGTTAATCCCGAACGAATCGAAAAACGTCTTAAGACTGGGTACAACGATGAGATGGTTACCGACCTTGATGAAGCTTTAAAGCGTGTCGAGAAATACAAAGCGGAGAAAAAAGCTGTTTCCATCGGTTTGGTTGGCAACTGTGCCGATGTCCTCCCTGAGATTTTAAAACGCGGCATCGTGCCGGATATAGTTACCGACCAGACATCAGCACATGATGAACTCAACGGTTACGTTCCCGGCGGTATGAGTTTTGAGGAAGCTCTCGACCTGCGTAAGAAAGATCCCGATAAATATATCGCCCTTTCGTTCAAATCGATGGCGGAACATTGCAGTGCGATGATTGAATTCCAGAAACGCGGTTCGATTGTTTTCGATTACGGCAACAACCTGCGCGGGCAGGCTCAGAAAGCAGGTGTCAAAGATGCTTTTGCTTTCCCCGGTTTCGTCCCCGCATATATCCGTCCGCTTTTCTGCGAAGGCAAAGGTCCTTTCCGCTGGTGCGCTCTTTCCGGCGACCCCGAGGATATATACAAAACCGATGCGAAGGTACTGGAGCTTTTCCCTGAGGATAAAGCGTTGGCGCGATGGATTGAGAAGGCGCAGGAGAAAGTTCATTTCCAGGGATTGCCCTGCCGGATATGCTGGCTTGGCTATGGCGAACGCGATAAATTCGCTGTGGCGTTAAACGATATGGTGAAGTCGGGCGAGCTTTCGGCGCCGATTGTACTGGGGCGCGATCATCTGGATTGCGGTTCGGTGGCATCGCCTTACCGCGAAACCGAAGCGATGAAGGATGGTTCTGATGCGGTCGCCGATTGGCCGTTGCTGAATGCTATGCTCAATACTGCTTCCGGCGCTTCATGGGTATCTATCCATCATGGCGGCGGTGTGGGTATGGGGCTGGCTATCCATGCCGGACAGGTTTGCGTAGCCGATGGTACCGATTTGATGCGTTCACGCCTTCAGAGGGTACTTACCAACGACCCCGGAATAGGAGTCGCTCGCCATGTTGATGCCGGCTACGATGAAGCTATTGAAGTAGCCAAAGAACGCGATGTCAGTATTCCGATGATGGAGTGATTAAAGTGGTATGATTATAATTGATGGGTGGCACGCCTTTATTGAAGCAAAGCCTTGCTTTGTGCAAATACAGGCACGAAGAGAACATGAAAAAGTAATAAATCAAACATGCCTGCGGTTTTCCCTCCAACCCCCTGCTCAAAAAGCGAAGGAATGCCACCCTCAACAGAAAAAAGCAAAAAGTGTGGCACGCCTTAGCCGGATCGGTTATAGTAGAGGATGGGAAATTGCTGATGTATCTTTTTAGCAAAGCTATCAAATTAAGCAAAACA
>JAAEQF010000126.1 GCA_024231695.1 FCB group bacterium
CATCCATTTATGGTGGGATAAGGACATAAAGAAACCCCCGAAATCGTTGGATTTCAGGGGTCTAAATTTGGTAGCGGGGGCAGGATTTGAACCTGCGACCTTCGGGTTATGAGCCCGACGAGCTACCGGACTGCTCCACCCCGCGACGTGGCCCCATATAATATCTTTTTAAACCGTTTGTCAAGTCCGGCTGTCAAAAATATTGCTTTTTCATTCCAATTTCTTTTAAAATTGACGACGATAGACAACTGTTGTACCTTCTATTAGATAATTGGGTATCTCAAAAAAAGCCAACAGGCCGAGATTGGTTGTCGTTGATAAATAAGTAATCATTTGCAAGGAGACTCTAAATGAAAAAGATTCTAATCCTGGCCCTCTGCGCCATCTTCCTGATCGGAGCAAGCGGTTGTGGTATGAAGAAAAAGTATCAGGGGGCGCTGATCGGCGCCGGCGCCGGAGCGGCTGCCGGTGGAGTAATCGGCGATAAGGCCGGCAATACGGCTGTGGGAGCGATTCTGGGAGCGGTGATCGGCGGAGCGGCCGGAGCCTATATCGGCAATTATATGGATAAACAGGCCGAAGAGATTGAACAAGATCTGGAAGGCGCTCAGGTGGAAAGAATCGGCGAAGGGATCAAAATCACTTTCGATTCCGGGATTCTTTTCGACGTCAATTCTTCGGGACTAAGATCAGCGGCCAAGACCAATCTCGATAATCTGGCTGTCATTTTGCAGAAATATCCCGATACGGAAATCCTGATTGAAGGGCATACCGATGCCACCGGCACGAACGAACATAATCTCGATTTGTCCCTTCGCAGGGCTCAATCTGTGGCCAATCAGTTGACCGGAAGCCAGGTTTCACCGATTCGTTTCCGGATTATGGGTTACGGTGAAGATCAACCAATTGCTTCCAATGAATCCACCAATGGACGTCAGGCCAATCGCCGGGTGGATATCGCCATCTTTGCCAATGACAAACTCAAAGGTGTGGCACAAGATAAAGTTGATGGATAGATTTTTTCAGTCTTTTCTATCTTGGGAATTGGTCCAATATTAAGAGCAAATAAAAAGGGACGGCAAATTCGCCGTCCCTTAGTTTTTTCGCGCCGATGAAAATCGGCGTTATTTTTTTTCCAATCGCGGTCGCTTACTTGGTGAAGCGGCGGCGAATAGCCATACCAGTCAGACCCAGACCGAAAAGCACCATCGTCATCGGTTCCGGAATAGCCGGATCGCCGGTGAAGGTGTTCGGACGCTGTGACAGCAGGAAAGGCTCGTTGGAGACGGAGCCGTTCCAGATACCAAACGAGACGACATCGGTGCCGGCAGCGCCGGAAACCGTACCATCGGTGAAGTCGATATAATCATGGCCGGCAAATTCGTCGGTGATAATCGTGCCGAATTGATTCGACGAACGCGGGACATAAATTGTCGTTCCCCGCTGAGCAAAGCTCAGATTGTCGCTGTTGTTGGAATGAGAGAAACCAGCCGGAACCCAAGGTTCGATCGGAATGTCATTTCCGTCGTTGTTCTGACCAATCGGATCCAGAAGCTCCATGGCGAAATGGTCCCAATCGGTACCGGTGTTATTGGTGATATACTTAACCACACTGTAGTCGGTATAACCGTCAAAACCTCTCATCTCGATAAATCCGGGGCCAGCAGCTGTCCAGTCTTCCCAGATTTCAATTGTGCTGCCGGTGACCGTGTAGCTCATGCTACCCATACCAGTGTTGGCGGAGTGCAGAGACAGGGTCGGGACCGCATTGGCCGAAGCGGCGATTGCGATCAGTAGAATTGTGAAGAGTACCTTTTTCATTTTTTCCTCGCCTTTGTATGTTTGTTTAATTTGATATGTCAATCAAGTAAGTTAAAATCACATTAAGCAAAAAGCAGGCCGATCTGGCCCTGGGCTATGTAATTATTCGCAACTCGTTGTCAGATAAGTGATTAAATTTAGAATACAAAGTCAATAAGAAAGCCCTCAGGCAGTCTCAGTCCTTTTTGTTCATCAACTGAACACTGATTTAGGGGCCAATTTAGCTGAATTCCTCTAACTTGTTGTAAATCAAGCAATACCGGTGAAAATATGGGCTTTTTAGCGTAAAAACAGTGTCCGAAATCCCGACACACACACCAGTGTGTTTTTGGCTTACGCGTGTATGACCACAGGCGGGGCCTGTTTTTCACTGTCGTGAGTATGATCAATCTCCAGTGTGAGGCCGAAGGCCGCCGATAATACACGAGTCATACACCGGCCTTAGATTTAATTCTCTTAACCGGTTGTCACACATGGGAGTATGGGAGATTTGGCTTTGGTTGCTCATTTTTAGGGGGTCCCCAAGTTTTGGCTGTAGCCAAGGTGATTTGAATAGATGTAAACAAAGGCAAATGAGCGTGTTCTGGCGAAAATGGGTTTGTATGGCGATGACTGTGTGAGGCAAGCGAAGTGAGACGAACAGAAAACAGGCAATGCCTGGCATAATTATAGACTCCCGGCTTATTGGTTCTATGATACCGGGCAGAGCCGGGATCAGGGGTGATTTTAGGTTGAATATGAGAATGTATTTTTAGACGAAAAATGGAAGGCAGGAACCCACCGCACCGCGGTGGGCCACACACAGTTGTGTGATTTTGGCTGTCGCGTGGATGACCTGAGTTGAGAAATCCTTCGTCTAATGACACAGGTTACCCGTCAATTCAGACTTATCATTAAATTGGAATAAAATTATTTGGGACCAAATAAGCGATAATAGAGTTGAATGTTTCTATCATCAAGTACGGCTCTGTACTTTTCGAAATATCCCTTGGCCTTTTCCTTCAAATTATATCTATGACATAATTTAAAAATATTATTAAACATTGCCTGAGGCTTGCGGTGTTTTCTGATTTTTAAGTTCTTTAAGAATGCATCAAAACGAGTGATACATTTATCAGGTTGTTTGGTCCTTGAGTATAAAAAGGCCAATTCGGCCATCGCATAAAAACTGTTAGGTTCCAAGGACATAAGTTCGAGTAGCATTTCTTCGGCGTGCTCATATCTTCCTTGCTGCATATAAATCTTGGCCAGTTCGGTGCGGGCTTGCAGGTTATTTTTATCAAGAACCAGCAAATCCAGAAGAATTCGTTCAGCCTCGTCGTATTTGTCCTGATGCTGATAAATCTTGGCCAGTTCGGTGCGGGCTTGCAGGTTCTTCTCATCAAGAACAAGCAAATCCAAAAGAATTCGTTCAGCCTCGCGGTATTTGTCCTGATGCTGATAAACCTTGGCCAGTTCGGTGCGGGGGTGAAGTTGCTTGTTATCAATTTCAAGGCTTTCCAGAAGAATTCGTTCAGCCTTATCGTATTTGTCTTGATGCTGATAGATCTTGGCCAGTTCGGTGCGGGGGTGAAGTTGCCTGTTATCAATCTCA
>JAAEQF010000127.1 GCA_024231695.1 FCB group bacterium
CTGACGTCAGAAAACACACCCGCAACTACTTATTGGGTGGTATATGACATGTTCGAAGATACGGTACTGGATACAATCACTAATGTATTCGGCGGAAATACCATTTACAGCGGACCGTATTTTGCCTCTGACGATGACAGCCTGGCGTTTTTGACTATGAACAGTCACTCAAGTCAAAACCAGGTGCTGGCCGTATACTGGCCTCCGAATAATGGCGACACCGTATCTCTCGAGCAGTACCCCCTCTGTGACGGTTGCCCTTCAGAAATTTCACCCGACGGTGAAGTTCTGTATGTAACTAACACCGTTATCGATCTCACTAATCTGCTAGTTAAAAGTACTCTGGACCCGGTAATGATTGACGGCACATTCTTCGTACCGGGTAAGAGACGATTTGGGTACTTTGACTTACTTAGCCCCACTGTTCACTACGTCGATTGGGACAGCACCGCCTTTCGCACCAAGCATTATAATATCAAGGATCTCTCCGACAGTCTGTTAGGCATTCATTCCATATGCTCGGATGTCAACGGTGACGTTTGTTACGTCCTATGTCAACGTATGAGCGAACAAACAGTGAAGCTGTATTCCGTAGATACCGACAGCTTCAAAATTGTCGACAGCCTGCCGACCGGAGATTATTCGATTGTCAACAATCCACAGATGACGCCAAACGGCCAAAAGATTCTATTCACACCCTATCACGGATCATTTCCGGAAAGGGTGTTGATGGAATACGATATGTTGACACAACAATCTCAAATAATCGTTTCCGATGCCGACATCGGCCACGGACTTTATAATGTCGAGTTTGAGATATCCCCCGGCGGCCGGTACATTTACATCTACGGCCGTACGACTCTGAATCCGGGAGGAGTGTACGAGTTGTATAAACTTGATTTGGCAAGCGGGTCTATCGTACAATTGGAGTCTACGAGATTAGGCGGAGACGGGGTTATCCGAAGCGTATCGTTTAGGAAGATGTAATCAGAAAAGTATC
>JAAEQF010000128.1 GCA_024231695.1 FCB group bacterium
ATATTGCTTTTTCTTATGATCTCGTTTCTTTCCATTGATGTTTGTCTGGCTGATTCACAACTCTATTGGCCATTTGCAGTAGAGAGGTCGATGTCACCAACGCCAATGGAACCCGGCATAATGAACTTGAGATTATCGATAGTCCCCACACTTCCGGAAATGGCATACGACAGTTGTTCAATTGAAGTCGTGGAAACATATAATTTGAGTTACACCGGGCCGTCATCAATGGTGTCGGCTATCAGTAAAGAAAAACCGGCGATATTCAATATTACTGTTATAATTCCCGCAAATGATACTTCTGGGATTGAATTGCGCCTGACTGGGGGGGAGATTCCCCAATTCGTAGAGACCTTTTGGGTGTCCGATGCTGATACGGTCAAAGTATATCCCGGGGACCCGCGTTTGAGTTATAACGCATTGTATCCCCCGAGTGAAAAAGGGTATATCGCTTTTTCGAAACCACGACAGTTGTCACAGGAAGAAAAGCGAATGGAGAAAATGCGCAAACTGGAAGAAAAGCCGTTTAAAAAATCGGGTACTCAGTATTTTCATATCGGCGATAAAGCGTATTCCAGGAATCAAGGAGAGTATAAGTTTAAAGAAGTGATATGGGACAAACATCTGGATAAAAAGGCGGTAAGTGAAGCAAATCCGGAATTGTTTGCAAAGGGCAAGACGGAATATGTGCTTGATCTTCGTGACACACTAAGGCTCAACATGACCGAACAATTGGCGGATAGCATTGTACCTATCTACAAAGCCGGTTTCTATCGTGCTTACTTCTCGCCTGACGATCATATTCAAATGAAAGAATGGATAGAGGAAATCAAAAGTACAGATACTGATACAGTTATTACGCCGGAGACGGAAATTAAGGATATCCCAGATAACAAATAGCCATCAATAAGTGATAATAATCAAACCAATCCCCATCCTAAAAAAATTCCAAAAAGCTGATATAAGTCAATTACAACACGTATTGAACTATATATCATTGGGGTAAATAAGAATCTCAGCGAAAGGCATTATATGAGTGAAATCATTGATAATTCACGGATGAGGAAAGATGCGCTCAAGCATATGATCCTGCAATTGCACGAGGGGGAGGCTCCGGAAGCAGTCAAGAAACAGTTGACGCGGTTGATGGGGCAGGTGCCGTACGGTTTCGTCGTCGAAGTCGAACAGGAATTGATATCGGAGGGGCTTCCGGCCGAAGAGGTTCAGAAGCTTTGCGATATTCACAGCGCAGCGCTCAAGGGCATTATCGACCTCGAAGGTCAACCGACGACTCCGCCGGGGCATCCGGTCGATACCTTTAAAAATGAAAACCGGGCGCTCGAAAAAGAAATCGCCGCGTTGCATGAAATATTTCCCGAAATCGAAAAATTGCCCGACAGTCATCATGCGGCGGAAACGGCCTTCCGCCTTTCGGAACGGTTCAACGCTCTGATGGAGGTGGACAAACATTATCGTCGCAAGGAAAACCTGCTTTTCCCGTTTCTGGAAAAGTATGGTATCACCGGGCCGCCCACGGTGATGTGGGGTAAACATGACGAAACCCGGGATCTGCTCAAGGCGGCTATCGAGGCTCTTCGCGAATGCAGCGATGAAACCGCCGAAAGTCTCAAGCCGATCGTCACTCTCGTGCTGGAACCGGCCGTGGCCTCGGTGGCCGAAATGATTTTTAAGGAAGAGCAGATTCTCTTTCCGATGTGTATGGATACTTTGACCGAAACCGAATGGTTTGATATTTATTCGCAGAGTCGTGAGATCGGGTATTGCCTGTTTGCTCCGGAAACCGATTGGGAGCCGGGCGCGCTGGATGATGCGGCCAAAGCCAAAAAGCCTGATACGCGAGTGCAGTTTCCTTCGGGCAGTATGAGTCTTGACGAAATGACAGCGGTCTTAAATACTTTGCCTTTTGATCTTACTTTTGTGGACAAGAACGACGAGGTGCGCTATTTCACACAGGGGAAAGAGCGGATTTTTGATCGCAACGTCGCTATTCTGGGAAGGAAAGTCCAGATGTGTCATCCGCCGTCATCGGTTCATGTCGTGGAAAAGATAGTCGAGGATTTCAAATCGGGCAAGCATGATCAGGCGCCTTTCTGGATTACCCTTGGCGGTAAATTTATCCATATCGAATATTTTGCCGTGCGCGACAGCGAGGGCGAATATATGGGGACGCTTGAAGTCAGCCAGAACCTGACCGGACTGCGCAAGCTGGAAGGCGAACAGCGGCTGCTTTCCTATACCGATGATGAACAGGGTTGATCAATATGAGCCGGAAAACAATCACACCGGACATGCGCGTGGGGGAATTGCTGGCCGATTTCCCCGAATTGGAAGATGTCCTCATCAGCTTATCACCGGCATTCAAGAAGTTGAAAAATCCGATCCTGCGCAAAACGGTGGGTAAAGTGGCAACCCTGAGGCAGGTGGCTCAGGTCGGGAACATATCGGTGGGTGAACTGATCAGCGCTCTCCGTAAAGCCGCCGGTTTATCGGAACTGGATATAACTGACGAAGCTGATGGTTCCGAGTCTTCTGATCGACCTGATTGGTTCGATAAGTCACGGATTATCGAATCGTTTGATGCCTGTCCATTGATTGAGGCCGGGGGGCAGCCGATGGGGCAGGTGACAGGAGCCTGGAAAAAACTTGAAAAGGGGGATATCTATGAACTTATCACTCCTTTTCCTCCGGCGCCGCTAATAGACATGGCCAAGGATCAGGGGGTGGATGTTTGGTCGCTTGATGAGGAGCCAGAGTTGACTCGGACGTGGTTTTGCAGGCCGGGTTGAACCGGAAGCCCAAAGCAAAGTTTTAAATTCCACATCGAAATTGATACCGTTGACATTTATTCTCCGGCAAGTTATGTTGGTTTACAAAGGCATCGTATAGTAAGATTTATTCTATTAAAATCGAATTATGAGGTCTGAATGTTTGGAAAAATAGAAAATATCAATTCACGTCCGGCACCGTTCGAGTATTATACGGCAAGTGATTTGTGGACGGATGAATATACATCGGAACAAATGCTCAAATATCATCTGAAAGAAGATGTCGATCTGTCATCGCGGAAGCACAAGTTTATAGGTCATTCGGTGGAATGGATCGCATCGCATTTCAAAATCAACAATGAAACGAAAATTGCCGATTTCGGCTGCGGGCCGGGACTTTATACGACAAAGCTGGCGCGAAAGAAAGCTCAGGTAACCGGGATTGATTTTTCCACAAGATCGCTTGAGTATGCTCGCGAAACGGGGGCGAAAGAAAACCTGACGATCAATTATATAAATAAGAACTATCTTGATTTTGAAACCGATGACCGTTTCGATCTTATTATTATGATCATGTGCGATTTCTGCGCGCTAAGTCCCGACCAGAGAAAGACTATGCTTGACAAGTTTAACACCCTGCTTAAACCGGGCGGAGCGGTTCTTCTCGACATCTATTCATTGACAGCCTTTGCCAAAAGGGAAGAGGCGGCGAGCTATGAATTCAATCAGCTTGATGGTTTCTGGTCGCCGAACAAGTATTATGGATTTTTGAATACATTTGTATATGAAAAAGAAAAAGTTGTTCTGGATAAATATACGTTGATCGAAGCGGCGAGGACTCGGACCATATATAATTGGCTGCAATATTTCAGCGTAGAATCGCTGGAGCGTGAGTTTACCGCTTGCGGGTTTGGAATAGAGAATTGTTACTCCGATGTTGCCGGAAAAGCTTTCGATTCGGAATCGGATGAATTTGCAGTTGTTGGCCGGAAGCCTTAGATAAGTCCCGTAGAGAGCGGGGCACCAAATTTGTCGACCCTGAATATCCCCTTTTATTCTTGTTGATATTATTTCCACAGTTGAACAAATTTCCGCCAAAGACACTATTAAGAAGGAGATGTGAAATTGAAAGCGAAATTGTACCTTGCAGTACTGGTCGTATCGATTCTTGCCCTGGTGATAATGGGGTGCGGCGAGAAGGAGGAGAAAACCGATCAGCCGACAACTGGAAAGGTTGAAGGAACGACCGGCGATGAAGTAATTGAAAAAGTTGAAGTCGCTTTCGAAACGATGAAGTCTGAATATCTTGAGAAGGCCGGAAAACTCGTTTCCGGCTGGGATGAAAAGCTTATCAGCCTTGAAGAGAAGAAAAAAGACCTGCCGGCGATAACCAGAAAGCCGCTTGAAAATACATTTAAAGCGGTGGTGGACAACAAAGCCGATGTCGATACCAAGCTTACCGATCTCAAAGGCGCGGGCGAGGATACCTTCAATGCGAAGAAAGAGGCATTCGAGGGATCTCTGAACGTTTTGAAAACAGGTTATGACGATTTGCTGGGCAAGTTATAGTCTGACATAAGTCTTAGTTAAAGATATGCCCGGTGCCCCGATCCTTCAGGGGCACCCGGGCGGATTAAGCCAATTGGTGTGATCCGAGTATCATCGCTAATTTCTGACGCAAGTCGATATTCTTCTGGTCAGAGGAACAAGCAAGAGAGTTCTGATCGACATTCCACCTCATTGAAGGCAAGTTTTACACCTTGGAGCAGGCTGTGTACTCGACCCGCGTTTTCCAAAGCGCATTGCTTGGATTCAAGTCTGAGTAGGGCATCCGGTTGCGATCCTTGGGTAATAAGCTTGTACATTAGTCCAAACAGTAGAAAGTTTAATACACTAATAGGTAATAATGGCAATAACTTAGCTTGAGCCTTTTATCTGGTGTTTTCTCTTATTTTTTGCTATTTTATCTTACTATGTTGGAAAAATGTTAATTAGAGGTGTATTTGAATTTGGACTATCAATTCCAATCTTAACAAGAAAGCAATAAAAAACTGTTGTGAAACAGGAATCTATGGTTTAACTTCTAAGTATAGTATTTCCACTTCGTTTATCGGCATACAATGTATCAACAGGGCATGGGAGTGGAATCACTTTTAATATTTATTCCTCAAGGACTACTATTATGGCAATGATGGGCAAGGAAGAGAAGCAAAGCGATCGATTGCTGAGCTTTCTGCGATACAGTAGAAATAAACCCGTATTCTATATAGTAAATTTAAGTATAATATTAATAATATCTATATATCTAATGTGGAGTAATGCTTTGCCTATCTCTGACACCATTTGGGTGATTATAATTTCTGTATTTGGCACTAGTCTAATTTCTCTTACCGTGCAATATATTCAGAGGCGTCGGTTGTACTTATCGGAAGCAACGAAAGAGTACGAAGAAGCACTCCGCAAGTTGGACGAGGAGGATTTCGCGGAATACGAACGAATCAAACAGATGCGCGAAGATAAGCTGGAAATTGAGTTTAAGGATAATATCGGTCGGACCTTTGTGCTTCAAAACCTCCGTTTTAAGGATGTAGGCTTTTTTAGCGAGTGCGAGTGGGCATTCAGACCGGGCGTAAATGTACTACTCGGCCGGAACGGCTACGGGAAAAGCCTTATCCTTCGCACTCTCGCGGCACTTCTTCAACGTGATGACGAAAGGTCACAAGATCTACTCAAAAATTCGAATTCCGCTATCGAGCTCACTATTTCGCGCGATGGTAAGGATAAGTTAATTCGTCGTACATCAGAGCGCTTTACCGATTCGGTGGGCAAGATCCCCCTTCTTGCTATTCCGGATTCGCGGTATCTGGATCGATCCCAAATGAAAATTGGGCCCTCGGGAGAGTCTTATGACAATCTCCGTGATCACGGAGCATACCATTTCCTGCATCAGTTGCCTTATGGTGGCGTTATCCAGAGCCTCCTGCACGAAATCTGCCTGGATTATTGGGAGCATGGACGAAATCTTAAGTTACCCGTGATCCGCTTCCTTGAGGATGCGATCGGACGCCTTGCCGGCGATCGATTTGAGTTTTCAAGTATAGGCCGCATAGGCCGTGAGCAGTTCGGAATTGAGATTCTCACCGAAGGAACGGAAAACCCCATGCCTATTCATTATGCGTCGCAGGGAACACTATCCGTGTTTATGCTATTCGGTTTGACTCGCAGCTTCCTGAAATCGGTGTATGGTGAAAGCGATACAGTTAACGAGCAGCCCGCTATTGTAATCATCGACGAAATGGATGCACACCTGCACCCCAAGTGGCAGCAGAGAGTAATTCACTTACTTCGCGAGCTTTTTCCACATGTCCAATTCATTATTTGTGCGCAAAACCCCGCAATGGTGGCGGGATGCCTTGAACATGAAGTCGCAGTTCTTCGCATGTCGAACAAGAAATTCCGTATACAGCAACTCGATCGTGATTTCGTCGGCGCCACCCCCCGAGAACTTTATAGTGACTTGTTTGACATTGAAGAGCCGGATGATAGTCTGCTGCAGCATCCTGAGTGGAAACCTCTGGAGAGTGATACAATGGAGCGGCTTCGACAACTCGATAAGAAGGCCGACGAAGGCAGCCTGAATGGAAAGGAATCTGCTGAGCGACACTACATGATTCGAGAGACTCGAGTTCGTCGAAAAGTCTCTGATGCAAGTGATAATCGCGAGGACGAAGAGCAAAAGGTTCTGCAGCTGGAAGCAGAAATTGACCGTCTTAGAGCCAGAATTAGTAAGTTAGATCCTGGTAAGGCCGACAAGGATGGTGAGGTACTAGAATGAGCCTGCGCGATGAACTGATCCAGCTTTACGGCGGAGGAAAAATAGCCATGGTGGAACAAGGCCATGACTTTAAATCGCTGTGTTCGAGATGTCAGGAGATCGAGGGATTCGAGGCGGAACGGAGGAGGATCCATTCTTTCAAAGCTAGATTGGAAGGGCTCTGTCGCGAACAAACATTCGATAAGCAAGTCGAGTATTGTCTGAAATTTCTATCCGGAGAAAAGAATGAAAAAAACCGGACTGATTTTCACGCCTTGATAAAAATCGCATATTGGGGAAATTGGAGCGAAGCCCAGAGAGAATACTTCGACAAAGCCTATACAATTATAGAGGGAAATGTATACTTCTTCCTCTCTTTCACTACTCGCAACAATACGCCTGAAGAAGTGAACGCAGTGAATCAAGAAAACCGTCATTTTTTGCAGGAAGTGTTTCTTGCAGACAAGCTTTCGGATGTGGGGGATCATTCAAAGGAGAATTTGCTCGCCAAAGCTATTCATCGTTACCTGAGAAACCAGGGAATCTCCGGCTTTTATTTCCCCGAACATGAGGGCGAGAGTAATGATGTGAAAGCAAAGCTACTGGATAACATAAAAAATTCAATGATCTTCTTACAGCTTATTCAAGGGGTGATGTTCGACTACAAGACTCCTAACTATTGCCATTTCGAGTATAAGGAAGCTGTGAAATCTGAGGTTTGCTGTAAGAGGATTTATATCATGGGGGAGCAAAGAGCCGATGTATTAGCGCGAAAAAACATCGTCAATAGAGAATGGCTTCCCTGGTTTAATGAGGCCGTAAAAAAAGTTGACGCACTTCAGTTGATCCCAACGCAATTTCGATGTGATGAAGCGATTAAAGAGAACCATGATGCGTTGAAAGATAAAATTGTTAGACAGATTGAGCGAATCCGTAAAGATCTATTCGAAAACATTCCAGCTTGAGGATGCAATTAATGTGCCAAGGAAACAGCAAATATGGAGAAGACTCCCAGGCGGTACAGGCGCATTTGGGGATCATGCAGACGATTATACAAAGGATGGCGTCGAATAGTGCCTCTTGCAAAGCTTGGTGTATAACCCTGGTTTCCGCAATATTAGTTATGATTGCGGACAAGGGCAAACCTGAATTTGCCTTAATAGCAATCATCCCTGCCATTCTTTTCCTTGTTCTTGATACCTATTATCTTGCTCTCGAGAAAATGTTTAGAGCGTCATATAATTCATTCATTGACAAGTTGCATTCCGGTAAGCTGGAGAGTTCGGACTTATATGCGGTCATCCCAAAGGGCAGTATGTTCAAGACGTTCTTTCTATCGTTGATTTCATTCTCTATTTGGCCATTCTATTTGACCTTGCTGGGAATGATATTAATTGCCAAGGCAATTGTAATAACAAATACCTAACCAGTAGCGTTCCTGAATTGTGAATTATAAGAATATCCTGTACCAATAGGGCTTATAAAATAAACTACATATAACGTGCTACAGGTAACTTGCTCGTTTGTTAGAAATTGTTAGAAAATCCGGTTTCCAAAGGTTTCCCAAAAAAAGTGCCCCACCGAGATCGTTGAACTTCAGGGACTTTAGAAAATTCGTAGCGGGGGCAAGATTTGTGCAATTCCAAAGCGATGCGTGGGGAGCCTGCGATCTTCGGGCTATGAGCCTTTGGTTATGGGATATTTAGAGGCAAGCCGCTTGCACTCGCTCGTTGCTGTCATCATTTGAATTGACTATAACCTCCCATCTTTCTATATTCGCACAGTAAGGATTTTGGGGCGAGTAAATATTTTTTAGCTCACAGAACTCAGGCTCATCGGATGCAAAGGACCTGACATGAAAAAAATATTTTTGATAATTCTTGGAGCGCTGGCATTGATGCTGCCGGCTCTAAGCGTGCCTGTGGTGGCTCAGGACAATCCATTGCTGGTTACTCCACCAACACCGTTCCAGACTCCGCCGTTTGATCGCATTCAAAACGAGCATTTCCTGCCGGCGGCAAAAGAGGGGATCAGGCAGCATCAGGCTGAAATCGACGCCATTGTCAATAATCCCGAAGCCGCAACTTTTGACAATACGATTGTAGCCATGGATATGGCTGGTCAACTTCTGGACTATGTGACCGGAGTGTTTTATTCGCTTTTAGGGACGGTCACCAGTCCTGAGAGGCAGGACCTGGCCAGCCAGTTATCACCGCTAATGTCGGCCCATAGAGATAACATCTGGCTTAATGAGAAGTTGTTCGACCGGGTGAAGGTCGTTTACGATCAGCGGGAAACGTTGAAGCTTAGGGTAGATCAGCTCTATCTGCTGGAAAACAAATATCGCGATTTCGTACGCCGCGGAGCTTTGCTGGATGAAGGGCAGAAGGCTCGCCTGCGCGAAATCAACAGCGAACACTCCCTGCTGAGGCTGAAATTTGGCGAAAACCGGCTGGCCGAAACCAACAACTCATATATCGTGATCGACAACAAAGCCGATTTGACCGGTCTGCCTGAGGGTGTCATCGCCATGGGGGAAGAGACGGCCAAGGACATGGACCTGCCCGGTAAATGGGTGTTCACCACCCAGCGGGCAAGCTGTAACCCGTTCCTTCAGTATGCCGATTCGCGAAATCATCGACAGGCAATATATAAGGCATATATAAAGCGCTGTAATCGTGACAATGATTTTGACAATAAAGCCGTCCTGCAAAAGCTCCTTTCCCTGAGGGAGGAACGTTGCCGGATACAGGGGTATCCGACGCCGGCAGATTTTTATTCGGAACGCCGCATGGCCAAAACTCCCGAAGCGATCGATTCATTCCTCTGGCGTCTTTGGAAACCGGCGCTGGCGCGGGCCAAGACAGAAATGGCCGAAATGCAAGCTATTATCGACAGCGAAGGGGGCGGTTTTCAACTGGCGTCCTGGGATTGGAGGTATTACGCCGAAAAGCTGCGCAAAGCCAAGTATGAGTTGGATGATACGGAGCTTCGTCCATACTTCAAATTGGAGAATGTCCAGATGGGCGTCTTTGTGCTGGCCGAGAAATTGTTTGGCCTAAAATTCGCCGAGCGTACGGACATTCCCGTCTATCACCACGAGGTCAAAGTGTATGAGGTCATGGAGAGCGACGGCCAACTGCTGGGGATTTTGTACACGGATTACTTCCCCCGTGACACCAAACATGGGGGAGCCTGGTCGGGCGGTTATCGCGATGCTTTCTTACAGAACGGCAAGCGCGTCATCCCGCTTTCCACCATTGTTTGCAACTTCACTAAACCAACACCCGGTACGCCATCGCTTTTAAGCATCACCGAAGTCGAAACACTCTTCCATGAATTCGGTCATTCGATCAACACGCTTCTTTCCACCAGCACCTATCGTGGTGGTTATGCTCCGCTGGATGCGGTGGAACTACCGTCGCAGATAATGGAAAACTGGGCTTTGGAACCGGAACTTTTAGAACTTTATGCCACGCATTACCAGACCGGCGAAGTCATTCCGACTACGCTGGTAGATAAACTCAAAAACAGCACCCTGTTTAATCAAGGCTTTATTTACACCGAGTACCTGGCCGCCTGTTTTCTGGATATGGCCTGGCATGGGCTGGAGGATGCCGAGAATGTGAACGTGACTGACTTTGAGACCAAAACCATGGCGGCAATCGGTCTGATTCCTGAAATTTCACCGCGCTACCACTCTACGTATTTCGGTCATATCATTGGTGGGTATAATGCCGGTTATTACAGTTATGCCTGGTCCGGAGTTCTTGATGCCGACGCCTTTGAAGCTTTTAAGGAGACCTCGCTTTTCAGCAAGGAGACAGCAGCCTCATTCCGGAAGAACATTCTGGAGAAACTGGGTAGTGAGGATGCGATGACTCTTTATAAGCGTTTCCGTGGCCGCGAGCCGAAGGTCGAACCATATCTTATCAAGCACGGAATGCTATAGGGCTGGCATAGGGATAGCAAAATCAAAGACGGCCCGCCGGCAAGCGGGCTGTAGGACACGTGCGATTTGTTTGGGTTTATATCTGAGTAGGTCACCTGGGCATTGTAGCCCGGAACCCATCATGAATGATGGGCCGCCCGTCAAAACCTCATAATCCAATTGATACTGTTGACATTGATACGATGTTGAGTTATATTGCTATGAAATTCGTTGTAATGTATTATGTTTAAGCTAGTACTGTACATGGGCGTGCCCCAATGAGCGTTTTCTGACGTTGTGACCGCGTAGCAGTTCATATCGGTATCCTTCAAGGAGGAAAGGCAAATGAGTTCCGATAGAGGTATCGCAAGGCAAGAAATCCTTATTCGTTTAGTAGCAAGTTTGATACTCGTTTTCATTGCAGGCGCGCTTTGGATCGTAGGGACGCGATTAGCCCCTAGTCCTATGCACGACTGGATTCATGGTATAGGCTCAGGCCTGCTCGTATTGGGAATCGCAGGAATATGGATCTCGTATTTTGCGGAACGGCAAGCCGGTAGGAACATCAGTAGAAGGGTTGAAGATCGATTCTCAATCCTGGCTTCATGTATTGATGCTGGAATTCACAATGTATACCGGTCCCGATACGATTCGACTTTCATGGAAAAGCTCTTGGCAGAGATGCACAGGTCCTCTGACGAGATATGTATTCTGGCGGTAGCTGCGAGAGAATTCCTTCATGAAGGACATGAGGGCCGATGGTTCGCATATCATGACATCTGCTCACTAGCCAAGGAGAAGCCAATGAGACTCCTCCTTCTCCATCCTTGGTGCGAGCAGGCAGTATCAAGAGGATTGAGAGAAGATCCTGAGCACAATACATTCGAGCGATATCGAGACACGCGTTTATATCAAGATGTCACTCGCTCTTGTGATACACTGGTTAATTGGACAAGTCACGGTGAATGTGTGAAAGCCCGCCTTTATAAAGTGATGCCATCCTCTTTCTTTATCATGACGAGTGACGTTGTGTTCGTAGAAGAATACCACTTTGGGACTGGTGGACGGGCGTCGGGCAAGGTACCGACATTAGAGGTGCGAAAAGGCAATAAACTTTATACCCAGCTTCAGGGACATTTTGAGTTCATTTGGGGAATATCTGAGCAATTTCAGCTGTCAGCCGATTTGGTTACCTCCTTGCGCAATCCCGTTGAAAGGGAATCTAAGTCCTTTGAGGAGAGCATTCGATTCTCACGACCGGACCTATTTTTAAATCAAAGTTAGTAACCAGTGTAGAGTTGAACCCTTTGACATTTCTGCCACCCTTTTATTGTTTTTGAGACATAGTCTGACGGTCATGGGGAAGTTTGGATGCAAGTCGGTTGCATTCGTAGCCGCCCCTATTTAAATTGACTATAACCTCCCAACTGTCTATATTCGCGCGGTAAAGATTTTGGGGCGAGTAAGTTCTCTTGACTCGCCGGTGAAAAGGATTGAGCATGAGAAGAATATTATTGATAGCCCTCGGGGCGATGGTTTTAGTCGGCGCTCTCTTACTTGCCGGATGCGGCGGAGGTGAGGGCGAAGAGGATAAAAAGGCGGTTGTACTCGACAAAAAACCCAAAGTCAATATCGAAACCGATAAGGGCCTGATCGTACTCGAACTGTTCCGCGAAGTCGCTCCCAACCATGTCCAGAATTTCCTCGAACTGGTGGATCAGGGTTTTTATAACGGCCTGACTTTCCATCGAGTAGTTCCCGGCTTTATCATTCAAGGCGGCGATCCCGAAGGTGACGGCACCGGCCATGCCGGGTATCTGATTCCGGCCGAGTTTTCAAATCTCAAACATATGCCGGGAACGCTGTCGATGGCTCGCGGCACCGATCCCAATTCGGCGTCCTGCCAGTTTTTCATCTGTCTCGGTCAATTGCCCGATCTGGATGACAAATACACGATTTTCGGTCAGGTAGTCGAGGGGATGAAAGTAGCCAATGAAATCGCCAAGGTCGAAGTCAAGGGCAATCGGAAGCTTAAAGAGAGATCGATGCC
>JAAEQF010000129.1 GCA_024231695.1 FCB group bacterium
GCCAGGCTACGCCTGTTTTTGGTTCGTCTCGCTTCGCTTGTCTCACAGACGGAGCCTGCTTTTGGTTCGGCCTTCGGCCTCACAGTGGGCACTTACTTGGGTCATACTGACGACAGTCAAATAGCGGCTCCGCCGCCGACAGCCGAAAACACACTATGTGTGTTTGCGGCGGTACCAGATGATGTAAAGAGTAATGAGGACAACGCAGAAACCAAACAGGCCGAGCGTAATCTGGGTCGAATATTGATGCCAGAGTTGATCGATCGTTTCTTTGGAAATATGTTCCAGCTGTTTACCGGCGAAATATCCGATCCAGACCAGGATAGCAACCCAGATACCGGCGCCGAGCCCGGTGAAAAAGAGAAAACGGAACATGTTCATCCGCGACAGTCCGGCCGGGAAAGAAATATATTGCCGCACGCCGGGAATCAAGCGTCCGGTAAAAGTGCTGATTTCGCCGTGCTTATAGAAAAACTTTTCTACTTTGGCCAGTCTTTCGGGGGGCATGAGTACATATTTTCCGAAACGATTCAGAACCGGTTTACCCAGCCAGACGGCCAGATAATAATTGAGCAGGGCTCCCAGCCAACTGCCCAGAATACCCATGGCCACGGCCAGCCAGGGGTCCATACCGCCCTGAGCGGCCAGCACTCCGGCCGGGATCATGATGATTTCGGAAGGGAAAGGAAAGAATGAGCTTTCCAGAAGCATAAAGACGACGATACCGGTATAGCCGAGTTTTTGTACGATATCAAGAACGGTTTCAATCATTGCGGTCAATCCTCAAATGGGGGTATCTCATTCATGCCTTTCAGCTCATTTATACGCCGGTCATATTCGAAAGGAAAAGATATATTCCCGTCTTATATTTTGTCAATCTTAATCCGTTTGATCCGACTGCCGGCCATTTCCACGACGGTGAATTTGATCCGGTTAATAGCTACTTCTTCTCCCGGCCGGGGCATCCTCCCCAAAGTATCGAAGATCATTCCAGCCAGGGTTTCGGCCTCATCCTCGGGCAGATCGACTCCGAACTGTTCGTTCAGCTCGTCGGGCCGTAGAGTCCCAGCAGCGAATGCCACCTTGTCGGAATGGATCACAAATTCTGGTTGGGAATAATCGTGCTCATCCTGAATATCGCCGACGATTTCTTCGAGGATGTCTTCAAGCGTAATCAAACCGTCGGTACCGCCGAATTCGTCGAGAACCATGGCGATATGAATTTTCTTCTTTTGGAACTTGCGCAACAGAATCGAGAGAGGCATGGAATCGGGCACAAAGAGCGGTTTGCGCAGAATATCCCTGAGGATTACCAGATCGTCCATGACCATCATTTTGATCAGATCTTTGGTATAAACAACGCCATCGATATTATCCAGCGATTCGCCAAAGACAGGATAGCGGGAAAAACCATTGGTGGTCATTACTTTGAGGATTTTATCCTGAGGCCAGTCGAGTTGGATGCCGACGATGTCAACGCGTGGCGTCATTGACTGGTGGACGGAAATATCGCCGAAGTCAAATACGGATTTGATTAATTTTTGTTCGGTCTGATCGAAAACACCTTCTTCGGTTCCCTCCGACACCAGCAGATTGATTTCCTCCTCTGTAATCTTCGACCGGCTGGCAAGGCGGGAAAAGCCGATCAGTTTAAGGAAAAACCGGGCCGAGAAGGTCAGGAAATTGACCAGGACAAAGGTAAGTTTGGAGAATAGCGATATCGGGCGGGTGACGCGCAGAGCGATTTTTTCGGGATTGGCCAGGGCGATATATTTGGGAATCAGTTCACCCAGCACGACCGACAGAAATGAGATGATAATGATGATGGAGACAATGGCTATTGGGCGAGCGGTTTGGCTGATGAAATCAATGGGGATATCGGCAATCAGGGGCGTCAGAGATTCAACGAGAGTAGCGCCGCCGAAAACGCCGGCTATTGTGGCAATAACGGTAATCCCGACCTGAATGGCGGCCAGGAACTTGTCCGGTTGTTGCAGAAAGCGCAGAGTGCGCTCGGCCCTTTTGTTGCCCATGTCGGCCAATTGTCTGATACGGCTCTTGCGCGAAGCAATAAGCGAAAACTCGGATGCGGCAAAAAAGCCGTTGGCCAATACGAGGCCTAAAATCGCCAGAAACTCTAATAGTGTCGAATTCATGGGGAGACCGGCTAGTTGGCCCGGTCGAAAATTATCTCCTTAATCGATATTCAATCCGGTTGCGGCCAGCTCTTCGAGCCGTCTGGCCCGTTCCTCACCCGGAGGATGCGTCGAAAGCAGCCGGGCGATTCCTTTGCCGGAAAGCGGGTGGGCAATAAACAGATGAGCCGTGGCCGGGCGGTCATCAAGTTTCATGCGTATCGGGGTTTTGTGTAGTTTTTCCAACGCCGAAGCCAGAGCCAGCGGTTGGCCGGTAATGGCTGCGCCGATCCGGTCGGCTTTATATTCCCGGGTGCGGGAAATGGCCATTTGAATGATCATGGCGGCCAGAGGGGCCACGATGGCCATTATCAATAAACCGAAAGGACCTCCCCCGTCACGATCACTACTGCGACCATAGCCGCCGAAAATGGCTGCCCAACGAGCCATCGAAGCCATAATGCCAATGGCTCCGGCGACAGTGGCCACAACCGATCCGATCAGGATGTCGCGATTCTTGACATGGGCCAGTTCATGCCCGATAACGCCTTCCAGTTCATCGGCTGACAATATATCCAGGATGCCCTCGGTAACGGCAACGGCAGCATGATCTTTGTTGCGCCCGGTAGCGAAGGCGTTGGGCGCGCGAGTGGGGATCACATACACTTTCGGCAGTGGCAGGAAACCGGCCTGAGCTGCCTGGTTGACAATGGCAAGCAGTTTGCGATCTTTATTTTCATCGGCAGGGCGGGCTCGATACATTTTGAGGACGATTTTGTCGGAAAACCAGTAGGAGAAAAAATTCATCACTACCGCCAAGCCAAAAGCGATAATCATCCCCTGGCGGCCGCCGAAGGTATAGCCAATTGCCACGAAAAGCAGGGTTAATAGAACCAGCAGAAAGGTGACTTTGAGGTTATTCATCAGTATGCCTCACATCAAGTAAATAGCAGGATGGGATCATTCTGTCAAGCATAATTATTTACCATAAATATTGGCAAAAGATTCAACGAATTGATAAAAAAAGAATTAAATATTCCGAGTCCTCGTGCGTCTGACAATATGGATTCAATAATCTGCGGCTTTGCCGAGAAAAGAGGATAGGCGGCTAAATCTTCATGTCGCAAATCTTTCTTCCCTTTCAAAAAAAAGCCGGTCGGGGAAAAACCCCGGCCGGCTTTTTGTGTCGCCATTTTTCTACTATCGGTTGATTTTTCTTCGTTTGGATCGGCCCCATTGAGCGGGCTCTTCCGCTTTGTCCGGCTCTTCAGAATCCGGGGTTTCGGCCGGTGCGGCCGCAATAACTTCCGGTTCCTTATCGACTTTATTAACAGGCGAATCAACCTTATCGCTCACCGGTTCTGAAGCTAAAGTATTTTCTGCTTCTATTACCGTTTCGGGGGTTGAAGGAACCTGTTCTTCAATTACCGGTTCGGGAATCGAGGGCATTTTCTCCTCGACTACCGGTTCGGTGATCGACGGCACTTTTTCCTCAATTACCGGTTCCGGATCGGAACTCGTTGCCGTCGGTGTTTCGAGTGTTTTGTCATCGACCTTTTCGACTGAGACGGACGAAACATCTGGTGTTTCCGATTGAGTCTTTTCGACTATCGGCTGTAAATCAATTGACTCGGTTGTCTTCGAATCATCGACATCGCCGCTGATTATTTTGTCGAGACGGGAGAAATCGTCGGAATCCTTTTTGGCCATGGTATTTTCTTTTTCTACCGAGGCCGGACTCAGTTCATCGCGAAGGTTAACCGCCGGAGACAGTTCTGGTTTCGGATAGTCTTCCCGGTCAAGATGCGTTTCGACTTCAGGAGTATCCACTGAAATCGGCGTATCCTTTTCCCGGGCCGTCAATTCTTCCAGAGTATTTGCCGGAAATTTCGGGATAGTAAAATCTGGAATTTCCGTCTTTGCTTCCTGTTTTTCCGGTTTGGCCGCGATTTTCACTTTGCCGGAATCGTCAGGCGACGATTTGGCGGGACGATTTCGAGACGGCTTGCGGCCATATGTAGATTTTGCCTTGGCCGGTTTTTCCGTCTTTTGTCCACCGATCGTTTCCACGGCCGGTGCTGATTTGCTTTCCGCTTTCTTACCGGAACGTCGAGTCACTTTCTTTTCCGGAGGTTTTTCCGGTTTAGAGACATTGGACGGTTTGTAGATTTCCTCTCGTTCCGACATACGGAAACCGTCATCGTTTTGGACTTTTTTCACAGTCTTTCCGTCGCTCCGACCACCTTTTTTTCTTTCGGTTTGGCTGGTTGGCCGTCGCGAAATTTTCCCGGTCGGTTTTTCGGATTTCTTCCCTCGCGGCACATGCTTATCATGCGCCGACTTGGCCGTTTCACGACCTTTTTTCTTGCTACGGTAATCATCACGCCGGCTGGTCTGGCGGGAACGAGCAGGGCGGTCAGTTCTGGCCGGTCTGCGCGGTCGTCGATCAACAAGACCAATTTCGGCGGTAGTTGCGATCACCGCGGCTCCGATCGAATCACCCCAGACATTAACGGTGGTGCGACAACGATCAAGGAACCAGTCAATAGCAAGAATCAGCCCGATACCATCAAGCGGCAGTCCAACCGCCTGAAGAACCAGAACCATGGTAACTAATCCAGCCTGAGGAATACCGGCCGCGCCCACAGAAGCCAGCACGGCAGTACCGAAGATAGTGATCTGGGCCAGAATCGAAAGTTCGATGCCATAGGCCTGAGCGATGAACATGGCCGCCACGGCTTCGTACAACGCCGTACCGTCCATATTCACTGTGGCTCCCAATGGCAAGACAAACGAAGTTGAACGTTTGTCTATATCATTTTTTTCTTCGGCACAATCCATTGTTACCGGAAGGGTAGCCGAAGAGGAAGCTGTGGCAAAGGCGGTCATCAATGCCTGAGACATGCCGATCAAGTATTCGATCGGGTTTTTGCCGCCCAGGAATTTCAGAAACAGGGGCAAAACCACTACACCGTGAATCAAGAGACCCAGAATGACTACCAGACTGTACTTGCCCAATGCCTCCAATACTGAGGCAAAAGCACCGACGCCACCTTCAGAGGCCAGTTGTCCGGCAACCAGACCGAGAATTCCGATTGGTGCAAACCACATGATGATGTGGACAATCTTCATGATGGCCTCATTGAGGCCTTCAAAGAAGGCTATTACCGGGCGTCCCTTGCTGCCGATCGTTGTCAACACTCCCCCAAAGAAGAGGGCAAAGACGATTATCGGCAGGACCTTTGTTTCGGCTGCCGCCGAAACAATATTGGAAGGTATTTGAGCAGTCAGCCAATCGAAGAAAGAATAAGACAAGACTTCGGGGCTGGAAGCGGTGCCGAGACTGAACCCGGCGCCGGGTTGGAAAACATTAACCAGGATGAGACCGATAACGACTGATATTGAGCTGGTCGCAAGAAAATAAAGAAGGGTTTTCCCACCTGTCCGGCCCAGTTTGCGGACATCACCGAGATTGGTAATACCGACAATCATGGAACAGAACAGAAGCGGGATGACAACCATCTTCAACGCATTCAGGAATAAAACTCCCAAGAACTTGAGATGGAGAGCAAAATCCACTGAAATGGCCGCGACGATCACGCCCAGGATCATACCGATAAGAATGGCGACAATTAAGAGGTTTCCAGTACGATCATACATGTTTTAACCGTTTCATCCTAATTTAAGGTTAAGCATGAAACATAGCCAAAAATGATACAGACTGCAAGCTAATTCCCGGGTATTTGGATTTTGGAGTTAATTGTTGACCGGCAAGCAGATACGCTGATTTCCGGACTTGATAAAGCTTATCAATCCCCCGAAAATCAGGCCAAATCGGCGGCCAGGTTTTCCAGTTTGTCGCTTTCGCCGAGGACTACCAGAATGTCACCAGGATTCATTTTGGTTTCGCCTGAAGGATTGAAGGTCAGTTCACCCGATTTTTTACGCAATCCGATGACGATGGCATCATATTTGGTCTTTACTGCCGCCTCGATAATCGTCTTTCCGGTCAAATCCCCGCCGCTACGAATGGAAACCTCTTCAATGCCAAGCTGTTCAGCGCCGGGAACCACCGAAGCCAACTGCATAAAATCAACGACATTGGGGCGCAGAGTGGCCATGGCCATTTGCGTACCTCCAAGTTCGTGCGGACAGACAACTTTATCGGCTCCAGCGCGAATCAGTTTCTTTTTGGCCAGATTGGTTTCAGCCCGGGCGATGATAAAGAGGGCGGAATTTATCTGGCGGGCGGTCAGGGCCAGATAGACATTATCAGCATCATCCGGGAGAGTCGAGACAATAGCCCGGGCGCGACTGATCCCGACTTGTTCCAGCATATCATCATCGGCGGCGTTGCCCACAACGAAGTTAAAATGATGCTTCTGGGCATCGGGGATCATATCGTGATCCCTTTCAATAATGACAAACGGCTCTTCTCGGCGCTCAAATTCAAGGGCCACTTTCCGGCCAACCCGGCCGTAGCCGCAAATGATAATGTGGTTTTTCAGCTTCTGAACGTTCTTTTCCATTTTACGTTTTCCCAATATGGCCTGCAGTTGTCCTTCAAGTACCATCCCGGCCAGGCTCTTTATAAAAAAAGCTGCGGCAAATGCTCCAAAGAAGATCAGGAAGATGGTGAAGACGCGCCCTCCTGCAGAGAGCGTATGCATTTCCTTAAAACCAACGGTGGAGAGGGTGATGATAGTCATGTACAGGGCGTCGAGAATTTCCCAGCCTTCGATGATAACGAAACCACCGGTTCCAACAACTATAGTCAATATGCCGAAAGCCATCGACAACCGGAATTTGGACTCAGAAATCATAGTATCCTTACCAAAGGTTTACTAAAATTAGTGCCCGGCCGGTCTTAAGGCAATAAAAATCAGGCATTAAATAAAGAGGGGGAGAAATCCCATACCTGACGGGCCGAAATCCTCATCTTCGACCAGTTTGATCCTGAAAAACCGGACAGTTCAGGTCGCAAAGGTCAAGATTATAAAAATCTCAAAATATCCCTCAAATAAGTAGTCGCCTTTTATGTCCAAGTCGGACAAGGTGTTCGATTAAACATTGGAATAGTTTCTAAACGAAACAGTTGGCAAAAACGGAGGTGTTTCGTCCAGGGTTGATTTTGGCATGCATATTGTTTTTGATATTTCAGAATTTTATTGGAAAGGCAAGCCATGAGAAAGCAAATATCCAACGATCAAGGGTTTACTCTCCTGGAAGTATTGACATCCATGTTCATAATGTCCTTCTCCATGCTCTTGCTTCTGCATCTGGCCATGGTCGCCCTTGATGGTAATACCTGGGCATCGGGGACAACGTCCAGCACTCAGCTCCTGCAGGAAAAGCTTGAGGAATTGAGGAGTTTTGATGATCCTGAATCGGGCGCGGATACGGTCGGCCAGGTTTACCGTGACTGGACCGTAACCACTGCCGGCTCTCATTTGCGTCAAGTGGCCCTGACGGCCACCTGGTACTCTCCTGATTCGCTGGCTCATTCAAACACGATCACGACACTGATCAAAACAGATTCTTTATAGGAGGCGGCCATGAAGCGGATTTTCAGATCGAATGCCGGCTTTACTCTCATCGAGCTGCTGGTAGCGTTGTTGATCACCGGCATAATCACAGCCGCGATGTTTCGAGTTTATGTCAACCAGCATCATGCCTGGATGATTCAGGATTCAGTTATTGAAATGCAGCAGAACGCTCGAGCGGCCATTGATGAGTTGACTCGCCAGTTGCGCATGACCGGTTACGCTCTACCCAATGGCACTTCTCCAATGGCAGTTTATAATACGAATCCTGATACCATTGCAGTTTTCTATAGAAACAACACGACCTGTGAGGCTTCCCTGGATGCAGACATGCCAACTCCTTCATCCGAACTTGATTGTACAGGATCAGACGTAAGTTGTTTCTATGTGGGCCAATTGGGTTATATCTATGATCCGAACCTGGAAACGGGTGAGTTTTTCGTGATCTCTCAGGTAGATCCATCACCGGCTAAATTTCAGCACAGTAGTGCACCGTTGTCACGGGCTTATCCGACGGGATCACAAGTCATGCATGTGGAGACAGTCAAATTTTTCATAGATGAAGGCGATACTCTGCATCCGATGCTAATGATACAGATAGGTAGCAGTGCACCGCAACCATACGCCAGCGATATTGTTGATTTGCAATTTACCTACACGTTGAAAAACGGAGTAGTGCTCGACCAGCCTGTTATTGTCGACGACATCCGTCAGATCGGGATTCGCCTGATCTCGAGATCACAAACCCCTGATGTCGAGTTCACCGAAAACCCGTATCGTTTTGAGACCTATCAATCTCAGGTATATCTGCGAAATATGTAGGTGAAATGGCCATAGAAACGCTCAGGAATCTAGTCCATGGTTGCTTGCAACCGGGAGGACAATATGCAGACATATAGACAACTATCAAATGAAAAGGGCGTGGCTCTTTTTATCGCTCTCATGCTGGTGTTGATGCTATCGGTAGTAGGAATCGGCATCATTAAATCATCCAACGATGAAATATCGATAGCCGGTAATGAGTTGCAGGAGATGAGGACATTTTATGCGGCCGAGGGAGGGCTTGATCTGGCCGCCGCTGCCATTCAGACGGAATACGAAGAGACGGGATTCCCGCCGACTCATCTGCCGACCAATGTCATGAATATGGAAGGCATCTCGGTCAAGTACGCCACGGTCGCGGAAGACACCGTGCAGAAACTCCTGAACAAGGGTTCCATGGCCGGATTGAATGCACTGGTCAAGCCATTTACGATTCAGGCTACGGCGATAGACGCAGTCAATAATACGGCGATCAATCTGGAGGAAACATTTGAAGTAGCTCTGGTGCCGATTTTTCAATTTTCCGTTTTTTACGAAACTGATTTGGAGATCGCTCCCGGGCCGTCAATGCTTCTTTTTGGCCGTGTCCACTCCAACGCCAACGTTTATCTGCAATCGGGTAATGAGATCAATATCGATTCCTATTTCACGTCCTATGGGGACATCTATCATGGACGTAAACCGGGATCAGGCAAGAGCACTTCCAACGGCGATGTTAATATCAAGGGAATCGACGGCAACTACTATTCCATGCGAGATGGGGGTGATTGGCTGGATGCTCATGACGGCCACTGGTACGACTCAGCTGCCGCACGTTGGGGCGGACGAGTACAGGACAAGGCTTTCGGTCAAAAGAAGTTGAATTTGCCTTTGGCCAATCCTGATGATGCTCATTTAATCGTAGATAGAGCGTCGGCTAACGGCGGCAACAGCGATTCTTTTGAGCACAAGGCCGGTTTCAAGATCATGGACGGTACCGCCTATTCATATGATGGGTCCTCCTGGTCGGATGTCACCGCAGAGCTGGTTGCCGATGGTTCAATAGTCGAAACAACATTTCATGATAAACGGGAAGGCGAGGACGCTACCGTTTATGATATCGACATGAGTGTCTTCAAAGATTCGGATAAATTCCCAGCCAATGGAATTATCTATGCCGGCGATGACCGCAGCGGGCTTCGGGGAACACGGATTTTCAACGCCGACGATGTGGGGCAGCCGGTGACTTTTGCCTCGGAAAACCCGATTTACACCATGGGTGATATAAACACGAATAACAAGCAACCGATGGCTATCATTACTGACGCTTTGACTATTCTTTCCGATGCCTGGGATGATGATCCGGCAGTGGCCGGCTCCGGAGATAAAAGTGATCGAATAGCCGATGGTACCGACGTCAATTTCTCGTATATAACCGGCAACCAGGAAACCGGAGCGGACGGGGCCGGTTACAATGGCGGATTGGAAAACCTGCCGCGGTTTTTGGAGAAATGGTCTGGCAAAACTTTGACATTTCGCGGATCAATAATCAATCTCTGGTTATCGGAAGTGGCCGTGGGCGACTGGTCGGGATCATATTATTCCCCGCCTACACGTGATTGGGCTTTTGATACCGATCTGACCGATCCCAACAAGCTTCCTCCGGGAACGCCGACCGTGCGGACGTTTATCCGCCTGGGCTGGAAACAGAACGACGTGGCCTATTCGGCCAGTGACATGATGGATTACAGCGACGGGGATGGAGATCCCTATTAAGAGATGAATATTTGCGGGAACGCCTTTCGGGTAAATGATCCGGGAGCGCGTTCCCGGAATTAATTTACAAGCAACTTATAGTGCGCGCGCCAATCAATTTAGACGATATTTAAATCAGATGAACTTTACATATATGTAAATAAACGCTGGAATTGGCCGATTTATATCAAGGAAAACTTGGTATTCCTGATTTCCGGGAATAACTACTGAAACATACACTTAGGGCGGGCAATACATGTTCATGCCTCATAAAATTCGCAATAACTCCGGTGTCGCGCTTTTTATTGCGTTGATGCTGGTTCTAATGCTTTCAGTTATCGGCATCGGAATTATCAGATCATCGAATGACGAAATCACCATTGCCGGAAATGAACTGCAGGAAATGGTGGCCTTTTATTCGGCTGAGGCCGGTTTGGCTCAGGCTTCCGCTGCCATACAAACCCACTATGAAGTCAACCAATTGGCCCCGACTGATCTTCCGGCCGGCAAAAAGGCCATGGCTAATGCGACCATGGTTTATGTTACCACAAATGATGGCGCTGCTGTAGCCAAAAAATTGACAACGGGCTCGCTATCAGGTCTTAACGCCACGGTGAAATCATTTACTATTGAATCGATTGGAACTTCGCTTTCTGAGGGAAGTCAGGTCAGGTTGACGCAGGGATTCGAGGCCGCTCAGGTGCCTATATTCCAGTTCGCCGTATTCTATATGGGTGATCTCTGGGCTCAACCGGCTTTTGATATGAATATTGACGGGCGAGTTCATGTAAACGGAGATATGTACTTGCGGCATTCCGGATCATCGTCTATGGCCTTGTCGTTCACTGATCGAGTTACTTGCGGCGGAGACATTAATCACGGGTTTGGTTACGGTGATGACAATCATGCCGCCGATGTCAAATTTCGCGATGGTTCGGGCAATATGGTCAGCATGAAAGTCGACGGCAATTGGCTGGATGCTTCCGATTCGGATTGGTTCACTAAGGCCTCGACCACCTGGGGCGGACGTGTTCGCGATCAGGCTTTTGGAGAACAATCGCTTAATCTGCCACTGACCAGTGATGATCCCCATAAAATCATCGAAAGAGCCAATGGTTCGTCCAATCCGGATTCCTACGAAAATAAGGCTACGTTAAAAATAATCGACGGCGTGCCCTATAGTAAATCGGGCAGTTCCTGGATAAATATCAGCGGCTCACTTCCGTCCGGAACGATTATCGACGGTAACGCTGATCCCGCGGTTGAGTTTTATGACGCTCACGAAAAAAAATGGGTGCGCAATACTCAGGTGGATGTTGGACTATTAAAAAGCAGCGGCTATTATCCTTCGAACGGCGTTATCTATGTGTCCGATCAACGAACCAGTTATCTTCCCGATCACTCCAGTAAACCGCTCAATGGCTTGAGCATGGTCAACGGTGATCAGATTGACAGCCCATCCGGCAAGGGTCTTACCCTGGCCAGTGAAAACCCGGTATATTTTCAGGGCGACTTCAATACTAATAACAAAGAGCCGGTAGCCGCCATTTGTGATGCCGTCACATTCCTTTCCAACAATTGGGATCCCAACGATTCGGACAAGGCCTATTACAAGCGACCGGCCAGCGCAACAACAGCCAATATCTCTTTTATAACCGGTAATCTGCCGGCCGAGGGTACCAACTATGGCGGCGGTTTGGAGAATCTCCCCCGCTTCCTCGAAGATTGGAATGCAAAGGATTTCAATTTAAAGGGATCGTTTATCCAGGGTTGGGAATCGCGCCAGGCCAAAGGCACATGGCGATATATTCAATCCTCGGACGCCTATTATTCGGCTCCGACCCGTAACTGGAGTTTTGACACCGATCTTTTAGATCCGACCAAACTTCCGCCGGAAACGCCTCAGATTCAGGTCTTCCAACGCACCGGTTGGCAACAACTTGACGCCGGTATTACGGCGGCAGATATGATAGGTACTGACAGCATAACGAATTAATGCAACAACGATAATTTGATCGGGGATACGTCCATAGGTAGGAATAAATGGGAGTATCCCCAAAAAGTATATATTCCCATATAAAAAATACATCCTCTCGAACCGATCCTATAAATATACATCTGGATAATCTCGACATCTATGACATCCACTGAAACATTTATAGAATGGATGGGTTATGTATTTACCGGAAGGAATCAGTAATGATTCCGGTGTCGCTCTGTTCATCGCGCTGATGCTGGTACTTATGCTTTCCATCATCGGGATCGGAATCATCAAATCGTCGAATGACGAGATAACCATCGCCGGAAATGAATTGCAGGAAATGGTGGCCTTTTATTCGGCTGAGGCCGGTTTGGCTCAGGCATCCGCAGCTATCCAGACAAACTATGAGAATACCAGCCTGGCACCGACTGATCTTCCGGCCGGAAAAATGGACATGGCTAATGCGACCATGGTTTATGTTACCACAGATGATGGCGCCGCCGTGGCCAAGAAATTATTGACGGGTTCCTTGGCCGGTCTTAATGCCACGGTGAAATCATTTACTATTGAGTCGATCGGAACTTCGCTTTCCGAGGGAAGTCAGGTTCGCCTGACGCAGGGATTTGAGGCCGCTCAAGTGCCGATATTCCAATTCGCCGTGTTCTATATGGGCGATCTTTGGACCCAACCGGCTTTCGATATGACTATCAATGGTCGAGTTCATGTCAATGGCGATATGTACCTGCGTCATTCCGGATCATCATCCATGGCTTTATCCTTTAATGATAGGGTGACCTGCGGGGGCGACATCAACCACGGATTCGGTAGCGGTTCTGACGATCACGCTGCCGACATTCTATTCGCCGATGGTTCGGGGAACATGGTCAGCATGAAAGTTGACGGTAATTGGCTGGATGCTTCCGATTCGGATTGGTTCAACAAAGCCTCGACCACCTGGGGCGGACGGGTTCGCGATCAGGCTTTTGGAGAAAGGTCGCTTAACCTGCCGCTGACCAGCGACGACCCTCACAAAATCATCGAAAGAGCCAACGGTTCGGCTAATCCGGATTCCTACGAAAACAGGGCGACGATGAAAATTATTGATGGGGTTGCCTATCAAAAATCGGGTAGTTCCTGGATAAATATCAGTGCCTCACTTCCAGCCGGAACGATTATCGACGGCAGTACAGATCCCTCGGTCGAGTTTTACGACGCTCACGAGAAGAAGTGGGTGCGCAATACTCAGGTAGATGTCGGACTGCTGAAAAGCAGCGGTTATTACCCATCAAACGGCGTTATCTATGTATCCGATCAGCGAACCACTTATCTTCCCGATCATTCCAACAAACCGCTCAATGGCGTAAGCATGGTCAACGGTAATCAGATTGACAGCCCATCCGGCAAGGGTCTTACCTTGGCCAGTGAAAATCCGGTATATATTCAGGGTGACTTTAATACCAGCGACAAGGAACCGGTCGCTGCTATTTGCGATGCCATCACGTTCCTTTCCAACAACTGGGATCCCAATAACTCAGATAAAAGCTATACCAGTCGCCCAGCCAGTCAGACAACCGCCAATATTTCCTTTCTAACCGGTTATCTTCCGGCCGATGGATCAAACTACGGCGGCGGTCTGGAAAATCTTCCCCGCTTCCTCGAAGATTGGAATGGAAGAGATTTCAGTTTGAAGGGATCGTTTATTCAGGGTTGGGATTCACGTCAGGCGAATGGCACATGGAGATATATTCAAGCCTCTGATGCCTATTATTCGGCCCCGACGCGTAACTGGAGCTTTGACACCGATCTTTTGGACCCAACCAAACTTCCGCCGGAAACGCCTCAAATTCAGGTTTTCCAACGCACAGGTTGGCAACAACTTGACGCCGGCATTACGGCCGCCGATATGATTGCGGCTTCGGATACTCTCACTGACTAAGCAAAATCAGATTTCACTTTGAGGGCGGGAAGTTATCCCGCCCTTTTTTTTGCCTTTAATCAAGCTTGTCATAGCCATTGGGGCTGTATATCTTGAGTCCATGACCGGCGACATTTTTAAAATCCCCAATCTGATATCCATCGGCCGGCTAATATTTCTGATACCGGCCGGATATTTTCTTTCTCAACCGGGGGTCAATGACCGTTTTTATGCTCTTGCCTGTCTGACGGTGGCCGCGGCGACCGACTATCTGGATGGTTATCTGGCTCGCAAACTTAATCAACAGACCCGCCTGGGGCTTTTGTTAGACCCCCTCTGTGATAAAATTATGGCCGGGGTATTGGCTTTACTATTAATAGTTTATCGAGATTTTCCCGTTTGGCTGGCGGCAGTGATTATTGGTCGCGATCTATTGATAATGGTGGGCGGCTTGGCCTTAAAGTCAAAAGTCGAGGGCATACCTCCTTCCAATCTGTCGGGCAAGTATGCTTTCGCTTCCGTGGCCGTGCTTTTGATCAGTCATGTGATCCTTTTCGATTTCGGAATTATAGTGTTTACCGGACTGGCTTTGTTTTTTTTAACCCTTTCCCTTTTTATGTACGGGCGTAGCCTGATTATTGTATTACGCGGCGGGGAAATCCCCCGTTTTGCCGACCGGCCAGCCTATTTGGCTTTGCGCAGCGCGGCTTCATGGATAGTATCACTTGTTTTCCTTTACAAGCTGGCCGAGTTTATCGGCTGGCTATAGAGTTTTTGCCTGTGACTGATATTAGTCGAGATAAATCATGCTGATGAGTCGTCGAGACATTTATATACCATTAATTATCTTCGCCCTTTTTGCCGGTTTGTATCTGATTCCGGCCTTGATGGCTGACGATGACTTTTTCTTTCGCCCGGTCTGGGATGTCGGCCATTATCAGAGTATTGCCGAGGGCGGATATGAAGTACGCCCCTGCGATCCAGCCCGCGATTATCCGATGGGTAAAATATGTGGTAATGCCGGATGGTTCCCCGGCTGGCCTATGACGGTGAAGGTTCTGTCGATTGGCCAAGTTGGATGGGGTTTGAAAATCCTGCCATATATTTTCACTCTTTTGGGATTTATCCTGTTTTACCGACTACTTCTAAATTTCGCCGGAAGGACGGAAGCAGTCATTGCTCTGATCGCCCTGTCAGCCTCACCGACTGCTTTTTATTTACTAACCGGTTTCCCCTATGCCTTCATGCTTTTCCTGTTTGCGGCCTATTTATACTATCTCTACCGGCCCGAAGCCGCCGGTCGAAAGTATTTGCTGCCGCTGGCGGCCGGACTTTTATCGCTGACTTATCCGTCGGCCTTTCTGACGGCAATAATACCCTTTATCATGCTGATAGGTCAATATCGACGTCGGGCCGTTCGTCCCGGTCTGAAGATGATTGCCGGGGATATGTTTTACTACCTTGCTCCGTTTGCCCTCGGTCCGCTTTTGCTGTCGTTTTATTTTTACGTGGCTTATGATGATTTCCTGTTAATTCTGCATTTTCAGGAAAAATACGATCGCAACTGGGGATTCCCTCTGGCGGTCATTTGGGAATCGCTGAAGCATTTTCAACTGAGCACTGAAGCGCATTTCATGAATATCGAACACAGCTATTTCGCGGCCAATTTTATAATTCTCTGGTATGGTTTGATCTTTTTCATTTTCGCCCCCTGGCGCACCAAACCCGAACTGGTCGTCTATGTTTTGCTTCTATACCTGTTTTCCCCGGCCACCGGGTCTGTTTTTTCAATCTGGCGACATTATCTATTGCTTTTCCCGGCGGTTATAATGATCGCTCTGTCACCGCGCCCGCGATGGCTGAAACTGGCTTATGCGGCTATTGGTCTTTTTTTGGCGCTGTATATATATTTCCCAGAATTCATGCGCGGTTATTTAGTATAACGCTCGGCGGCGGCAATGAATCGTTTTACAGATCAATTTGCAGCAAAAACAAAACGGCCCGGTGGAAAAATCCACCGAGCCATTTTTACGATAGGAAGAAAACATGCGTTGTTAAACCAGCCCTCTGCTTTTTCATTATCCCTTTTTCAGTTTTCTGAAAATCATCTCGGCCGGACAAAAGCCGGTGAAAGCCGATTGCAGTAAATTGAGCCCCACGAAACCGGTCAGAATGAACCAGTATGGCGAGACAGTCAGGCCGAGAGCCAATGATATTAAAATCATTGTTCCGGCCAGGACGCGAATCATATTTTCAATGCTCATGATTTTCTCCTAAAACCCGTAGTTGACTTTCAGGTACAAATTGTCGTTACGGTCAAACTGGCCGAACATCGTGTATGGCTGGTTACCCTCAAAAATGTTGGCTCCGACCATCAGGCTTAATTCATCGCTGTACTTGTATTCAGTTGAAATACGCAGGTGGGCGTCCTCATCGCTGGGTGAATAAAAGCCGAAAAGAGATAAAGTGAGAGTCTGAGCCATATATTGCTTGGTCCAGCGGGAAGTCAAGAGGGTGCGCATCTCATCCGCTTTGGGCGGAGCCGGCCAATCCGGCGACCACATTCCGGACACGGCCTGATGACTCAATTCATAGTTGCCATAGTCGCCCATCTGTTCCACCATAACCTGTAGATTGGCGGTTAGATTAGTGCCAACCTGCCTTTCAAAACCGATCAATCCCTTGGCCGATGAATTTTCGACGAAGTAGTTATCACCCGCTCCGTCCTCGCGGGAATCATAATAGCCGCCTTCCAGCCAGAAAATACCGCCGGCCATCTGGCCGCGGAGTGAGGCGCCATAGACGTTAAGACGGGGGTAATACATCAGCGGCGGATCACCCATGATCAACCCGCGCGGTTCCTTGTAAAAGCCGCGATAGGCATAACCGGCCAGTTCAAATCCGCCGATTGACCGAGCATAACGAAAAGCGATCTCGGCATTGTCAAAACTGTTTTCCCTGTCCATCGGTGCGCTATATTCGTAATTATCGGCTCCGACGATTCCGATCATCGGATTGTAAAAGCTGAGGCGGTCGCCAGTGGGCATGACATTCGGTTCAAAATCGGGCACGGCCACAAGGGTAAAGGAACCGAGGGAGTTATACCACTCGGTGCGCAAGGCCGTTTGGGGAGCTTTGAGGTACTGATCCTGCCGCCCGATAAAGAAGGACTGATAATCCTTGGCAAAGACATCGTTGATGAACACCAGATCGCCGGTGCCCCAGGTCAATATCTGCCGTCCGACTTTAAAATCGATGCCGACCGGCAGGCGGAATTTCATGTAAGCCTCGCGCAATTCCATATCGTAGGTGGCCGAATCGAAACCGTCCTGGACAAAGTCGAGACGGGCGAAGGCTTCGGCCACATCCGAGAATGATTCCAGTCGCAGCTGTAATCTGGTCTCGGCCGCCGGGTAATCGCGCCCGGTCGGGTTATTGTTGTCGAAACCGCCGCTCCAAAGCCCCTCGACAAATCCGCCCCAGTAGATTTCCTGAGCCGGTGCGGCCGTGTTCAGCGACAGACTCAAGCCGGTCAGGAGAATCATGAAAATCGTTAATCGCATTTTGCTCATAGTCAGGTCCCTCCCCTACTTGATATACTGGCGCGGTGGATTTTTCAGATAGCGCTCGGTGAAAATCTTGTCGGTGACACCGGTGTTGTAGTCGATGTTGTCGAAAACGATGGTGGTGTGCTGTTTCTTTTTTTCATTGGTCATGGAACGTTGGGTAATTGTCGCAACGCCTTCAACGGTTTCGATCTTATCGGCGGTGAAGACGCGCAGTAGTTTACCCTTGCTGTCGTAATATTCTTCGCGTAGCGGCAGATAGCTAACTTTGTCGATCCAGACCTTTTTCTCGGAAAAGCCTTTGTAAGACTCTTTGGGAACGGAACTAATTAAAAAAGTCGCCCGTTCGCCGGTGGTTTCGGTCACGGAGACGAGAGTGTGAGTATCTTCGGTCCAGTGCCTGCCGGAGACATCCTCGTAAGTGAAATCGGAGCCGACAAAGGAAGAATTTTTATCGTCGGCAGATATTCGTTTGATCAGATCGACGGCCGGGACATAGATCCAGCGATCATCGTTACCTTTAGGGTTTTTCCAGACCATGAAGGTCAACCGGGAGACATCGGACGGTTTCTTGAAGTAGGTGTAGTATTTCTGTTCGCCACCCTCAATCAAGTCAATGCGGAGCATGACAAATTCGCGCAGGCGTTCCTTGCCCTTTTTGTTGATGATAGTCATGGTTATATTGGCCACGCCGTTGTCGGCGGCATAATAATAGGCCAAGTGTGATTTTTTCATTATCTCGACGGCATCATCGGCCGCCATCAGGGTTGTCCCCGCAAAGAGGGCGACAACCGCTATTACCAAAGTGTTAAGTACCTTGCGCATGATTAACCTCCTATCTTAACTGAATTGTTATTCAGAGTTTTCTTCGTATCAGGATACATTTTCTTCTGCCGAATGATGCTGATGGCGGGCAGAAGTAAAAGGGTCACGGCCCCGGAGACGGTCATGATGGCGAAGAAGAAAGTTCCGACCGTGATATAGGGGACCAGATTGGAAAAGAACATGGGCACGAAACCGATGGCGATAACCAAAACGTTGCGGCTGATCGCTCGGCCCGGGCCTTTAAAGATTTGCTTGTAGGTCTCGCGGAAATTACCGGTCCGCTTATGAATCATTTTCGACCTTTGGATAAAGTGGATGGCAAAATCGATTGACAATCCCAGGGTCAGTGAGGACAAGACGGCCACCGGCATATCGTATGGTTTGCCTAAATATCCGATAGCGCCATAGATGGTCATGATGGTGATGGTCAGTGGAAGCATGGAAATTACTCCCAGAAGAGGTGAGCGGAAGAGGAAGGCCATCATGATGAAGACGATGACAAAAGAGCTGAGAAGCGACAGGCGCATGCCCGAAACCATTTTATCCTGCCAGACGATGTTGACATAAGGCAGTCCGGCCCAGTGTACGTCGATATTACCTGGAGGTGGATTTTCGCGCATGTACTGTTCAGCATCATTGACGACGGCTGAAACGGCCTGATTGTCGCCGGCGGTCATCTGTACCCAAATATTTGCTTTGGCATAATCATCGGTGACCAGTTTGAACAGGTCGTCGGGATCGCCACCGGACATTTCATAGATGAAAAGATTCTGACCTATTTCTTCACGGTTGTCGGGGAGAGAATATTTGGTGCGATCCTCGCCGCCGTAAAGTTCGAAGCGTATTTTTTTGACAATATCGGTGATTCCGGCGGTAGCACCGACTATTTCATTTTTCTCCATGTGCCGTTGCAGGCGCTCGATATAAGCCAGCAATTCAGGATCTTTCAGGGCATCATCTTCCCCGCCATCAATGACCAGATAATTCATATATGTACCGGCCAGGTGAGCATTGAGAGCCTGATCGGCTTGCCGGAGAGGGTGGTCGGATTTGAACCATTTGACCGGGTTGTCGTTGACGGTAATCATCGAGAGGCCGACGGCCGAGACGATGACCAGAGCCGAGGCACCGAAAAGGATGCTCCGGTAATGACGACCGGCGAAAGTTCCGAGGCCACTGACAATGGTCGCCAGCATAGTCTTTCGGTCATCCGAGGAGCCGAAATTGCGCAGAGCCTTGTCGGACATCATAATGGCGAAAGCCGGATTAAGCGTAATCGACAGTAGCCAGGAAACAGCCACGCCAAAGGCAACAAATCCGCCGAATATTTGCACCGGCGGAATATTGTTGGTCATCAGCGACAGAAAACCAACTACGGTCGTAGCCGAGGTGAAGAGCATCGGTTTGAACAGTTCGCCGATAGTATGGCGAATGGCCTTTTCCTTGTGCTTGTTTTTGCCGTAGTGATCGTGGAATTCGGAGATAATATGAATCGAGTTGAGTACGGCAATGGGAAAGAGGAAAATGGGAATCATCGAGCTCATAATGTGAACCGAGTTTCCGGTCCAGACCAGTGCCCCCATCGTCCAGATAATTGAAGTTACGGCCACGATCATCGGTGGCAGAATGATTCTAATATTGCGGAAAAAGACGAACATCAGAATGAAGATGATCAAACCGGCCATCGGCGCCGAATACATCATTTGATTGAACATTTCCATTCCAAAACTGTCTTCAGCCACCGGCAGTCCGGCGATGTAATAGGTTTCGTTGCCGCCGAGTTTATCGGTTATGGCGGTTATTTCTGCGGCAATACGATGAGACATGTCTTTGGCCTCTATGGGAATAAATATGGCCAAAGCCTGGCCGTCATCGGAGGCCAGTTTTCCGCGCAGGATCGGGTTGTCCTTGATCCGGCCCAGAATATATTGAGCCTCTTCGTCGTTTTCGGGAATCCCGCCCAAAAGCGGTTCGACAATTAGAGCATTACCGCCGCCCTGACGAATGTCATCAACCATCGATGGGGCCATGATATCATCAGCCACAACACCCTCGATTTCGGTGATTTCCTCGGTAATATTGTATATCCGTTCCAGCTGAACCTGAGTAAAAGCTCCATCCTCGATAACTACTCCGACGGCGATGAAATCGGAAATACCGAATTCTTCCTTAATCTCGTGATTGAAAACACGCACCGGTTCGTCCACGGGAAGCATGTTTTCGGGGTCGGTATCGATTACGATATCGGTCAACTGAAAGGCGAAAAAGGCGGTAACGGCAACCACCATCCCGATCAGGACCAGTGGATATTTGATTGAAAATGTAGTCAACGCGTCTTTCATCTTTCTATCCTTTCCGTTTGTTTTCTATCCAATTGACCATTTAGATGCAGATATAACGGAAACGATTCAGGTTTTCTCTGAGATTTTTATGGATTGATATTGCTCGTCAATAATCACTAACTCGTCGATTTGATCGCCAGATTGTCCAGAACATGGACAATATAGAATAGGGCTGGCGAGCCAACTGTATCTTATCGCACAACAAGAGGTTACACAAATGGGCCTTGTGCGGATAGTGGACATAAGCCTGTAATCGGAGGAATTATTGACAGAGACAAAACTTAAATTCGGCCGAATTTCTTCTTCCAGTGTTCGGCCAGCTTTTGTTCGAATTTTTTCTGCAAACTCTCTGGGAGATCCTCACAGATGCCGTCGCGGCATAGTTTGACGGTCATTTTCAGGCTGTCCATCACCAATCGGCAATTGGTACATCCTTTGAGATGACTTTCCAGTTCGGCACAAAGTTCCGGATCGATTTCTCCATCAATGTATTCAGACAGGTTTTTTATAGATTCACGACAATCAGCCATCGAATTTCTCCTCGAGGAAATAATCATTGAGGTTCTTGCGCAGGGCCAGGCGGGCGCGTAATATCCTCGTTTTGGTCGCGGCCAGCGACAATTTGAGCGTATCGGCCACTTCCTGAACCCGCATATCCTGAGTGTAACGCAAAAGGAAGGGCAAGCGGTATTTCAATGGAAGTTCAGCGATCGCCTGATCGAGCCGAGTCTGGACTTCCCGGTTGGTAAGTTTTGAGAGGGGATCATTCCAGTCGAAAAGCTGCGGCAGTTCACCATCGGGATGGCCATGTTTGACCGGTAGATATTCTTCAATGGGCAGGAGTTCTTTTTTGTTATCACGCCCGTAGCGGGCGCGGACAACATTGACGGCGATGGTATATAACCAGGTTCCAAATGATGATTCGGTTCTGAATTTGGTGATGTTGTCGATCGCTTTCAAAAAAGTCTCCTGAAAGATGTCATCCGCATCTTCTCTATTCTTGGCCAGCTTGAGAGCCAGACCGAAAATCCGCGAGCGGTACCCTTCAATCAAGGTAGTAAAGGCCTTGAAATTACCGGCTTGCGCCTGCAGGACCAAATTCTTCTCATTTGTTTTGATACTGATGGCGTCGTTTTGATTCAAACTTTTCTCCATTTTTTTAGATAATACTGGTTTTTGCTACGAATGCCAGTCTAAAACAAGTTCTTTAGGTTCGGGCTTAAAAGAGTTCAAACGGCAATAAGTAGGGCTAAGATGAAAAGAAAGTGTGGTTTGAATCGATAAAGAGAGGTGTTGAAGCCGGGTTAATTATTGGTGATTAGATTTTTTAATCGAGATTTCAGGGAGATGTCGCTGGCCGGACCGGGAAAGGAAGTAATCTCCAGGGGGACGGAAAATTGATAATCACATTGGAGAAATTCGGCCAGAAATTCGGAGATCAGATCTTCCATTCGCCCGGCGGCTGCCCTGGCTCCGGTAAAATCCGTTTCCGGCAAAAGCATGGCCAAGCGGCCGTCTTCAAAGAATGAAATTTTGTCGGTTTCTCGGGCGTCAAGTTTAATACGTTTGGCGGCGGACGCAATTAACTCATCAATTTGTTCGGGTGATTCAAGTTTGCGTCGGCTAATATTGACCAATAGCTCAGAGAGATTGAGAACCAATAGAGACAAAAACGTGCGGTACCTCTCCGCTCGCTTTAGTTCCAATAAGGCAGCGTCCCTAAATTCCTCAATTCTCACAGCATCCATGCCCGGTTGTCGCCTCCGGTTGAATTTATTCTTTTTTTTAATCATAGCCTGCATACCTGGCGGCCAATTCAATAACAACAAGACAGCAATTTTCGTTCCGACTTGATCCGATATTTGATTATCGTCGCATCAATCTCGGTACCGCCTGCATTTCCGGCATTTTAGGGGTTCGCTTAAAAGTAAGTTTTTTCTCTGGAGTAATAATGAACGTCAGCGGTATGCAAAACTGTGCATTTTCCGCACAATCATAATTATTTCATCCTATTAATTACCTATATAAACCACACTTAAGCTGAGTTAATTGACCGGCGTAAACTGATTATTTGATTTCGTTGAGACCGTACTCTTTGATTTTATATAGCAGGGAACGATAACTGATTTCAAGAATTTCGGCGGCTTTGCGTCGATTCCAGTTGGTGCGGTTGAGGACTTTGGAGATTAGCGCCTTTTCCTCGCGGCTGACCGTTTCGGAAACTAACTTTTTTAACGAGAAGGAAGGCGGCTCATTGGTTATCGCCTCTGGAGCCGATCCGGTCACCCCGGTTACGGCGGCAGGGTCTGTCGGAACCGGCGCGGATGAGGACTGGCCGACCAATAGGTCAATGGCAACGGATTCATCGCCACGAACCACGACTTGCTTGATCAGGTTTTCAAGCTGGCGGACATTCCCGGGCCAGACAACCGACATCAGTTTTTCAAGGACATTTTCACTCAATGGTGCCATTTTTCGCTCGTACAATTTATTGTATTTTTCGACAAAGTGATTGACGAGCAAGGGAACATCTTCAACCCGGTCTCTCAGCGGCGGGAGAAAAACCGTGATTTCATTGAGCCGATAGAAAAGATCGTCCCGGAAGAGCTTTTGGCTAATGGCGTCTTCAAGGTTCCGATTGGTGGCGCAAATAATGCGCACATCGACATGAATATTGGTAATTCCGCCGACGCGGACAAATTCCTGCTGTTCCAAAACCTGTAGAAGTTTGGATTGCAGTTCCAGCGGCATATCGCCAATTTCATCGAGGAAAATGGTTCCTTTATTAGCTACCTCAAAACGACCCGGTTTGGTTTTGTGGGCACCGGTGAAGGCACCTTTTTCGTAGCCGAACAATTCTGCTTCGAGTAAATCCCGGGGAATGGCCGCGCAGTTGACCTTGGTAAACGATTCATCGCCTCGATCGGATACGTTATGGATCATGCGGGCAATGATTTCCTTGCCGGTGCCCGATTCGCCACGAATCAATACGGTCAGCTCCGAATTGGCTACCTGTTCAATCAGATTCTTAACCTGAACGATCTTGGGTGAATCACCGACAAAGGAGTCATATTGCGATTTGGCCCGAAGTTCGCTTTTGAGAATAGTAACTTCGCGTTTGAGATTGCTTTTTTCGAGAACGCTGTTTATATGAATTTCCACTTCCTTGAGATCAAACGGCTTTTTAATGAATTCAGCTGCGCCGTTTTTCATCGATTCGACGACATAGCGAGTTTCATCATGCCCGGAAAGCATAATCACTTCGGGACGCACATCTACTTTTCCGAGCCGTTTGAGGACTTCTATACCCGACATTTCGGGCATTTTGATGTCAAGGAGAATCAGGCTGGGTTTCTCGATACCAACCATTTGCAGACCTTCACTCCCGCTGGTGGCGGCAATAAAATCAAAACTGTTCGATAATCCTTCGGATAGCAACCACTTAATCTTGGGATCGTCGTCAATTACCAGTATTTTAGGTCGATTCTGTTTCATAAAGCATTCTTCTCTGTTAAATAATCGTCAAGATATTGAAAAAATCAAGGCAATCGGGATGAAAAATATCACTTTTTTGCAATTTTTTGCAAATTCATCAGCAGGGCAGATGGATAATGAAGGTTGTTCCGTGGTTTTTCTTGCTTTTAAGTTCGATTCGCCCGTTATGAGCCGACACAATTCTCTCGACGACGGCTAGTCCCAGTCCGGTCCCGGTTTCCTTGCTGGTATAGTAACGGTCGAAGATAATCGCCTGTCCTTTTTCATCGAGGCCGCATCCGGTATCGCTTATCTCCATACGAATCATCTTCTGGTTATCCAGATCTTTGCTTGAAGCTTTCAGGTTGATCGTTCCGCCTTCGCTGCCGATAGCCTCGATCGCGTTAATTACCAGATTGAGCAGCATTTCCATGATCTGATTTTTATTGATAAAGATTTCCGGCAGATTCTCCTCGAATTCAGTGAGGCAAACGATATTGTTTTTATCCATATCCGGTTTGACCAGATGTGTGGCGCGTTCCATGATGCCGGGGATATCCACTCGCTCAGTTTGGTATTTTTTGGGATTGGAGAAGTCAACCAATTCCCGAACCAATTCATTGAGGCGATGGACTTCCTCTTCGGCGGTAATAAAGAGTTCAGAATCATCGACTAATTCCGGCCAGCGGGACCTGATAATTTGCAATGAACCCCGGATACTGGTCAGGGGTTTACGCATGTCATGGGAGATTTCGGAGATCATATTGCCCATCGTCAGCAGGCGAGTGGCGTTGAGGATGGCTTTTTCCCGTTCATACATCGAAACCGTCTGGCTGGCAATAAGGCCGGCAATTTTTTCATCCTCGGGAGAATAACAGTTTTCGGTCGCCGCCGTAAGACAGAAGACATAGGCTAGTCGCGATCCGCTGAAAATTAGGTGAGTGGAAAATGTTTCGTTCGGAATCCCTGAGTCCTCGGGTAAATTATCCAGAATTATTTTTTGGGCCTGAGCCGGCTCGGTTAGGTCGTCTTCCGGGCACTCGATCGACAATTCCAGATCAATTTTGACATTACCTGCACTGCCGGCGAAAGTCAGTGTATTATCGTGACCATTCCAGCGAAACCAAAGGGCCAGGTCGGCCGGCATCAGGTTTCTGATTCCCCAGAAAATAATTTCCTGCAGATTTTCCACCGATCCGGCTCGGGACATGGCATCGGATATTTCCTGTAAAGTGGATAATTCCAGTACTCGTCTTTTAAGCTGATGAAAAGTTGAGGCGTGGTCGATAGCGATGGCAGCCTGGTTGGCGAATGTGGTCAGCAGTTTTAGATCGTGTTCGCTGAATTCCTCGTTCGATTCCTTGTGGGCAATATTGATAACTCCAATAACCCGGCTCTTTACTTTCAGAGGTACGGAAAGCAAGGAGGCATGACCGTAACGTTCTTCCCGGTTCTCACGCTGGAAGCGTTTATCGGTTTCAACGTCGCTGATAAACAACGGTTCTCCGGTTTCGGCCACGTGCCCGGCGATAGAGGAACCGATTGGCAGACTGGTAGTGCGAATGACCTCTTCATCGAGGCCGTTGGCGGCAGCTATTTCCAGATGAGTTCTTTTTTCGTTGAGAAGCATGATCGAGCCGCTTTTGGCGTGCAGAACACCGGTGGCCAGGCCAATGATGGTCGAAAGCAATTGTTGCAGTTCGATAGTTGATCCGAGCGATCTTCCGGCCTCGTAGAGAGCATTGATTTCTTCCAGGCGATCCTGGAGTTCGATATTCTTCATCTGAAGTTCAGAGAGAAGAAATGATTTTGCTTTCCCCAGCCGTCTTTTTTCAAGACCACGGCGAATAACCAACTCCAATTGCGGAAATTCGACCGGTTTGAGCAGATAATCGTAAGCGCCCTGATTGATCGCCTCCAGCGCCGATTCCAGCGAGGCAAAGCCGGTCATCAGGATCACCAGGGCCTGCGGATCTACAGCCCGGGCCAAGCGCAGAAGGTCGATACCGGTCAGACCCGGCATTTTTATATCGGAGAGGATCAGATCGAAATGGCCGATTTTTATCTCCTCAGCCGCCTTCCTGGAATCCTGAAACGCTTTCACCTCGAACCCGGAATCAGTCAGCAGACTCGTCAATGAGTCGCACAACCGCTTTTCATCGTCGATAATCAGAACCCGTTCTTTGATTTCCGTTTTCAGATTAAGGCTTTCCTGCAGAGGGCTGTTCTGCTTCAGCATGACTTTTCCTCGCCCACCGGTAATGCCGGCAATGTTATTATAAAACGACCTCCGCCGTTTTCTGCGTTACCCGCCTCAATGCGGCCACCATGTTCGCTTATGATTCCGTAACAGACGGATAATCCCAGTCCGGTGCCGAAAGAACCTTCCTTAGTCGTATAAAATGGTTCGAATATCCGGGGCAAGTCCTCGTCGTCAATACCGGCGCCGGTATCGGTGAAAGCAATCCGCAGTTCGGAATCGTCGCCTTTCATTTCCACGGCCAGTAATCCTCCGTCGGGCATAAAATCGCGGGCGTTGATAATCAGATTGAGAAAGACTTGTTTGAGCTGTTCGGGCGCACCAATCACTCTCGGCAAAGACTCCTCAATTTTCCTATCCACCCGGATTTGGCGGTCTTCAAGTTGCCATTCGACCAGAGCCAGCACGTCATCGATGATTTCGGCCACGTCGATCGGCGTCTTTTCCATTTTTCGGGGACGGTGAAAATCAAGAAGCTGGCGGACAATCCGGGCGATACGGGATATTTCCTCGCCGACCACACCAAGATGTTTGGTGGTCTCTTCCGGTTTGTCCAGACTGCGGCGGCAGAGGTGAAGATAATTGGAAATGATTCCAAGGGGATTATTCACTTCATGAGCGATTTTGGCCGACAATTCGCCGATGGCAGCCAGACGTTCGGTACGTACCAGTTGATCCTGAGCTTTTTTCAACTCTTCCAGGGTGTTTTTCTCAGATTCATAGAGCCGGGCGTTTTCGAGGGCAACTACAAACTGATTGGCTAAAATAGAGAGAAATTCAGAGTCATCGTTGGCAAATCCCTGTCCCGATACTTTTTTGCCGAGAACGAGAACGCCTTTGAGCCGGGATTTAATAATCAATGGAATCACCAGACCGTTTTCAAAATCTCCCAGTTCCACCAATTGATCTTGATCGTCGAAACGACTGACCAGATCGGCCAGAGCATGAGGGGCGGCCGAGGTTTGCAGATAATGAAGGGTTCTTTCCTGTAAATGTACGATTGCCGGGATTTCCCGGCCATGAAACCGACCTTTCGATCCGGCCAGAGTCAGGGAGTTGTCGGACGGCTCCAGCACCAGATACAAGGCGGCCACCGAAGCTCCTACCTGTCCCAGTGAGGTCAATAAAAACGAGTCCACCAGCGTTTTGTAATTAAGAACTGAATTAAAATTACGGCTGATTTCAAAGATGGTGTATAGGTCAAAAACTTTCCGTTTCAGCTGGCGATTGGATTGGGTCAGTTCGCTAATTTTGACATCGATGGCCGATTCGAGAAGTTTGACCGCCCGCTTTGACCGTTCTTTTGCGTTTTGTTCCCTTTTCAAAACCCTTCCCGTTTTAAAAATGGCGCCAGTTCACCCATGATAAAATGTGAGCCGAGTATAACTAATATATCGGACGTTGCGCTGTTTTCCAAAAGGTCTTTAAAGGCGAAGTCCGCCGAAGGATACATACGTACGGAAGTGCGGTTGAATTTGATACGGGAAATAAGATAATAGGGGTCGTCGCTGCGTACCGTCCTCAGAGGGACAACGGAGATCGAACGGGCCAACGGAGCTATTGTTTCGAGACAACTGGGGCCATGTTTTTTTTCGACCATACCCACAATAAAATCGAAATGGCGATCCGGGTAACGGCGGGCCAGAGTTTCGGCGACGACCGCAAACCCTTCCCGGTTATGAGCGACGTCGATGATTACGGTCGGTTTTTCGCGAACGGTCATTAGTCGTCCGGGCCAGTAATTGCGGGCCAGGCCGCGCTTAATCGCCGCTTTGGAAATACGGAACCCCTGAGCCTTGAGTACCTCGGCGGTACGCACGGCCAAAAAGGCGTTATCCACCTGATGTTTTCCGGCCAAAGCGACCGGGGCGTGAAGGCCAGCGAATGGCCCGCTTTTTATACGCAGAGTATCCAGACGCCCGGAGGTATCGCAGATGTAGGCCGATTTGTTGAGGAAATACGACGACGACTTTTTTTCCAGACAGATTTCGCGCAGTCTTCGGGCCGCATCGTTGCCATTGTCGGTAATACCGGTGACCAGAGGCACACCCGGTTTGATAATTCCACCTTTTTCACCGGCGATTTTATAGCTGGTCTTGCCCAGCAGATTGGTATGTTCCAACGAAATATTGGTAATAACGCTCACCCGGGGCTGGATGATATTGGTGGCATCCAGCCGTCCGCCCAAGCCGGTCTCCAGCACTGCCCAATCGACCTTTTCGCGCTGAAAATACCAGAAGGCGAGGGCTGTGGTGACTTCAAAGAAGGTCACTTCCGATTGGACAATCAGTTTTTTATGAGTTTCGACAAATTCAGCGATTGCCTCGGGAGTAATTTTTATACCATTGACCCTAATCCGTTCGCGATAATCGGCCAAATGTGGTGAAGTAAGAAGTCCTACCCGGTTTCCGGCGGCGTGCAGGATTGAGGCGATAAAACTGGAGGTGGAACCTTTGCCGTTGGTGCCGGCCACATGGATCGAATGATAGCTGTTCTGGGGGTTGCCAAGCCATTCGGAGAGACGGTAAATATTGTGCAGACCCAGTTTGATGCCGAAATGCTGGCGATCATAGATAAAACGGCGGGCCTTCTGATAGCGATCGGTAGCCATGACATCTGCTCAAGCGTTATTTTTCTTGCTGGAGATCGAAAGTGTAGTGAAGGCAGAGACTGAGGTTTTTCTGCAGATCTTTCCGCTCTGAAATGATATCCAGAAAGCCGTGCTCCAAGAAAAATTCTGATGATTGAAATCCCTCAGGTAGTTCCTGCCCAATGGTCTGTTGAATGACGCGCGGACCGGCGAAGCCGAGAAGCGCTTTTGGTTCGGCGATGATAATGTCGCCCAGAGAAGCATAGGAAGCCATCACGCCAGCCGTAGTCGGATTGATCAAAATAGAGATATAGGGAAGATTCTTTTTGGCCAGCACAGCCAAAAGGGCAGATGTTTTGGCCATCTGCATCAGGGACAGAATACCCTCCTGCATCCTCGCTCCGCCTGAACAGGAAACGATCACCAGCGGGATATTATGTTCGATAGCCCGTTCGATGGACCGGGCCACTTTTTCACCGACCACCGAACCCATGGAACCACCCATAAAAGTGAAATCCATTACGGCAAATGAGACCGGTATCGAGTCGACTTTGCCTAATCCGCAGATTAATCCGTCCTTGGCGCCGGTTTTCAGCTGTGACGCCTTGATTCGGTCGGGGTACTTTTTGGAATCGCGGAAACCAAGCGGATCTTTTGAGGACAACTGGGAGTCGAACTCTTCCAATTGGCCGTTATCCAGCAGAAGGTCGATCAGTTTTTTAGAGTTGATTCGAAAATGGTAGTTGCATGACGGACAGACCCAATCGGAATCCTGCAGAACACGCGAATAGATCACCTCGCCGCAGCCCTTGCATTTGGTCCAGAGACCGTCGGGGATTTCTTTTTTCTGCTGAGCAACCAGCGCAATTTTTGATTTTCTAAACCAGTCCATGGCCCTTATTCGATCTTATCCGTTTCAAGGATGGAAATATCTTTCTCCATTGTCAGACAATCCTCGGATGGATTGCTGTAATAACCCTTCCTCAACTCCCCATGTATGAAGCCAAAAGATTCATACAAAGAAATGGCCGGTAGATTTGACGGACGTACCTCCAGAACAATCCTCGTCAGCCCCAATCCAGCCGCAAGCCTTAAGATATGATATAATAACTTTTTGGCAATATTTTTCCGCTGATATTTTTTATCCACAGCGATGTTAGTTATATGGCCTTCCGTTGGTTTGGCCCATAGCATAACATACCCGATAATCTCGTTATTCGCCTGAACCACAAAGGGATACCTTGTTCGAGCCAATACTTCGTCGAAAAATACCTCTTCCGGCCAGGGATTTCGAAAAAGCTGCCGCTCCAGATCGATTACCCTTGGAATATCTTCCAAATCCATATCGCGAATAATAACTTCAGGGTTGACCAAATTTTCTCTCCGCCTGTGAAGGGGCAATATAAAGTGGTTCCAGGCCAGCTATATCATCGAATCGACCCAAAATAATTTGCTCGGCACCCAGAACGGCCAGTTCCCCTCCGGAAACCGACAGCTTATCGACCGGTATCAGGGCAGGGATATCGTTCCAAATGCCGCTCGGTTCGCGCCCGATCAACCCAGCCGGAACGGTTCCGATTTTAGCCAGCAGATCAGCTTCGCTGATTAAGGCAATATTTTCGCGAATATTTTCAGCTGCTTTAATTCGACTCAGGTAATACTCACCCCGACGGACGACAGCCGAAAGAAAAAATTCGGAATAGTCATTTAGCAAACGCCGAGCCATCACCTCGAAGGTGGAAATCCCGACAAGGGGAATCTTCAGGGAGTAGGCCATGCCCTTGGCCACGGCCAGACCGATACGCAAACCGGTAAACGACCCGGGGCCGATAGCGACGGCAATCCCTTCTATTCTATCTTTGGTAACAGATGCTTCGTTTAAAATATCATTGATGACACCGATTATTCTGGAGGCATGTTCGCGTGAGGAGTCGAGCGTTTTTTCTGCGAGGATGGTTTGACCTTCGGCCAAGCCGACAGCCAGCCGATCGGTGGAGCTGTCGATGCCCATAATTATCATGTGTTTACCCTTGAAAAGATCAATTGCCTCGAATTATCGTCGATTATCTCAAACCTGATATCATAGCGATCGGCGGGAATCCGGTCGGCGGCTTTGTCCGCCCATTCAATAAGAATGATCCCTTCGCGGTTAAGATAATCATCGGCACCAAGACCATAAAACTCGGCCGGGCTTTTCAGACGATAGAGATCGAAGTGATAAATCGGTGTCCGGCCGCCGTGATATTCATTGATCAACGTAAACGTGGGCGAAGTGACATCATCGGCATCGACACCGGCGGCTTTGGCCAGACCACGGACAAAAGCGGTCTTGCCCCCGCCCAGCGGGCCGTATAGTGCAGCCAGCCCGTCCGGGTTTATCATCCCGAAAAAGTCTGCGGCCAACCGTTCGGTCTCTTCCAGTGAACGGGATAAATATGGTTTGTCCAGAGCAAGCGCTTCCATATCAACCTTTGGGTGTGAGAATCGCCGACGGCAGGATCACTTCGCTCATTGATATCCCGCCATGCTGGAAGCTGTTATTGAACTGGCGCTGATATTCGTTGTACTTGTTGGGATAAACGAAATAAAAATCCTCACGGGCTATGATATAGGTGGTTGAAAGAGTAAACGAAGGCAGGCGATAGCGGTCGGGGTTTTTGATCAGCAAGGCTTCTTTGGGGCTGCAGTTCAGACTATCGCCGTATTTATAACGCAGGTTAGTGGAAGTATCTCTTTTGCCGTGAGCCATGGTGCCCCGGGTACAGAGCGTCGAGCCATGGTCGGTGGTTATAACAACGGTGGCTTTCTTGCGAGCCAGCATTTTCAGCGTTTCATAAAGTGTCGAATGTTCGAACCAGGTCAGCATCAAATCCCGGAAAGCGGCTTCGTTGGGAACGATCTCCTTGAGCAGGACATTACTGGATCGGCCGTGGGTAAGCAGATCGACGAAATTGATAACCAGGGCAATCATTTGCGAGGAAAGCATGTTCTCCACCCGGCTGGTCAGGTTTTCGGTTTCCTGCGCCCGCAGGACTTTGATATACTTCGAACCATTATCCAGTTTGACGCTCTTTTCGGCCAATTGCCGGTCCATTAGTTCGCCTTCGCGGCGATTACGAGAAACCTCGTCATCGGGATAAGCCTTCCAATCATCGGGATATAGTTCGGCGATATCCTTGGGGAATTTCCCGGCGAACATGGCATTGCGGGAAAAAGGTGTGGCCGAAGGCAGAATGGAGAAGAAATAATCATGCTCAATGTTGAACAGGTCAGCCAGAAGTAGTTCGATTTTCAACCACAGGTCCATGCGCATGCAATCAATGATGATAAAAACGATCTGTTCTTTGTTTTTCAAACGGGGAATGACCACTCGGTCGAAGACATCGACTGACAGTGGCGGGCGTTTGCCGGGTTTGGATGTAACCCATCGTTCGTAATTTTTTTCGTAATAGCGGGAAAACTGATTACTCCATTCTCGATGGGTGCCTTTGTGAGTTTCCAGCAAACCCTCATCGGGATACTTGTCCATTTCCAGATCCCATTCGCAAAGCATCCGATAGGCGTCCACCCAGTCGGTCCATTCAACCGGGCCATTGAGGGTCATATTCATCCGATTGATGTCACTGATATAGCGCCGGCCCAGTTTGCTGGTGACGATTTTTTTGCTTTGCACTAGTTTTTTGATGGCCATAAGTACCTGCGACGGATTGACCGGTTTGGTCAGATAGTCGTCAATTTTCTGACCGATGGCCTCTTCCATCAGCGTTTCTTCTTCGGATTTAGTGACCATAACCACCGGGAGATGCGGTTTTATGTCTTTGATTTCAACCAGTGTGGCCAGGCCGTCCTTACCGGGCATCATCTCATCGAGCAGCACCAGATCAAATTCCTGACTGTTGATCTGATCGATAGCCTCATCACCAGAGGAACAGGGCGTAATGGCCACTCCCTTTTCTTTCAGAAAAGCGATATGGGCGCTGAGCATTTCTATTTCATCATCAACCCACAGGACCTGGTGTTCTTTTAAATTTGTCGCCATCAAGCACTCCCCTGCTGTTTGGACGCCGCCTTGGCGCTCGGTAGATGAATGGCGAACACCGATCCCTTGCCGGGTTCGCTTCTGACCAGAAGTATGCTCCCTTTGTGGTACTCATGTATAATCCGCCGAGCCAGCGATAGTCCCAATCCCCAACCCCGGCGTTTGGTTGTAAATCCCGGTCTGAACACTCGCCGGGAATCGACACGGGAAATACCCCGGCCATTATCGGCGACTTCCACGCCAATGAATTTGCCGGAATTGATTCGATAGGTTTTCACGTTAATGATGCCGGTTTTGGCATCAACCGCCTCCAGACCGTTTTTCAGCAGATTTTCCACTACCCAGCAATATAGTTCACGATTAATATACGAAGCAGAAACGTCCCCCGGTGAAAATTGAATCTTTACGCCTGCGCCTCCGTGAGGCAGACGTTCGCTCATGTATTCCACCACGGCGCCGGTAACTTCGTTTATGTCGGCCAATTCCAGTTTGGGTACCGAGCCGATGCAACTGAAACGATTGGCCACCGTTCCCAGACGAGTCAAGTCGTTTTCGATGCGGCGATAGATTTCCTGCGGCGGAAACGATTGCGAGCCTTCGCCAGTTTTAAGCAGGTTAACCCAGCCCAGCAATGATGAAATCGGTGTGCCCAGTTGGTGAGCCGTTTCCTTGGCCATACCCACCCAGATAGTGCGCTGTTCCGAACGGCGAATATATTGAAAACCGATCAGGGCCAGGAAAATGAAGCCGACAACCAGCCCCATTTCGACCACGGGAATCATTCTCAAACGTCCAATTAGAGGAGTGTCGTCGTAGTAAAGTTTGTAAATAACCACCGAATCAACATAGATCGGTTTTTCGCCATTGCGCTCTTTCATGTCGATGACTTTTTTTCGGATTTTTTCAATATCACCGAGGTCTTCGGTGCTCTCGGGGATACCGGGCAATTGTTTCCAGAAAAGCGGATGTCCGGTGGTGTCGGTGACGACGATAGGAAAGTTCGATTTGAGGATAATCTCATCGAAAAGAACCGAGGTAACCGGGCCGCTGACACTATCGGAAGCTACCAGTTGCCAGATACGCGTGTAGGTTTCGGCGGTTTCGGCTTCGTTTTGTTGAAGTTCGGTAATAATCCCGTTGGTGTAATAAATGAAAACAGTACCGATGGCACAGACGCCGAATAGCAAAAAAGCTTTGAAGACAGTATTGAAGCGGCTGAAGAATGAAAGCAGGTACTTGTTTGAGTTTTTGGCCAAACCTTCAGCTTATCCTTTCTAGTCCACCCATATAGGGCCGAAGCACTTCGGGTATTTCAATCTCGCCATTTTCGGTCTGATAATTCTCCATTATGGCCACCATCAGCCGAGGTAAGGCCAGTCCGGAGCCGTTGAGCGTATGCGGAAAGTGAAGTTTCTTGTCGGCGCCGCGGTACCGGCAGTTCATCCGTCGGGTTTGAAAGTTTTCATAATTGGAAATCGACGACACCTCCAGATAATTCTCCACGCCCGCGGCCCAGATTTCGATATCGTAGCACTTGGCGGCCGCAAAAGAGAGATCTCCGGTAGCCAGGAGACGGACGCGATAGGACAAGCCCAATTTCTGTAACAAGCCCTCGGCCTGCTCGGTAAGAGCTTCCAATTCATTATACGATGTTTCCGGCTTTACGATCTTAAACATTTCTACTTTGTTAAACTGATGCACGCGCAGAATGCCGCGAGTATCCTTCCCGGCTGCTCCGGCCTCGCGTCGGAAACAGGGCGTTTGAGCAACATATTGGATCGGCAGATCATCCTCGGCCAGAATCTCTTCCCGGTGCAGGTTGGTCACCGGAACCTCGGCCGTCGGAATCAGATAAAGATCGTCGTTTTCGATACGGTACATGTCATCGGCCAGTTTGGGCAGTTGACCGGTTCCGGTCATGGACTGGGCCCGGGCAACAAACGGAGGACTGATTTCTGTAAAGCCGAAACGTTCGACATGATAGTCTATCATAAAGGAAACGAGTGCTCGTTCCAATCGAGCGCCGGCGCCACGCA
>JAAEQF010000130.1 GCA_024231695.1 FCB group bacterium
CGTCGACGCGGCGCCCGGAAACGCGATAAATCATTTCGATATCGGCGCGGTCTCATTTATCCCGGAACTTAAAACAACCAATCAAGGCCCCTTGGCGCAATTCAGCGGCCTGCCTCTACCAGCCCCGACCGACATGACATCGGGAACCCACACCTTCTTTTTTGTCGTGGACATGAATATGAACAATGTTCTCGACGTGGATCAGGCGCACTACGACCTCGTATCCGTAATCGTAGACGAATAGCGAGAAGTTCACCTTCCATCCCGCCGAGCATCGCGGACAACAGCGGGATTTGTCTGATTTTAATCCCAACCATGAGGTCGTTCCTAACAGAAAGATGCATGTTTTTTTTATAGAAGAATCTGGCCTCTTTTCGGCATCCTTCAATTCTTGGTTTACACTTTATTTAGAACTCTCGTTCCTACGCTCCGCGTGGGAATGCAGTCTGGACGCTCCGCGTCCCGTGCACGGCGTCGGATGCCGTTTGTTGAATCGCCGTCGCCAAGGCTATGGCGCATCAGGGTGTAAACTACTTTCAGGGCTAAATGAAGGATGTCAAAAAAAC
>JAAEQF010000131.1 GCA_024231695.1 FCB group bacterium
AGGCGAACAGTCGGAGATCGTTTCTTGGTGCTTCGAGCCACGCTTGATCCAGCACGCATGTATGAGTACATTGAATCTCAGCAGGCAGCTGGAGATGTGACAACTTATATAATCAATCGAGCCGGTGCCTACCAGCTGGTCAAGAAAACTATCGGACGCCCTCTTGATATATGTCCCGTGCCGGTGTCTCCCGATAAGCCCTCTGGCTTCGGTGAAGTTGGACTAAACGGAGACTCTCGACATTATGCATTCTGGTGGATGCATAACACTGATTGGGCGTTGATTGCGCAATCTGTTTCTGGCGTGCAGCCCCTTCTCAGCGCTCCACAGTCTCGATCGCTAATGGTATCTGCAGCTTTACTGCTAATGGCAGTCCTTGTTATTGTGAATCGGGCAGGTAAGCTCGTGGCTCAACAGAAAGAGACAGATCAAACTCGAGCTCAATTGGAACATGCCGCGAAACTGGCATCTGTTGGCGAGCTCGCCTCCGGTATCGCTCATGAGATCAACAACCCGCTTGCGGTAATCACCGAAGAGTCCGGTCTTCTCATGGACTATACAGATCCCCAATTTGGTCATGCACTTAGCGAGAAAGAGCTTCGTGAGCGATTGGAAACGATACAGAGTTCGGCTTTTCGCTGCCGGGATATTACCCGCAAGCTGCTCCGTTTTGTCAGAAAAACGGACTTTGATTTGCAGGAACACGACATTCACGACATTATAGATTGCGTCCTTGACGATCTTCTGGGGCCTGAGATCGAAGTTTCGAATGTCAAACTGGATCGTGATTACGATCGCTCCCTGCCGAGAATAGGGACCGACGCCAATCAACTTCAGCAGGTTATTCTCAACATTGTAAATAATGCCCGCGATGCAATCGGTGACACACCGGGGACAATCAAGATAATTACATTCCGGCGCGGAAACAAAATATTGATTTCAATCCGGGATACAGGTTGCGGCATGACTCCCGAACAACTCGATAAGGTCTTTATGCCCTTCTACACGACCAAGGAAGTGGGTAAAGGCACGGGGCTCGGATTATCCGTGAGTTACGGAATCATCCGCGGGTTGGGTGGTGAAATTGAGGTAGGGAGCGCCAAGGGCGAGGGGACTACTTTTACACTGATTCTCCTCTCAAAGCAAAAAAGGTGATTATTCAAAGGAGCTATTTATAACATGAATGCTAGTAGTGTGAGGGACATTATGGTTCCTCTGAGCGAGTACCCGATTGTGGACTCCTCGGCCACCGTGTTTGATGCCGTCATTCGCCTGGATGAATCCCGGCGCAGTTTGGACCCGGGCAGACAGCCATATCAAGCCGCATTGGTAGCCGATAAGAGCGGCAAGATCGTCGGTAAAATTGGACAACTGGCTTTCCTGCGAGCGTTGGAACCACGAATCCATATTGTTGAAGACCAGGATACACTCGATAAAGCAGGCGTGAGTGAATCAATTATGCAAACAGCCCTGGATCACCTGGAGATTTTTCACCGCAGTTTTTCGGATATGTGCCTGGGGGCGGCTGCCGTGCCGGTGTGCAGTATAATGCACCCGATTCGAGAACATATCGATGTAAGCGCACCCATCAGCGAAGTAATACACCAGATGGGAGTGTGGCAGACCTTATCGGTCCTGGTCATGCAGGAAGGCCGCCCGGTCGGTTTGGTCCGTCTTTCCGACATTTGCGATGAGGTAACTAAACAGATGCGACAAACAGCCATTAATGCCGATAGCAAGGACTGATAGTATGGCTAAGATACTGCTTGTAGATGATGAAAGTAAGTTTCGTTCAGATTTGGCCGAACGCCTCAACTTGCGCGGTTACGAAACCATAGAGGCGGGAAATGGTGAGTATGCAATCAAGGCCGCCCGGAGCGATAATGATATTGATATTGTTCTGCTGGATCTGAAAATGCCGGGGCTTGACGGAGAACAGACTCTTGCCGAGCTGAAGAAGTTCAGACCGGCCATTCAGGTGATAATGCTTACGGGGCATGGCTCCATGGCCTCGGCCATGGAAACCGGACGATTGGAGGCCTTTTCTTACCTCGAGAAGCCATGTGAAATGGACATACTGCTCGAGACAATAGAGGCGGCCCGTGAAGACCGTCCCCATGTCATGGCTCGCCATGAAATCCCCCTGGTCGAGAAGGGATCACTGAGAAAATGGCTGATCGGCTCTCATAACTCTCGCCCGGGCATAATAATTCTCGGAGCCCTGATCTTCGCGGCAATGTTGTTGGCCCCGGCGCCGCAACGCCTGTTGAACATTCTCTCAGCGCCCAAGACAGGTGAGATGACAGACATCAACATGGGTTTTGCCGGTTATCGCCAGATGAGCGAAAATGAGACCATTGCCGATTATTATAGCCGAAAAAACAAGATGTACAACACGACCTCGGATATCAATGGTCTCGAAGTCAAAGTGCCTCAAACTCCCGATGAGGTATCAAGGAAAGCTCGGGTAATGCTGGCCACACTGGTCGTGGCCGCCCTGTTCTGGGCCTCGGGAGCAGTGCCGGTCGGGATCACCGCGCTGCTTGTCGGCGTGCTGATGTACTTTACAGGCGTTCTTCGGCCCGATGATATTGCCAAAGCCTACGCCAAGGATGCCGTCATCTTCATATTTGGGGTCCTTGCAATTGCAGTGGCCATCTCCAAGACCGGGTTGGACAGGCGCATAGGGTTACTCCTACTGGGGCCGGCCAAGACGCTGCCGCGACTTCTCTTTATCTTCCTGCCGCTTCTGGCCATGGCCTGCTCACTTGTGTCCGAACATGCGCTCGTAGCATTCATTATGCCCTTGTTCATGATGGTCTACGTTACATCGATCCGAGCGGCGGGCGTAAAAAAAGATCGAGCGTTGGCGATCATGTTCGCTCTGACTCTCTGCTATACAGCCAATTCCGGAGGCCCGGGATCTCCGGCAGCCGGTGGCCGAAACGCCATAATGATGGGCATTCTACAAGATTACAACGTGGCCCCTACTTTCGGTGAATGGATGACCTACGGGATGCCCTTTGTACCGATTATGGCTCTGGTCATTGGCGCCTACTTCTACTTGCGCTTCCGGTCGCAGCTTAAAGTCAAATCACTCAATGTCTCAGCCATAGTACGTCAGGCATCCGAACAGATTGGACCGATGAACCGAAACGAATATCTGACGGCCGCCGTTCTGATAATCGTCATTGCTCTATGGATCGGGGCCAGCGATACTTTCGGCATGGGCGGTCCGATTATTCTTGGATTGGTGGCCTTAAACATAATGCGGATACTCAAATGGCGTGATATTACGACAATTCACTGGGAAGTGATCGCCCTATATGCCAGCGCCAGCGCTTTGGGCAAAGGCCTGGCCGAGACCGGCGGGGCCTTGTTCATGGCCGACAGCTTTCTCAGTATTCTACCCGAGTTCATGCGCGACGGGTCCGGGTTAGCCATGGCCGTCAGTTTGTTCACAGGATTAACTACCAATTTCATGAGTGATGGCGCCACCGTTTCTGCTATCGGTCCGATTACGGTGCCAATGGCGACAATTAGCGGTACTCACCCCTGGATGGTCGGCTTTGCCACCGCATTTGCATCCTCTTTCGCCCATATGCTTATCATCGGAACGCCATCAAATGCAATCGCCTATGCTATGGCCAAGGACCCGGTAACAGGTGAACAATTGGTAACTCTGGCCGATTTCCTTAAGCATGGCGCTATTGTGCTGATATTATCGTTTGCGGTTCTTTGGGGATGGACTATATTTGGTTATTGGCGATACATAGGGTTTTAGGTAAAGGAAGGAATGACTCATGTCAGATAAAATCAGGTTGTTGATTGTGGACGACGAAGAGAAATTTCTCGAATCCATTGCCAAGCGATTGGGAATGAGGGACTTCGACGTCAAAACAGCCACGCGCGGAGCGCAGGCTATCGAAATTGCGCGCCAGGAAAAATTCGATCTGGCCTTGCTGGATCTTAAGATGCCAGGGATGGATGGGAAACAGGTGCTTGAGATACTTAAGCAGGAGCACAAACATATTGAGGTTATAATCTTAACCGGTCACGGATCGGTCGATTCAGCAGTCGACTGCACCAAACTCGGCGCCTTCGGCTATCTGCCCAAACCGTACGAACTGGAAAAACTACTCGATACTTTGCAGCAGGCTTATCAAGTGCGTATGGAGAAGAAGTTTCAGGTAGATCAGGAGCGGATGGACAAGATTGCCAAGCTGGCAACCGGCTCCAGTCCACTTGCCATCCTGCGGGAACTCAAGAAGCTTGATGATCAGGAGAAGTGATCTTAAATAAATCAGCAGGATGAATGTACCCTGTAAGCGTTAAACAACCAATGTCAAGTTGCGGCCAATCCTTGGCAATAAAAAAATGATTGCACTGAATAATATATCCGGTATATTAGATTCATAAGATCAATAAATCTTAATATTAAATGAAGTTCCTTCATGGGGCACTTACGAATTGGCTATCTGATTATAAAGCGGGGTCTACGAGACGACTTCCGCAACTGGGTCGTCGAAAACTCAGCGGCGTAAGCCATTACAATACAATTGATTCATCGCAAAAGGGGCCGACGAAACCAGCCCCTATTTTGCATTTTGCTAACTAATACCGGCTCTATTTTAGTAGCGCATCTTCTCTGATTTTGCCGTTTTTGTCGATTCCTACATCGTTACGTTATTTAAGGACAACACGGCTCTGGGCCACTCTTGAATACGTAATTTATCAGATAAACAGCATCGCCAACATTAATCGCCCCATCGCAGTTGGTCTCTCCCCCTTCTAAAGGCTCTGGAGCAGGACCACTTTTGAAGATGTAGTTTATAAGATACACGGCATCACCTACGTTAATTGCGTCGTCTCCATTTGCATCACCGCAAACGTGTACCCAGTAAACGAGTAATTCTGCTTCGCCTGCGTATGTTTCGTCCATGTGGCTGGCCTGCACCGATACCAAGCCCGTATCGCCGGGGCTAATCCCGTCAGGGTGGTATATTTCAATAACCATAGTATCAGGTGGAACCACGATTTGTGGTAAATCAACATTACAGCTCCAGCCTTCAGGAAGAAGCCTGACGAAAGAAATCATTAATTTGTCGCCCTCATCAGTCCCAATGGGTACAATCATTCTTGTTATGGAGTCCGTAGCAATTCCACTTTGGGCAGTTTGTCTCAAATCTGAAATTAGAGTTGATTTACCTTCTTTATTACTATCATCCATCGCAAAGGCCGACTTAGGCCAGCTTCGCTGTAAACGAGATCGGGCGTCAACGTTTCTTTGCACTCGATTTCCTGGATCAGGCTGCTGGTCCGAACAACGGCATGCTTTGCACCTATGGAACATCCAGCAACCGACAGTTGATGTTGCAACTAAATATATGTCTGCTATAGCCTTTGCTTGGTCTGGTGGGTAACCACCCAATGACAATTTTTCTAATATACACCAATACAACTCCGCATTGCAGGCAAGGCAACTGCTATTACATACATCTTCAAAGCAGCCATCATGGGCAATACAGCATTCGAGAAAATTAAATTCGGGCACCCATGAGGGTGAGCACTCCCAATCTGAAGGCGGGCATACATTTTCACAAGTGTCCCTTAGCAATCCGGATGACGAAACTCCGGAACGATTCCTAATGAAAGACAGAATTTCGGATTGGCGAGCGAGGATTTGGCGTTGACTTTCTGTCCCCTCAAATTCCGGGAATCCCGTCTCCCCAAGGAAAGCAGCTTCTGCAGCAAGATCGGACTGTAGAAGCAATACAATTTCCTCATTCGGAAGCCCTGCGAGCATGCGCATATCCTGGGCCGTTAGCCCCATGAATCGCATTTTGGAGTAGTCTTCTTCCTCAGAAAGAGTATCAAAGACGATCGAGACGAAGTCCTGTCCTGATGTAAGTCCAATATACAATTCGAAGACTCCGAGGGGATCAGTTCGAACTCCGTAGATAACAGAGTCTGCCTGACTGATCGCCGCCAGATTTCCCTGCTTCTCATAGGGAACAGGCAATCCAACATAAGCATCGATAGAGAAACACCCATGACCATCCATTGGCACAGCAAATGGTTCGCAAATGATAAGCGTATCGCGTGCTGGAATTGGAATCTGTGCCGCTCGGGCAAATTCAGAGAATTGATGTGCAATTCCCCAATGAGCCGAACTAAATATAACGGAATCAAGTTGGAGGGCGCAGCCGAACGTATTCACAAATGAGGCACACACCTGGATTGTGTCACCCTGATAAATATCGGATGGACCCGGAATAGTGTACAAATTAATTGAAACGAAATCGTACGGGTCCGACAAGCAGGTTTCGCCAATATGGTTCTTGAAAACTGTCCAATCATTGTTTGTAATCAGGCCATCGTTGTCGTAGTCATTACACTCGTGACCAACGAAGTCGTGAGCGGAAACATATGAACTTCCGTTTTGATCGAGCGACCTAATTGGGACCAATGCTACCGTGTCGCCAAACGAGGTTACCGCAACACGTTCACTCGAGCATCCAATTAATGGCAAGTAGAACCGTACGATTCCATTAGAATCAGACGGCCCTGGTGTTGTGATGAGTGGCCAAGGAAAACCATCCGGGCAAGGTGTAACACCTGTAACAGCTGTAAAATCAAGTTGAATATCCCACCACCCCTGCAGAGGTTGACCGCTTTGGTCCTGTAGCTTGACTTGATAGACAATGCTGCCAGCTGGGGAAATAAATATGACTGGATCTGGAACAACTTGCACAATCGAGGCCTCCAATGTACTTGAAATCCCTATTTTTAGATAACCATGAGTCGCATCGTAGTAGCTGATCATACGAGATGAATCCGTCACAGAGCGCGGTAGTGAACTACCTCCTCCGACATCACCTGAAGAATCCACGGTTTGCGTATTCCATATTCCCAAATTGCGACTGGCTAACTTAAGCCATCCAATTGCATCATCATGATACGATGCTAATAGAGAGCCTTCGGAATCGAAACCAATTGATGGCTGCATTGGACTGCCCTGTTCATCTATCTGCTCAAACTGCCAGGAAAACAACGGTTCTACAAACCCGGCAAACTCAAGTGATGAGCGATCAACATCCTGGTAGCTGAAGGACCGCTGCCCCAGAGTATCGTAGGCCATCCACGGATAACGACCCACGTTGCCTGCGGA
>JAAEQF010000132.1 GCA_024231695.1 FCB group bacterium
CCCGATTTTGCGGCAAGTATCGGCTTTCCGGTCAGATTCCTTGATATTATCCTGACCACTCTTCTGGTTATAGCAATCGTTATCGGATTGCAAACTGTCGGAGTTGTATTGATGAGCGCTATGATAGTAGCTCCCGGTTCCGCCGCCAGACAATGGACGGATAAACTTGGATGGATGATTTTTCTTTCGGCATTATTCGGAGCGTTTGCAGGCGTTAGCGGCGCGGTGATATCAAGTACTACTTCCAAAATGCCGACCGGTCCTACTATTGTGCTCTGCATCAGTGCTATTGTTCTGTTCTCGCTGTTTCTTGCTCCTCATCGTGGGCTTTTATGGAATTGGGTTATCAACCGATTAAGGCGAAAAAAGATTCGGCTCGACGTTATATTAAGCGACCTCTATGAGCTTGCCCTTCAGCATAACGACCTGAAATACCCGCATCCCGAAGCCACTTTAATTACTATGGGCACATCGGGAATTGCATTGAACAAAAACTTAAATGAGCTAA
>JAAEQF010000133.1 GCA_024231695.1 FCB group bacterium
CGTCAAACTCGAAGAGGGGGGCGTTCCGAACCAGGCCCTCATTGACATGATCCGCTGGAACGTGCGCACCCCCGATGAGGTCATAGGCGACATCCGCTCCCAGATAGCGGCCAATCATGTTTGCGCGGAAAAGATCGCACAGATGCTGGATGAGTATGGGTTGGAGGGGCTGGGTGACCTGGCCGACGAGATTATCGGCCGCACGGAAAGGAGCATGCGGGAGGCCATCGGAAAAGTCCCGGACGGCATGTACCGGGCCCAAGGCATGGTTGAGCAGATGGAGGGGAAGGAGGACGTGGTCATCAAGGTGTGCGTTGAGGTAAAAGGGGACGACATCACGGTTGATATGGAGGGGTCCTCCCCCCAGGTGGATTGGGGAGGGAATGTGGTCCTCAATTTCACTTATGCCTATGTGCACATGGCCATGAAGAGCATGTTTGATCCTGATATCCCCAACAACGACGGTTGTGCGGCGCCCATCTCCCTGAATGCCCCCGAGGGGAGCGTGGTGAACTGCAAATTTCCGGCCGCCGTGGCCGCCCGC
>JAAEQF010000134.1 GCA_024231695.1 FCB group bacterium
AATTACGTCACTGCGAGCTTCCAGAGCGTCTTCATAGCTGATTTCCGGATCAGGGTTAGCCATGGCGAAAATAATCGGATCCTTGGCCATACTTTTGACCATATCCTTGGTGACCAAATCTTTCAGCGAGACGCCGACAAATACATCGGCATCGACCATGGCATCAGCCAGAGATCGGCAATCGGTTTCAGCTACAAATTCCTGTTTGTACTTATTGAACTTATCACCCCGGCCTTTGTAGATCACGCCTTTGGAATCGACCATCAGAATATTTTCGTGCTTGACACCCAGCGAACAATACAATTTGGTACAGGCGATACCGGCCGCTCCGGCACCGGAGACAACCATCTTGATTTTATCGATATCTTTGCCGACCAATTCCAAAGCATTCACCAAGGCGGCCGCTGAGATCACGGCCGTGCCGTGCTGGTCGTCGTGGAAGACCGGTATATTTAGCTCTTTCTTGAGGGTCTCCTCAATGATGAAGCATTCCGGGGCCTTGATATCCTCAAGGTTGATTCCGCCGAATGTCGGTTCCAGAAGTTGACAGGCTTTGATTATCTCCTGCGGATCTTCGGTGTTCAGCTCAATATCAAAAACGTCGATATCGGCAAACCTTTTGAAGAGGACGCCTTTGCCTTCCATAACCGGCTTACCGGCCAAAGCGCCGATATTGCCCAGTCCCAAAACAGCCGTACCGTTGGTTACGACAGCCACCAAAT
>JAAEQF010000135.1 GCA_024231695.1 FCB group bacterium
CGTCGGCGGAGTCGGTATTACAAAACCTTCGCCGCGAGCCCGGCTCTCCACCGCCGATTTGGCCAGTTTCAACAGGAACAGCCGTTCCTCGTCGCTGTATCCGGATCGTCTTTGAGGCAATGGCGTGCCCATTGTCGGCCGTCTTTTGGGCGCTTCCTTTTTGCCAATCACAACCGCCGATAAATAGCCGACGACATCGGAAAAATCGCCCGTGGCTGTCCCGGAGGTGTCATAACTGACAATCTCCGCTTCCTCGCCGCCGATTCGTTTGGTGGCCTCGATCACTGCCGCCACCGGTCCGAATCCGCAGGCTTCAGCTTTACCCTTGGAAATTACTTCGAGAATACGGTTGGTATCATAGGCGCTCAAAGCTTTCTCGAAAGCCTTGTCCATCGTGCGCGCCTGCTTGTCAGGATGAAAATGAGACAGGTCGGTTGAAGCCACGATAAGTGTGTTGGAACCTTTGATTGCGGCCGCCAGGACCTCGGCCGTAGCCCGAATAGTCGATTCCTCCTGATCGCCCATGATCATGGCCACCAGTTTGAATTTGCCAAGGACAATCTGCAGAAACGGAAGATGGACCTCAAGCGAATGCTCTCCTCGACCACCGGAACCGGTATGGCCGACGGTGGAGGCATAGACCGTCGGGTGTCTGTCAGCCATACGAGCCGACAGGTTTTTATCGATTTCGATTAATCCCAGCGGAGTCTCGTAACTGTCGCCGGAGAAAACCGAAACCCCTTTGAAAAAACCATGAAAAGGAGCCACAACCACCACCGTATCGAATTCTTCGCCTTCGATTTGCTTGTAGGCATCGGCGGCAATTTGCCCGGAATATTGATAACCGGCATGTGGAGCGATAATCGCTCGTATTGACCCGTTGAAAACCCGTCTCTTGGCCTTGCTGAACATCTCGGCCAATTGGCGAGTCAGTTCCTCCGGCCTGCGGGGATAAAAACTACCGGCCACCATCGCGTGGCGTATTTCCTGATTATTTATCTCATTATCCATAGCTGAGGCAATGTACGAAACGGCCGGATAGAAGTCAAACCATTGCTTTGGTCATCGCATAATAACCGTTTCGAGAATCAACTCCTTCAGTCAATTATACGATTTCCACCGGTCAATATTTAACTTGTAATGATACTCAATAGCTGTATATTCTTTGCTTGGCAACGGGTTTTAATTCTGGAGGGGAGATGTCGAGATTTCTAACCAGCAAAAGACTGATGCTTATCTTTTCGGTCGTTCTGATCTTCTGGGCGACGGCCGTTTTTGCGTCCGGTGATTCCGAAGGACATGGGTCGGGCGAAGTGGCAGAGGTTCTTCTGGGGCTAATTGTAATTCTTCTGGCTGCCAAACTCGGCGGCGACATGGTGGAACGGATGAATCAGCCGGCCGTGCTGGGTGAACTAATCATCGGTATGATTATCGGCAACATGATGCTGGTCGGCGTTGATGTTTTCGAACCGTTTAAACAATCTACCACCCTCGAGGTTCTGGCTGAGATCGGCGTTATTATCCTGCTCTTTGAAGTCGGCTTGGAATCATCGATTGGTGAAATGATGAAAGTCGGCCTGGCCTCATTCATGGTCGCCACTTTCGGCGTGGTCGTTCCGTTCTTTCTGGGCTGGGGAGTGGGCGTCTGGTTTTTGCCACATGAATCGACTTATGTCCATATTTTCATAGGGGCTACCTTGACCGCGACATCGGTGGGAATCACTGCCCGAGTGCTCAAAGACATCGGCAAAATCCGCACTCGGGAAGCCAAAATCATCCTCGGAGCGGCAGTTATCGATGATATCATGGGTCTGGTCATTCTGGCCGTAGTAGCCGGCATCATCTCGGCCGCCGACGGCGGCGGAGTACTCAGTTCCGGCGGTATCCTGATCATCGTAGCCAAGGCGGTGGGTTTTGTGGTTGCGGCTCTGGCCCTCGGTCATTACCTCTCCCCTCGGGTTTTCAAATTCGGATCTAAAATGCAGGTCAAAGGGATGCTTCTGACCCTCGCCCTGCTGATCTGCTTCACCCTTGCCTATCTGGCCAACATGATCGGGCTGGCTCCAATCGTCGGTGCCTTTGCCGCCGGACTTATCCTTGACCGAGTCCATTACAAGACCTATACCGACCGGGGTGAAAAAGGAGTCGATGAATTAATCGCCCCAATTGCCGCTTTTCTGGTGCCGATTTTCTTTGTTCGCATGGGTATGATGGTCGATATGAGTACTTTCGGTCAATTGAATATTCTTTTCTTTGCCGGAGTATTGTCCTTTGCCGCCATCCTGGGCAAACAGGTTTGCTCGCTGGCCATCTTCGACAAAAGCATCAATCGTATCGCCATTGGTCTGGGCATGATCCCTCGCGGCGAGGTCGGACTGATTTTCGCCGGTATCGGAGCCAAATTGATGTATGACGGCAAAGCGATTGTCTCCGGCGGAACCTTCTCGGCCGTAGTTATCATGGTCATCATCACCACCCTGGTCACCCCGCCGTTTTTGAAATTATCAATGCTTCGCGGGGACAAGAATAAAGCCAAACAGGAATAAACAAGCTTCACTTCAGATTCGCAGATAGATATAAAAAATACCGGGCGGAGAAATCAGATGATTCTCCGCCCCTAATATTTGTAGCAAGCCGGTCTCGATTTATTGACAGGCCGAACAGGGCGCCGGGCCGCTCTTGAAGATATAATTGATCAGGTAAACCGCATCACCGATA
>JAAEQF010000136.1 GCA_024231695.1 FCB group bacterium
CATCCACCCAGTTGATACCCGCATCACTCATATCTCCCACGCTCACCCAATTGATCCCCGCATCACTCATCACATCCACATCCAGCCAATTGATCCCCGTATCACTCATCACATCCACATCCAGCCAGTTGATCCCTGCGTCACTCATCACATCCAGATCAACCCAATTGATCCCCGTATCACTCATCACATCCAGATCAACCCAATTGATCCCTGCATCGCTCATATCATTAATGCTCGTCCAGTTCACGCCCGCGTCACTCATCACATCCAGATCCGCCCAGTTGATCCCTGTATCGCTCATCACATCCATATCCAGCCAGTTGATCCCCGCATCACTCAGATCATTGATGCTCGTCCAGTTCATTCCCACATCACTCATCACATCCATATCCAGCCAGTTGCTCCCCGCATCACTCATTACATCCAGATCTAACCAATTGATCCCGCCATCACTCATCACATCCATATCCGCCCAATTGATCCCCGCATCACTCATCACATCCAAATCTAACCAGTTA